>JAEWSN010000143.1 GCA_023459915.1 Bacillota bacterium
CCGTGCCGTCCGGATTGGGGCGGGGCTTGAGCAAATCCTTCTCAATGCCTTCGACCAATGCGGCGAAATCATCCAATTCCGCTTCCGAGACATAGAACCGACCACACATGAGATTGTCCTTCCATCGCCTGGGTGCGACATGTTGTGGCAGGTGGCGCACCCCGTTCCCCATCTGGATGACGGCATGCGACCCTTGTGGGTGCCGGCGCGATCAGCCGCGCCGGCCCATTCGCGCAGTCACCCGTAGCGCTGAAACAGAAAGACGGCCCCCGCCACCGCGGCAAGCACCAGCAGCACCACCAGCAGCACCTTCCAGGGGGATACGGGGTACGCGCCCGCCACCTTGCCATTCTGTCCATTGATGACGAACCGATAGGTCTTCTTGCCAAAAGCAAACGAGGAAATCCAGATCGGCGCGAGCAGATGCTTGAACCGGACATCCAGAAAACGGGCATCCACCCGGACATTGCGTACCTCGTCGGCAACAATGCCCGCGCGCACATCCTGCCGCAGCGCGTCGCGCATCACCTCGCAGGCCTGGTCGAACCCGGCGGAGACATCCACCGAATAGCGTTCGGCCAGAAAGCCAAGCAGGTATTCCGGCCGGTATGGAACCAGCTGCTCAAAAGAGAATTCGAGCCGTTCCATGTGGTGTCTGCTTTCATGCTCGGACGCATTGACCGGGACATCGTCAAAAAAACGGTTCCCGTGGCCGAACACCGGACGCCAGCTGGTTCTGCGAACCTGCACCGACTCGCGCCGGGGTTTGCCGTCGGGCCCCGTCACGGTCCGCCATTCCGTCACATAATAGTGGGTGCCGGCTTCCGCGCTCCAGTTGTAGTCGGTTTGGCTGTCAAACGTCCAGTAGGGCACATAGACCCCATGGAGCTTGTCGGCGCGTTTGATTTGGCGCGCGGCCTTCGGTGCGAACCACTTCTTGGAGATCCAGGTCTGAAACAGGCCCATGGCTCCCTTTTTGTCCACCTTGAATGGAATCAGCGACTCGGGCCGGATGGTCTTTGCGCTGTCGTCGCGCACCAACGCCTTGGAACCGCAGAAAGGGCACTCCGCGGTACCGCTGTCCGCCGGCACCACGGTTTTTGTTCCGCAGCCGGAGCAGGTGACAGTGGTGGTGGCGGACTCCCAGTCGGTGGGCGCCATCTGTTCGGCCTGGGACAGCGGGTACTCCAGAATCACCGCGGCATGATCCGTGGGAATGGGCACCTCATTACCACACGACGGACAGACCAGCAGCCCTTTTCCGGGATCGTATTCGAGCATGCTGCCGCAGCCCGAGCATGGAAATGTTTTCACATCGGCAGGCTGGCTCATGTTTCCCTCCAGCGGTTATTGCTTCGCGCCGCATTCCGGGCAGAATTTGGCGCCCGCGGCCAAAGGGGTGCCGCATTTGGCACAGGTGACGGCGGTTGGCTTGCCGCATTCCGGACAGAACTTCGCGCCTGCCGGCACCATGGCGCCACAGGCGGCACAAGGAGTTCCCGTGGCGGCGGTGGCGGCGGGCTTGCCGCACTCGGGGCAGAATTTCGCGTTCGCGGCCATGCCTGCGCCACAGAAAGCGCAGGTGGCGCCCGTGCCGGCACCCGCCCCGCCAGCAGGGTTTCCGCCCTGGTTGCCCTGTTGGTTGCCCTGCTGGTTTCCGGGCATGCCGGCGCCCATGTTCTGCCCCATCTGGCCCATCATCTGGCCCATCATGCCGGCCATGGCCATGCCGCTGCCCATGGAGGCCATGGGGTTTCCGGGATTGGCGGCGCCGGTTTTCATGGCGTCGACCATGCCCAGCGTGGTGACCGTGTTGAGTCCGCCCATGAGATTGACTTCCGCGCCCTTGCCGATGGCGTCGCGCAAATTCTCCGGCAGCTCCATTTCAGCGATGACAAAGCTGGTGAGTTCCAACCCAACCGCCGTGAACTTGGCGGCCAGCGACTTCATGATGGTGTCGGAGAACTCGATGAGCTGGGTGTTCAGCTTGGTGTAGCCCATGCCGGATTCCATGATGCCGTCGCGCAGGTACTGCACGATGAAGCCGCGCAGATACCCCAGCAGCATGTCCGTGGTGCAGACATCACGCGTACCGGCGTACTCCTCGAGGAACCGGGTGGGATCCGCCACGCGGTAGGCAAACTGGCCGCGGCTCTGAATCAGGATTCTGCCGCCGAATTCCGGGTCGTTGATGGCCAACGGGGACGGGGTTCCCCACCGCTGTTCGGTGAACTGCCGGGTGGTCACATAGAACACATCCGCCTTGAACGGGCTTTCAAATCCGTATTTCCAGGATTTGAGCTTGGTCAGCAGCGGCATGTTCTGGGTGTTGAGCGTATAGGTGCCGGGCGTGAACACGTCGGCCACCTGGCCCTCGTTGACAAACACGGCCATCTGGGCGGGGCGCACCACCAGCTGGGCACCCATCATGATATCCTTGCCGTTCATGGGAAATCGCCAGAACATATTGTCGTCGGATTCCTCAAAACAATCGATGACGTCGATAAACTGGCCTTTGATGAAATCGAGAATACCCATGTGAACCTCCACATCCGGATCGATTCGACGGCAGGAGCCGGTATCCCCGACATACCGCCGCATTCATCATATCCATTCGCCCAACGTACGTCAAATCCCCAAAAAGGTCTTCCGGAGCGCATCGGGTGGCACATGGCGACAGGTGGGTCAGACTCCATGGGGTCTGATCCCGCCTGCCCGGCCGTGCCACGGCACTCAGCGGTGGCTCAACAGCACCACATAATGATCGTTCTCCAGGGAGACGCGCAACACGCGCGAGGTCTCTCCCAGAACCGCGGTCTCACGCGGCGGCGCGGTGACCCTGACTTCCGTCTCCGGGCCCAGCAATTGCAAAAGGGACGCGCCGGATTCAGACCAGCGCGTCCCCAGATAAGGCGTATAGCGCGACGCGTCCATCACACCTCCATGATCTCCTCAATCTTCTCCTCGAGAATCTTTTCCACAAGGGCCACATACTTGTCGGTGATGGTCTGCACCTCTTTTTCCGCGTCCTTGAGATCATCCTCGGTCAGTTCCTTGGCCTTCTCCTGCTTTTTCAACTGCTCAATGGCATCGCGGCGGATTTGCCGCAGGGCCACCTTGTCACGCTCGCCAAGCTTCTTGACGTCCCTGACCAGATCGTGGCGGCGTTCTTCGGTGAGCGGCGGGAAGATGAGCCGGATGACCTTTCCGTCATTGTTGGGGTTCAAGCCCAGATCGGACATCTGGATGGCCTTCACAACGTCGTTCACGGTCTTGGGTTCCCACGGCTGGATGACAATCTGCCTGGCTTCCGGCACGCTGATGTTGGCAACCTGCTGGATGGGGGTGGGCGCGCCGTAATACATCACGGTGATTTTGTCGAGCAGGTGCGGGTTGGCCCGTCCGGCCCGGACGCCCGCGAGCTCCTCCCGCAGCACATGGATGGTCTTGTCCATTCTTGCACTGAGTTCCGTCTGATAGTCTGCCATTTGATCATACCTCCCTGGCTATGAATGTTCCCACATTTTCACCGCTCAACGCACGCAATATGTTGTCGGGATCCTTGATGCTGAACACCAGGATGGGAATGTTGTTGTCCATGCACAAGGATGTGGCGGTGGAATCCATGACGCCAAGCTGGCGTGCCAGCACTTCCTGATAACTGATGCGCTCGAACCGCACGGCTTCCGGATTCTGTTTTGGATCGCTGTCATAGACGGCATCGACGTTCTTGGCCAGCAGGATGACCTCGGCCTCGATTTCCGCCGCGCGCAGCACGGCCGCGGTATCCGTGGAGAAGAACGGGTTGCCTGTTCCGCAGGCGAAAATGACCACCAGATTCTTTTCCAGATGATGTACCGCGCGTCGGCGGATGTAGGGCTCGGCCACCCGCGGCATGTCGAGGGCGGTCTGCACCCGGGTGGGAACGCCCTTGGCCTCGAGCGCGTCCTGCAGTGCAAGCGAGTTGATGACGGTCGCGAGCATCCCCATGTGGTCCGCCGTGGTCCGGTCCATGCTCTGGGAGCTGCGGCCACGCCAGAAATTACCGCCGCCGACGACGATGCCGATCTGGATGCCCATTTCCCAAACCTTCTTCACCCTGTCTGAAATGTCGGACAGGATGCCTTCGTCGATGCCCGTTCCCTTCCCGGCCGCAAGGGCTTCCCCACTGATTTTCAGCATAATTCGCTTGTAGTTGAGCTCCATCAATGCCTCCTGCATGGCTTGCGACGTTGCCGCCGCCGTCTCCGGTGATGTCCTGACGTCCTCCGTTGCGGGTTTTGCTTGAACTGTGGCTCGTAAAAGGGACATATTGATATTGTTCATACCAATATGTCCCCCATACTGTCAAGTCATTCTGTGATGTTTCGCGCAGGGAATGTATCCCGGCGTCTTGCTTGCGTCTTACTTTATTTGCTTGGCCACTTCCTCGGCGAAGTTCTCTTCCTTCTTCTCGAGGCCCTCGCCACGCTCGAAGCGCACGAAGCGGCGGATGTTCATGTTCTCGCCGATGAGGGCGATTTTTTCCTTGAGCACCTGCTCCACCGTCTTGTCGGGATCCTTGATGAAGGCTTGCTCAAGCAGGCAGACCTCGGCGTAATACTTCTCGATGCGGCCGTTGACCATCTTTTCGGCGATGGCTTCGGGCTTGCCTTCCTTGACGGCTTGCGCCTTGAGGATTTCACGTTCCTTCGCGATGACCTCGGCCGGCACTTCCTCGCGGCGGACATACAGCGGGCTGTGGGCCGCGATCTGCATGGCGACGTCGTGGCAGAAATCCTTGAAGTCCTGGTTCTTGGCGGCGAAGTCCGTCTCGATGTTCACCTCAACCATGACGCCGATGCGGCCGCCGCCATGGATGTAGGCTTCCACGAGGCCTTCGGACGCGATGCGGCCCGCTTTTTTCGCGGCGGTGGCAAGACCCTTCTTGCGCAGGGCCTCCACGGCCTTTTCCATATTGCCATCGGTTTCCACGAGTGCCTTCTTGCAGTCCATCATGCCGGCACCGGTGGATTCACGCAATTCCTTGACCATTGCTGCTGTGATTTCCATGTTTGTTGTGTCCTCCTTGCCAGGTTTGTTCGGATTGGATGGGGATTACGCTTCCGGAGCGGCGGCCACTTCGGGCTTTACAGCCACTTCGGCTTCCACGGCCACTTCGGGCTTTGCAGTCACTTCGGCTTCCTCGGCCATTTCGGGCTTCGCGTCGGGATCCTCGACATCAACGGTTTCCACGACATCCTCCTGGGCACCGGAACCCATCTCACCCTGGCGGGCTTCGATGACGGCGTCGGCGATTTTGCCGGAAATGAGCTTGACGGCACGGATGGCGTCGTCGTTGCCGGGGATGACATAGTCGACTTCATCGGGATCACAGTTGGTGTCCACGATGGCGACAATCGGAATACCCAGTTTGCGCGCTTCGAGGATGGCGTTGTGCTCCTTCTTCGGGTCCACGATGAACAGGACGAAGGGCTGCTTCTTCATTTCCGTGATGCCGCCAAGGTTCTTGTCGAGCTTTTCCATCTCGAGCTTGAGCTTGGAGACTTCCTTCTTCGGCAGCACTTCAAAGGTACCGTCGGCTTCCATCTTCTTGATTTCGTTGAGCCGGTCGATGCCGCGGCGGATGGTCTTGAAGTTGGTGAGCATGCCGCCCAGCCAGCGGTTGTTGACGAAGTACATGCCACAGCGGAGCGCTTCCTCGCGGATGGCGTCCTGGGCCTGCTTCTTGGTGCCGACAAACAGCACGGAGCCGCCTTCCATCACCATGTCGCGCACGAAATAGTACGCTTCATCGATTTTCTTGACGGTCTTCTGCAGGTCGATGATGTAGATGCCGTTGCGTTCGGTGAAGATGTACTCGGCCATCTTCGGATTCCAGCGGCGTGTCTGGTGTCCAAAATGGACACCTGCTTCGAGCAGTTGTTTCATTGAAATGACGGACATGTTTGCCTCCTTGTTTTTGCCTCCGCCGTCTTTTGCTCCCCACCGGCACCCGTGGAATTCGCGGGAACAGGCCGGGGGAATGGACGACGTGCGTATTGGGTGAAAACCTGTAACAGTATAGCACAGGTATCACGGACTGCCAAGGGCGTGTTTTCAGTCTTCCCTTGGTGCGTCGTGGTTGGGGTTGCGCTTGACCAGGATGGCCGCCTTGGTGATGGCGGCGATGACATCCACCTCGAATTGCGCGCGCAGGTTGTTGATTTTGCTGTACACCTCGCCCTTGCGGGTGACGATGTACTGCGGCGGCAAATCGTTGAGCGCCTTGGCGGCCACATCGACCCGACACCGCTCACAGTTGCAGACGTTCATGTCGGACAGGATGTCGTCGACCATGTCGAACACAATTTCTTCCATGTAATTGCTCAGCTGGTGAATCATGTTTTCCTCCCGCGCGTGCCTCCACGCCCTGCATGTGTTGGTCCGGACCGAATCAGCAAGCGGATCTCAATTGATTATACCACGCCGGAACCGTCAAAAACGGCCAAATCCTCATGCCTGCGGTTCGTGCAGGGACGGCGACGGCTTCATCCCCCCCATCACCATCCGCTCGAGCAGCCGCTTGAGCCGGACATACCAGGGCTCCGACCTGTTCATGGGCATCACCAGCAGACTGCGGATGCCGGCCGCGTTCGCGCCCCAGATGTCGGTGAACAGCTGATCCCCCACCATGGCCACCGCCTCCGGCGGCAGTGAAAGCAGGGACAGCCCCTCAAGATATCCCTTGCGGAACGGTTTGAGCGCGCGGGAGACCACCGGCAACCCGAGTGGACGGTTGAACAGCGTCTTGCGGTGCGCACTTGCATTTGAAAGGATGGCCAGCCGGATACCGGCCGCCTGCATGCGGCTGATGAACGTGATGACCCGCTCGTCCGCGTCCGGGACGTGGTTGGGCACCAGCGTGTTGTCGATGTCGAGCAGCAGACCTGTCACGCCATGCGCCTTGAACGCTTCGGGCGATATGGTGAACAGGGACTCCACATACCAGTCGGGGCGAATGCCTTTTCCCATCTCTCCTCCCTTGTCCTGACTCATTGTCTGTTTTGCGAAAATGCGCGTTTGAGCGCCTCCACCAGCGGGGCCAGCGTTTCGGAGAGCGCCCTCGCCTGTTCAGTATCCCCTTTTTGCAGGGCATGTTCAATCCCCGCCTCGAGCGTCTTCTTCCGCTGTTCCAGCATCAGCACGTCCATGTCCTCGTGGCCGGCGTAGACCAGCTTGCGGAATTTCCGGATGCTCATCCGCCGAATGGTGCGGTTTTCGATGAAGAGCACGGCGTCCATGCAGTTTGCGATGGCGTAAAAATCATGGGAGACCATCAGCACGGCGCCCCCGTACTGCTGGATGGCTTTTTCCAGCGCGACCTGCGCGTAGGTGTCCAGATGGCTGGTCGGTTCGTCCAGCAGCAGCAGACCGGCCTTTCCGGCACTGATTCTGGCCAGCTGCAGCAGGTTGCGCTCACCGCCGGAGAAGTTGGAGACCCGCTGGTCAAGCGCCTCTCCCTCGAACCCGTAGGAACACAGGTATTCCCCGATCTCCTCCCGGTTCCGGAAGCCGGCGTTCATGAACATTTCCACAATGGTCTGCGCCTCGTCGAGCGTTTCATTCTGATGCTGCGAGAGATAGGCCATTTTCAGGTGTGGGTGGACAACGATGGTGTCCTGGTTGTTCAGCCAGATATCGCGCAGCAGCGTGGTCTTGCCGACGCCATTGGCCCCGATGAGCGCAATCTTCTGGGACGGCCCGATCTCGAAATGGACATCCTCGAACAGTTTGACATCATAAGCCGCGGAATAGCCGCGGACACTGAGCGCGAAGTGCGCCTCGCCCGCCTCGTCCGTGTGAAAGCGGATGTTCGGCTGGCGAATCGCCACAAAGGGAGCCTTGATGCGACGCGCCTGGAGACGATCCTGCACCTTCACCCGCGCCTTGAGCTTGCGGCCGGCGGATTCCTCGTCGGTCAGCGTCGCGATTTTGCGGAACTTTTCAATCAGAATCTCGTTTCTGGCAATCTCCGCGTCATCCGCGAGTTGGAGCTCCCGCATTTCTATCTTGGTCATGAGCAGGGAGAACCGGTAGTCGATGAAGGTGCCGTCAAACTCCTGCAGCTCCATGTTCTCCAGATGCAGCAGCTTGTTGAAGCAGTGGTTGAGCAGGTAGCGGTTGTGCGTGATGACCAGCAGCGTGCCCTTGTAGGCATAGATCAGGTTTCTCAGCGCGCGCAGGTTGTCAAAATCCAGAAAGGCATCCGGTTCGTCCATGATCAGCAGATCCGGGCGAACCAGCATTTCACGCATCACCTGGACAAGCTTGAACTCCCCGCCGCTCAACGCGGAAACCGGCAATGCCGCGTGTTTGTCCAGGCCCGCCAATCCCAGCTGACGGCTGCATCTTGCCTCGAAGTCGTCCCCGCCGAGCGCGTCATACGCATCCATGGCCTCCTGATAGGTGATCAGGAGCTTTTCGAGTGTCTCCGGATTGTCCGCCGCGGTCTCCATGTCGGTGCAGAGACCGGCAATTCGCTCCTGCAGCCGGTCGTGAGGTTCGGCAAGATATGCGTGAACAGACAGCGCCTGCGCCTCCCCGCGCTGCGGGAACTGGCTGACATGACCAATCCGCACCCGGCTGTCCATTTGAACCGAGCCCTCGTAGGTATACCGCTCCGAATCCATCAGCAGGCGCAGCAGCGTGGTCTTGCCGCTGCCGCTGGCACCGATGAAGGCACAATGCTGCCCTTCCTTCAGGGTGAAGGATACGCCCTTGAAGATCTCTTTCTGTGGATAGGCGAAGGACAGATCACGAACCTGGATCATCTGGTTTCCTTTCCATGGCGCGGACATCATGCCGCACACATCATCCATTGTATAACGCCGGCCGGTGAATGGCCACAACCATTTCAGCCCCGTCCACGGGCACGGGGCTGTTGCGGACACCCGCGCGCCGGTGTAAGATAAGAGAAAACTGAAGGATTCCCAACCAAATCCTGCGTCACGGCTGTGCGCCACGCGGGGCAAGGGACACGCGGCCCCGCGCCGAAAGCACCCTTTGCGGCATCAGAAAAGGAGCAGCATCATGGACATTCGGATCGAAAAGACCACCGCGCCCAAGCAGAAGCCCCCGCAGGACAATCTGGGCTTCGGCATGCACTTCTCAGACCACATGTTCATTCTGGACTACACCGAGGGAAAGGGCTGGCACGACGCGCGCATCGTCCCCTATGGCGCGTTGCCCTACGAGCCGTCCATGATGACATTCCATTATGGCCAGAGCATCTTCGAGGGCCTGAAGGCCTATCGCACCAAAACGGATGACATCGTGATGTTCCGCCCCGACCAGAACATGAAACGGCTCAACGAATCGTGTGACCGGTTGTGCATTCCGCGTGTCGACGAGGCCTTCTGCCTGGAGGCCATGCGCGAGCTGGTGGCCCTCGACCGCGACTGGGTGCCCTCCGAACCGGGAACCTCCCTGTATGTGCGTCCGTTCATCATCGCAACCGATCCCTTCCTCGGGGTCAGACCCTCCAACACCTATCAGTTCATCATCATCACGGGTCCCGTGGGCGCCTACTACAAGGAAGGCCTCAACCCGGTGAAAATCTGGGTGGAGTCGGAATATGTGCGCGCCGTGCTCGGCGGACTGGGACAGGCCAAGGCAGCCGCCAACTACGCGGCCTCGCTCAAGGCCCAGGTGGTGGCCAAGCAGAACGGCTACACCCAGGTGCTCTGGCTCGACGGCATCGAGCGCAAATATGTCGAGGAAGTCGGCACCATGAACGTCTTCTTTGTCATCGGCGACGAGGTGGTCACACCGGTGCTCAACGGCAGCATCCTGCCCGGCATCACCCGCAAGTCCTCCATCGAGCTCCTCCGTTCCTGGGGGTTGACGGTGGTGGAGCGCAAGCTCTCCATCGAGGAAGTGTTCCAGTCGGCACAGGATGGCACGCTCAAGGAGGCGTTCGGCACCGGGACGGCAGCCGTCATCTCGCCCATCGGCGAGCTCTGCTGGAAAGATCGCTGCATCTCCCTCAGCGGCGGTGAAATCGGTGCCGTGTCCCAGCGCTTGTATGATGAAATGACCGGCATCCAGTACCAGGAACAGGCCGATCCCTTTGGCTGGGTGTACAAGGTCTGCTGATCGGCACGCCTCCCCTACACGTCAATTCAACACGACGTCATGATGACCAGACAACTAAAAAGCACTGCCCTCCGAGGGCAGTGCTTTTTGTTCCCTTGAGGCGTGCCTGCCGGTGTTTCACCCACACCGGCATCCATCTGCCGCGGAAGTGTCCACTCACGATTTGGCGCAACTCCGGTCACTGCTCATAATACGCTTGCGAGACGGCAAACTCGTATTTGTCATAACTCCCCATCCGCATGTCCCGTGAAACACATGCAACTTCCCTATTGCAAGCATACAGAAACCAGCCACGGGATGCGCACCGGCAAGCGTCGAATATGGAAAAATAGCGCCGTCATGCGCCCAAATGCACGAAAAAAAGAACATTTCCACATCAGTTGTCCTGACGATGAAAATGTTCCTTCTGCTTCCGGGTTCTGGCCAACCGGAAAAGTTTGGCTGCCGATTAAGGATTTGAACCCTAACAAACTGAGCCAGAGTCAGTCGTGCTACCGTTACACCAATCGGCAACGACGAAAATCAGTATAGCATGTCCCGTTCGGCTTTGCAAGAGGGTTGTGGGAATTTTTCAAACAGGCTGCGGTCAAGCTGCGGTCAAGCTGCGGCCAGGCTGTGACACGCCTGAAAATGGGCTGTTCATGGCAAATTTTCAATAACTGTGTGCAAACGGCAAAAAAGCGGGTAAGATATATCAGATGCATTCAAGGAACTGCCGAACTGATGACCGTTTCGGATAGTACAGCGCCGCCGCCATACAGCAGAGGAGCCGCACGTGTACCTGAAATACAATGCCGCCATCGACATCTATTCGCTGACGATCCTCCTGTTTGTCCTGTTGTACAGCAGGCAGCACACACGGCACAGATCCCTCTCCAACCAGTTGTTTCAGGCCATGGTGCTGGTATCCATCGCCTTGACTGTTGCCGATTTCATCGGTTGGCTCGAGGGTGTCGCCGACCCGACGCTTGCCTTTTTGATGCGTCTGGGCAATTTCACGCAATTTGCGCTCAACACGGTCATCCCCTCCCTGTATGTCCTGTACGTTCACGATCAGATTCATCGTGACGCGTCGCGAACAAGGAAATGGCTCCGTTTTCTGGTCCCGTTGTACCTGGCGAATCTGTCGCTGATCGTTGCCGGCCTCTTCACCGGCTGGTTCTACACCATCGACGCGCAAAACAGGTATCACAGGGGGCCGTTGTTCTTTCTCTCCCTCACCATGTTCGCCTTTTTGGTCGGCATCTCCCTCGTGCTGATCATCAAAAACCGCCACCTGCTCGAAAAGCGCACGTTCTGGGCACTTGTGGTCTTCCCGGTTCCCCCGTTGGCCGCGGTTGCCCTGCAAACCCTGCTCTACGGCATGTCCCTGATTGTGCACGGCACCACCTTCGCGCTCCTGGTCATCTTTTTCCAGATTCAGAACCAGACCCTGCACACGGACCATCTCACCGGCATTTTCAACCGCAAGAAGCTGGAGGCCACCTTGCGCGAACGCATTCGAAATACGGCCGGCGGCAGTGGCAAGGGGCTCTCGGCCATGATGATCGATCTGGACGGATTCAAGCACATCAATGACACCTTTGGACACGACGCGGGGGACGAGGCGCTGGTGTCGGCCGCCAACGTCCTGCAGTCCGCGTTGCGCAAGGAGGATTTCATCGCACGCTATGGCGGGGATGAGTTCGTGGTGCTGCTGAACACGCAGGATCCGGTGGCCCTGAGTACCGCCGTTGCGCGCATCAGAAGCGCCGTCGCCGCCTTCAATCTGTTCAGAAATTCGGAAAAACGCCTGACGGAAAAGCCGCAGGGTACAACACCGCATTATGAATTGTCCTTCAGCATCGGCCACGCCGTCTATGATCCGGCGGACGCCATGAGCGCGGACGGGTTCATGAAAAAACTCGATGACCTGATGTACCAGGACAAGGCGCGGAACCGCAAGGACCGCGCGCGTGAGGAATGACCCTGTTTCAATTTTTGCCCATGCGAAAGAACCGGTTTCAACGTGTGCGTGCGAACTGACCCTGTTTCAATTCCGTGCCCGCAGCATGCCCGTATGCGACTGGCAGATGGCCACGGCCAGCGCGTCGGCGGCGTCGTCGGGCTTCGGAATGGTTTCCAGATTCAACAGCACCTTCACCATCTGCTGCACCTGCGGCTTTTTGGCGCCGCCATATCCGGCGACTGCCAGCTTCACCTGCATGGGGGTGTATTCGAAGACCGGAATGCCCGCCGTGGCGGCCGCCAGCAGAATCACCCCGCGCGCGTGCCCCACCTTGATGCCCGTGGTGACATTGGCCCCAAAGAACAGCTCCTCCACCGCCATCACCTCCGGATGCCAGGCCTCCATCAGGGACTTCAGCTGCTGATGCAGCACCAGCAGCCGTTCGGGAAAGGGTTCGCCCGCTTCCGTTCGTATCACGCCGTAATCGAGTACCTTGAAATGGTTGCCGACATAGTCGACCACGCCATACCCGGTGGTCGCGAATCCCGGATCGATCCCCATCACAATCATGCCTTGCCCTCCGTCCCCCGGTTCCGGTATGATAAAGACAGTGTGTCCGGGGCCGGCCCGCAGGCTTGTCCACGGCATACATTCACTGGTTGCATATTTATGCAGTATAATGTATAATATGCAAAACACCTGCCGATGCCGCCAATGACGGCAGCCCGGCACCGTGCCTCATTTTAACACAGATTGGAGAGAGCGTCATGGCAAAGGAAAAGGTCATTCTCGCCTATTCAGGCGGCCTGGACACATCCATCATCATTCCGTGGCTGAAGGAAAACTACGATTACGAGGTCATCGCGATGGCCGGCGACGTCGGTCAGGGCGAGGAGCTCTCCCCGCTGAACGAAAAAGCCATCAAGACCGGCGCCAGCAAAATCTATATCGAGGATCTCCGCGAGGTCTTCATCACCGACTACATCTGGCCCACCCTCAAGGCCGGTGCGGCCTATGAGGGCAAGTACCTTTTGGGCACCTCCTTTGCCCGTCCCATCATCGCCAAGCGCATGGTGGAAATCGCCCGCAAGGAAGGCGCCACCGCCATCGCCCACGGTGCCACCGGCAAGGGCAACGACCAGGTGCGGTTCGAGCTGACCGTGAAGGCGCTTGCGCCGGATCTCAAGATCATCGCTCCCTGGCGCCTCTGGGACATCAAGTCCCGCGACGACGCGATCGATTACGCGACCGAGCGCAACATCCCCATTCCCGTCTCGAAAAAGGACAATTACAGCCGGGATCGCAACCTGTGGCATCTCAGCCATGAGGGCTCCGAGCTGGAGGATCCCGCGCTCGAACCCATCTATGACCGGCTGCTCCAGTTGTCCGTCACGCCGGAAAAGGCGCCGGACAAGGCAACCTATGTGGAAATCGGCTTCGAACAGGGCGTGCCGGTATCCATCAACGGCCAGAAAATGGGCCCCATCGAGCTGCTCACCTTTCTGAACAAGGTCGGCGGCGAGAACGGCGTCGGCAACATCGACATCGTGGAGAACCGGCTGGTGGGCATGAAATCCCGCGGCGTGTACGAAACACCCGGCGGCACCATCCTGTACGCCGCCCACCGCGACCTGGAGCTGCTGACCATCGACCGCGACACGCTCCACTACAAGGATCTGGTGGCCCAGCGGTTTGCCGAAATCGTGTACTACGGACAGTGGTTCAGCCCGCTGCGGGAAGCACTTTCCGCATTCGTGGACAGCACCCAGAAAACCGTCACCGGTACCGTGCGCGTGAAGCTCTACAAGGGCAACATCATTTCCGCCGGCACCACCTCCCCCTTCTCGCTGTTCGACGAGGCGCTCTGCACCTTCGGGGAAGACGCCGTCTACAACCAGAAGGACGCCGAAGGCTTCATCAATCTCTTCGGACTGCCGCTGACCGTACAGGCCGGCATGAAGAAGAAGAACGGGCTGCCGCTCGGCTGATCAATCCACCAGCAACGGCTTTCATGGAGCCGCATGGCCAGCAGGCTGTGCGGCTCTTTCACAGAAACGGCACACGCGTGCAACCTGTATGACAACCCAGGCGGCAACGCACGCCGGCGGAACCATGGGGAGGAACCTTACGATGGCCAACGAATCGAGCAAGCTCTGGGGCGGGCGTTTTTCGAGCAACACCGACGCCGCGATGGACGACTTCCACTCCTCCATCCACTTCGACAGCCGCATGTACCGGCAGGACATCCAGGGCAGCATCGCCCATGCCGGCATGCTGGGCAAACAGGGCATCATCCCTGCCGACGACGCGCTGCTGATTCAGCAGACGCTCGCGGAAATCCTCTCGGACATTGAGGCGGGCAAGGTCGCCTTTTCCGTTTCCGCCGAAGACATCCACATGAATGTGGAAACACTGCTGATCGCGCGCATCGGAGACGTGGGAAAGCGGTTGCACACCGGTCGGAGCCGCAACGACCAGGTGGCGCTGGATCTGCGGATGTACCTGCGGGATGAAATTGTCCGGTTGGACAGTGCGCTCGCAGACCTGCTCACCGTGCTGCTCGACACCGCCGAATCCCATCTGAACACCATCATGCCGGGATACACCCATCTGCAGCGGGCCCAGCCCATCACGCTGGCCCACCACCTGATGGCCTATGTGCAGATGTTCGGCAGGGATCGCGCGCGGCTGGCCGACTGCGCCGGCCGCCTCGACGTGATGCCGCTGGGTTCCGGCGCGCTGGCCGGAACCACCTATCCGCTCGATCGCGCAGCCGTTGCCGAAACCCTTGGCTTCCCCGCAATCACGGAAAACAGCCTCGATGGCGTGTCCGACAGGGATTTCGTGCTGGAACTCGCCTCGGATCTGTCCATCGTCATGGTTCATCTCTCCCGCTTCTGCGAGGAGATCATTCTGTGGTCCTCGGCGGAATTCGCCTTCATCGAGCTCGACGACGCCTATGCCACCGGTTCAAGCATCATGCCGCAAAAGAAGAACCCGGATGCGGCCGAGCTCATCCGCGGCAAGAGCGGCCGGGTGTTCGGGGATCTCATGGGGCTGCTGGCGATGATGAAGGGACTGCCCCTGGCCTACAACAAGGACATGCAGGAGGACAAGGAGGCCATTTTCGACGCGGTGGACACCGTGCTGGGGTGCCTGCCCATCTTCACCCGCATGATCGCCACCATGAGGGTCAAGCAGGCCACCATGCGAAAGGCGGCGGCCGGCGGTTTCACCAACGCCACGGACATGGCGGATTACCTGGTGAAAAAAGGCATGCCGTTCCGGGAATCCCACGAGGTCATCGGCCGGATGGTGGCCCACTGCATCGGTGCGGGCTGCGCCATCGAGGACTTGACGCTCGACACCCTCAAGACCTTCTCCGCGCTGATTGAACAGGATGTGTACGATGCCATCTCGCTGGAAACCTGTGTGGGTGAACGCAAGGTGGTGGGCGGCCCGTCCCCGGACATGGTGGCGGCTGCCATTGCGGGCGCCCGCAAACGCCTCGTCTGACCGAACATGCGGCATGTCCGCCGCATCCACGCGGTACGCAAACGGGCACCCGATTCCCCTGAGGGAATCCGGTGCCCGTTTTGTCGTTTTCTGTGGCACACAGGATCGGCCGTGTTGCGCCATACAAAAAACGCTCCGGTTTTCACCCCGGAGCGTCTAGTACGGTTTGGCCTTTTTCTCGAGCGCCTTCCCCATGCTGTACCATGAGTTGCGCAGGCTTGTCCGCATTGCTTCGTCCAGCGTGCTTTCAATGACACTGTTCAGATCCTTGCGCATCCGATGGTATTCCCGGATGTCAAAGTCTTCCTGGGCCAGCAGGGCATCCATTTCGTCGAGCCAGGCGGCCAGATACTCGATGCCCGGGAAATCTCCCGTCACCTTTTTCTTCATGTGCGCCACCACCAGGCGAACCGCCTTGTGCCGCACTTCGGCCTCTGTCATGGGATGCTCCATGTGTTTGGGATGTGCTGTCACCGGATTCACCTCCTCTCCCGTGGTCCAATTGGGACCACCGTTGGTAAATGCAACAAAAGCGAAGGACCCCACGCAGGATCCTTCAGCGATTGTGCCTGAATCAATTATACTTCAGGGGGATGGAAAAGTCCAATCTCCGGCGCTATGACTCCGGCCGTTGAATATCTATAACAATTTCATCCTGAATCATTCTCTCACAACGGTCGGAGTTATGACCGTTTCGGAGAAATTTTGACGCCGCCGCAACAGTGGAAGCATTACCGTCAATCGGCCGCTGTCTGTACCGCTTCGGGGTCATAGGAGACAGGTTCCCTGTCTGCCGCCAGCGCCTGAACCAGCCATTCCTCCTGGCCTGCCGGGTAGACAATTTTCCCCGGATTCCCGTCGCTGACATACCAGGATTTTTCCGACGCGTTCTCCAGCCACCAGTCCAAATCCGCCTCTTCCGCCACCTTTCCGGTTGCCCGGACACGCGCGATATACAAAGGATCGAACTTGGCATGATACACGGGGACGGTGGGCCCCGCGCCGACGGCAAACGCGCCGTCGTGCGCATAGGGGACGCCTTCCCATTCTCCCTCTCCCAGATAGGGGCGCAGGCTCTTGTCCTTGGGGCGGCTGCCGTAGGGCAGCGCCAGGGTGCGGAACTCAAAATCAGGGAGAAGCTCCGTCAACACCTGCTGGTTCTTCCCGAAGGCCTGCTGGATGGCGGCGGGATCGGTCATCTTCGTGAAGTCGACATGCCCCCAGGTATGCGTCCCGATGTCGTACCCGAGCGCCAGCAGGGTCTGCAGACGCTCCTGTTTGGAACCTTCCCCGGCAAAGAAGTTCACATCCATGTTCATGTAGAAGGTGCCGGCCACGCCGAAGTCCGGGTGCGCCTGTGCGAACGCGAGCATGATGCCGACCGCGGAACGCGGGTTGACAACAAGTTCCCCGTTCTCTTCGAGCAGGCTGAACTGGCTGGGTGTTCCGTCGTCAAACGTGAAGACCACAGGCTTGCAGCCGGCGGGAATGTCAATGTGTCCCCGCAGAAAATCGGTCATGGACACAAGCCGGAAGTTGCGCAGGTACAGTGTCTGCAGCAATCCTTCAAGCTGGGCGAAGGTGTTGGTGTAGTATTTGTCGGACACGTCGTCAAACGATTCCACAAACCGATGGAACATCACCACCGGGATCCGTCCCATCTCATTGGGCAGATAATTGGCATAGTCCGTTCGTTCGGATGCCCCCGCTCCTGTCTCCGTGTCTGCCGAACTGCCCGAATCATCTGCATTTTCCGGATCATCCGCGCTGTCTGAACCATCCGCGCTGTCTGAACCATACGGGTTTTCTGCATCATCCGGGTTCGCTGCATCATCCGGTTCTGCAGGATCTGCCGGATCCGATGCATTGTCCGGATCCTGCGGCTGCGCCGGTTCATCCGGCAAAGCCGTGGTCTCCGGCGCGCCGCTGTCAGCCGAAGCGGCTGGCGGTTCCGTGGCCGCGGCTGTATTGGACGCTGCCGGCTGCGATTGCGGCGGCACGTCCGTGCCGCAGGCGGCAAAAAACAACATGCCGGCCATCACCAGCGCGGCAACCAACTTCAGCTTTCTCGTGTTCTGTCTTCCCATGATGCGTCCTTTCCTGTCTCTTGCCATTTGTTACCATTCCACCCCGGCCCTCGCCTGGATGCCTCTTTCGTAAGGATGCCTGCGCAAGGTCATTTCCGTCACATAATCCGCTTGAGCCACCAATTCCGGGGAGGCTTCCCGCCCCGTCAGCACCACTTCCGCGTGGGGATGTCTGGAAGCCAGTTGTCCCAGCACCTCATCCTGGGGGATCATCCCCATCTGCATCACATCCAGCAGTTCATCGAATACAAGCAGCCGGATGGTCTCATCCTGCAAAAGCCTTCCCAACAACCGCCATCCGGCAACCAAATCGGCGGCGGTTTCCTCTCGCTGCGCATCCGTCTGGTGCCACAGAAAGGCCTTGTGCCGCATGGTTGGCCGCCGCACGTCCACCAGATCCCGGAACCGTTCAAATGCCGTCACTTCGCCGGACGGCGCTGACTTGAGAAACTGTGCGAACAGCACCCGCTGTCCATGCCCGGCCATGCGAAGCGCCAGCCCAACGGCCGCCGAGGTTTTGCCCTTTCCGTTGCCGGTATACAGATGAAGCAAACCATCCTTGCGCGGCCGGTCTGACACGGTCCGCACCAGCGGGTTATCCTCTTGTGGCAGGTTTTCCATGTTCTCTCCTGTGGGCCAGATAGTTGCGCCCGTACATCACCAGCGCAAACAGGGTGAATGCCACGCATGCCCAGAGCAGGATCGTGGGCAGCAGACTGTCACGCAGGAAAAAGGTCAGCATGATGGTGGCAAACAAGGCGGCGGAAGCCACCTTGCCATACCAGCGCGCGCTGGTGTCCATTTGGCTTCGAATCGCGAAAATCCCGGCGACAAGCAGCACCAGCTCCTTGAGCAGAAACAGCCAGGGGATGATGATGGGAATGAAATCCTTGATGCCGAGCAGAAACAGTGCCGCCAGCTGAATCAGCTTGTCCGCGGCCGGATCCGCAATGCGTCCGAAGGTGGTGATGACATTGTATTTGCGCGCGATGAATCCATCGAGCGCATCGGTGGCCTCCGCGGCCAGAAACAGCCACATGGCTCCCGTGATGTGATCCCGAAGCATGAGCCAGATGAAGAAAGGCACGGCCGCAAGCCGCAGGATGGTCAGCGTGTTGGGCACATATCGCATGAAACGTTGCATGGGCGCGTCTCTCTTTCCCTCACGAACCCTTGTATCAACCAATCCATCATTCCAGTGCAACAACTCGCTTCCGCGAGTTGTTCTGCAGGAATTCTTGAATTCCAGTGGATTCGATATCCATGCCAAGGCAACTCAATCCCCTGTCGCGCAGGCGTACATGGGCTGCAGTCTGGTGAACAGGTCGGGATGACGTCTGGACAAATTGACAGGCTTCAGGGAGGGATCCGTCCATGCGTGCTCGGTGGTGCCACTGACACAGATCGGCCCATTCGGTTCCGCATGCACCGTGTAGCCAAACAACAGGCGGGTCTTTCCGGCCTGAATCAGCCGGGTTTTGACATACGCCGTTTGTCCATACAGCATGGGACGGTGGAACGCGCAGGTGAGCGTGAGCAACGGCAACCAGGCCCCTTCCGCCTCAAGTCCGGCGTAGGTGAAGCCAAACGCCTCCACATGGGCCGTACGACCACACTCAAACCAGACGGCGTACACGGAATGGTGCACAACGCCCATTTGATCGGTTTCCGCGTATCGGACGGGAAACATGGTGGTGGTGACGCCCTGGACCACTCCCGTCTCCTGCTTTGCCGTCAATGCCTCGGCCATGTTGCGCCTCCTTCCACAGCCGTCACAGTGCCAGAATGCGGCTGATGTCCACCAGCTCCTGATCCATTTTCTTCTTCATGGCCAGCGCCTCGGTGATGTCCAGATCCACCACCTTGCCGTTCTGCACCGCCACAATGCGGTTGTACCGGCCGGCGTGGAGCGCCTCGATGGCAAAGACCCCCATGCGGCTGCCCATGACGCGATCCTGCAGGGTGGGTGTGCCGCCGCGCTGGATATGCCCCAGAATGGTGG
>JAEWSN010000144.1 GCA_023459915.1 Bacillota bacterium
CACCACCACCGCGATTTCGCCGCGGGTCATCGGCGCAGTGGGCGAAAACAGATTCCCCGGGCCGCCAACGAACAAACCATGCCGCCGACTCCAGGCCACCGACGCCCTCGCCCATTCGGACACGTCCGCCTCGTCAGCAAAGGACGCTTCTTCATCTGCCGATTCCAGCCATGGAACTTCCGCTTCATGCACATACCGATGGATGAACACAGCCGCCTGTTCGCGGGTAACCGGGAGATTGGGGCTGAACCGGTTTTCCCCGGTTCCAACTGTGATGCCGCTCTCTGCGGCCCAGTTGACCGCCGCGGCAAACCAGTCTGTCTCCCGAACGTCTGCAAACGGCTGTGCCGGTGGCGCCACCACCGGACTGCCCGCATGCCGGTGCAGTACGGTCACCAGCATGGCGCGGGTCAGACCCGAAGCGGGACTGAATGACCCCTCCGCCTCATTGGTGCCGTACATGAGGTTCAAGCGGCTGACATACTCGACGGCCTCGAAGAACCAGTCATCCGCCTGAACATCCGTAAAGGCCGCGGGCGGGTTCGCTTCCGGGACCTCCTGTGCGAAGACCGATGTCGGCATGGACGACAAGACCAACATCACACACAGCATCAAAGCAAGCAAGCTTCTGAATTTTCTGCCGAAACGCATCAGATTCACCCCCGAACGACTGTCTGCGCAAAGCCGGGATTCGCGAAGTGGGTATATGCAGGTCCACACCCGCCATTATCAATTGTCATTGTCAACCATTTGTCTTTTTCTTCCGTTTACATCGTATCACAATGATGACGGTACCAGGTACCGTCATCATTGTGTAAAAAAGGTCCCTTGCGCTTTCGCCCAAGGGACTCTGCCGGTTAAATATATTACATTTATGTTACAGTACCAGGTACCGTCAATAATTCAGCACAATGCTGCCAAGCGTGTCACGTTCCTCGTGGAGAAACTTGAGCAGTTGGATTTCAACCGTGTACTTGTCGAGGGAGCCGGTGAAACGTGTTTCTTCAGTCTGACCATCATTGGTTGTCAAGGTCTCCTTCTTGAACCCGTATCCGCTGTAAAACACAACCGCATCCTCATAGCTGACCGCGGGCATCGACAGCTCGGCGGTGACCTCATACTTGCTCACCTGACCGGTTCCGCCGCGATAATCGTACATGGAATCAATGACCGTGGCTTCCGGATAGATGGGCAACAGTTCGGTTGGAAAAGCGGGAACCAGGTAGTACAGGTCGGGCAACCCGGACGCCGGCTCGCCGGCATCGGCAACCGCATCCAGGTCGGTTTCATCGGCATCGGTTTGTGCAATGTCCGAACCAGGCGCATCCGCGTCCACAGCACCGGCCGCCTCGGTGTCGGAACCGAGCGAGAATGTGATGATTTCATTTTGCATCATATCGCCCACCAGCTGCTGGCCACCCGCTGTGGAGGAAACGGTCATGTAAAAATCCGTCGTGCCTGTTTCAAAGTAGAACGACGCAATCCCGGAAACGGTTTGTTCCGCTTCCACCTCGGACGGAAAATCAAACCGGCCGGCCGCCACCTTCAAATTGTTTCCATTGACGGAATAGACATCATAATCCATGCCGAGCATGAACTCGAGCCAGTTGGACGAATTGTTGCGCAATTCCATTTCGCACAACAGCACGCTCAACCCCTCCTTGTCGCTTTCCTCCCAACTGACGCTTTTCAAAAGCACCGTCAGGTTTTCTGTTTCCAACGGAATCCCCACGGTGTATTCGCTTTTCGGGGCCACGCTTTCAAACACTTCGGCAAAGGTCATGCCAATGTCATTTTCCGTGATCTGCCAGGCCGGCTTGTACTCGAAATTCTGCGCGATGTTCATCACAAATTCTTGATCGGTGCTGTCTCCAAGTTCGATCGCGACCTCGCCGACAAGCCTGCCATTGCCGAGGAGCGTGCCATCAAGATTTCCCTCCGTTCTGGCAAAGGGGCTCGGCGCATAGGTGACCCTGCCGGACTTGTCCGTCAACTCAAAGCTCAGCAGGGAGGAGAAATTGACGTCGTTGGATCCATTGTTGAACACTTCCATTTTGACAAGCAGGAACCGCTCGCCATCGCCTGTTGTCTCGTCCTTGACCCGGAGCACATGATACTGCAAATCGCCATAGGTGAAGACCTCGCCACACGGCAGCAACCCGGAATTGGTGTCGCCCGACGCAACCGCATCCGATTCCGGTTCATCCGCGCTTTGCGCCGCGCCGGCAGCTTCCTGCGCCCTGGCTGTGGGCGTACGCGTTGTATTCGTATTGCCACAAGCGGAAAAACCGGCCAACACAAAGATGATGGCCATCGCCAATACCAAAATTCTTCTTTGCACGAGATTGAACCTCCACACCTTTGTTTCCTCAACCTTATAAAACGCAGGCATTCGTGACAATAATCATTCGTCACTCTGTGGAGGCCAATCGTCACGCAACAGGCCAATCAATCATCCCAAGTTTTCCGGGTCAACCGGCCAACGGCCAAACCTCACCTTGCGGCAAGGACCCGCTGCAGCACTTGCGCCATCTGGGCCCGGGTGGATGCTTCCCCGGGCATCAGCCTGTTCTTGCTGCCAACCACAACGCCGGTGTCCACAAAATACGCCATGGCATCTCCTGCCCAGGAGGCAATGCCGCCACCATCCAGGAAACGGGTCAGCGTGTTGGCCTTGTCTTCTCCGGACAAATGTGTCGGCATGCCGACGCCCGCTTCTTCGGGCCATGGCGCAAGCGTGTTGCCGGTCTTTTCGCCGGGCAGTGGCCCCATCACCTGAAGCGCGTGGTACAGCATCGCAAACATTTCCTGCCGCGTGATCTCCCTGTCGGGCGCAAACAGGTTGTTGCCAACCCCCGCCGTGATGCCCAGCCGCCTGGCGGCCGCCAGATAACCGGTGTAGTAGGTGTTCCCGGCATCAGAGAAGTTATCCACCTGTTTTTTGTCCGCCTGTGTTTCGTCCGCCTGCGTTTCGTCCACGAGGGTTTCGTCCGCCACAATCCCCAACGCCCGCATCAGCATCACAATGAACTGCCCCCTGGTCAGCCTGGCGTCCGGGCTGAAGGTATCCGGTCCGGTCCCCAGCGTGATTTCCCTGGCCGCGATAAACGCCACCGCCTTCGCGTACCAGCTGTCCCCGGGGACATCCACAAAATCCACCTTGTGCCAGGCAACCGCAAACCGGCTCAGATGCGTTGTCTTGAACGTGACCGCTCCCGCCGCCGCGTCATACCCGCCATTTGGGACGGATTCACGGCCATTGTCCCCGTCAACATGCCAGATGACCAGATTTTCGAGATGATCCGCCTCGCCAGGTGTGGGCGTGTAGGGAATGGAGACCCACACCGGCGCTTGCGGGTTGTGCCAGGCAATTTCCCCGCCGTTGATCCTCACGGTGATCCGGAGAACCGGCCTGTCCCCAACGGCTTCGCGCAGCGCCGTGGGCAGCGTGGCCGGGTTGATCGCGGCCATGAGGATGCCCACGGTTTTCCCCTTCAAATCTCCCATTGTCGAGAGCATGCCCGCCGGAACGCGGACGCTGCCCAACGCGCTGTGCACCGTCAAGGACGCCTGTCCCGCTGTTTCGAGCACATCGGCCGGCATTTCGAGCAGGTATGCTGTCGCGCCCGCAATTCCGGGGATTTGCAGCGCCACAGGCTTGTCGCCCCGGAAAATCTCCACTGCGAGTGTTCCGAGGTTCACCACCGCCTGTCCATCCACACGCTGAATGGTCATCGTTCTGCTCACCCCACCAACCTCAATGCTGGCCTGGGTTTGCGTGTCCCCGGTGTCGTCGGAATCGGATGGGGTTGGTTCGGGCGTCACCTGCCCCTCCTGTGGGGGAACGGTCGTGAAGGAGAGCTGGTAATCCGCGCCCATGACCTCCCCCTTTTGGTTCTGTACAGCGCTCCGGGGTATCTCCAGGGTGTACCGGGTATCCTCACTGAGCCGCCCGGCAACCGCCAGTGTCATCGCGCTGCCATGGAGCGACGCGCGCACTGGAATGGGTTGTTTCCCATTCTCCCGCAGGATCATGCTGTCATACGCATGTCCCGCCAGCACGGGTTGGTTGAAGGTCAGCACCAGCTCGGTGTCCAATGGCGTGTTCAGCATGGACTCCCCGGGATAGGCCGCGATGATCTCCGGATTGGGCGGCGTTGTGGTGAAGGTGACCCGGAACGTTTGCGCCAGAACATGCCCATAGGCATTGCCCAATGCGTCCTCGGGGATGGTGAGGGTGTATTCCGTTCCGGGTTCCATGTTTTGCCGCGGCGTGAGTGTAAGCGTGTTGGTTTCCAGATGCTTGTCCAGCGCCATCTCATTCAAATGCTCGTCCAGGAGCCGGATGTGGTCATACCCGTCGCCTGCTTCAACATTCATGTTGAAATCGAGGCGCAGCGTGCTGTCCGGCGCGACATGTTTCTCTCCGGGACCGGGGTGCAGGCTTGTCACCGTCAGTGCCGACGGGGCGAGCACAACGCTGCGGACATTGTTGTCGGCAAACGCCTCCTGCATCCCTGTTGGCGGGACAATGCGCGCCTGAACCCGGATTGCACCCTCAGGATCCCTTGCGAGCCCGGAAGAAGTGAGTCTGTATGTCAGCACCGCCCGCTCTCCGGGTTCCAGACAGCCAAGTGTCGCCGATTCGAGCACCGCGCCATCCCCGGTGTTCTCCACGAACACCCGGGCACCCTCCAACGCCCTGCCGCCGCTGTTCGCGACGGTCAGCGTCACGAGATGCACATCCTTCATCTGATTCTCACTGGTCAAGCCCGCAACGGAAAGGTCGGACATGAAAACCTGCAGGCGAAGGGTGTTGTTCACGGCGTTGCTTTCCCGGCTCCCTTCCTCCGGCAGGACGACTGCGTACAAGTCAAACCCGTTTTTTTGTTCCGGGCCAACCAGCCACGGAATCTCCACCGCTTCCGTTGTGCGCGCAGCCATGCGGATGGCCGGCGTTTCCGCGATGCATACGCCCCCCTGGTCAGGGTTTCCATCATAGAGCAGCACACGCGCAGATTCCGTGAAGTCCCCCTCATTCCTTACGGTCGCGTAGACCGTCGTCAACGTGCCCGGAAGCGGGAACTCGGTCGACAACAGCAGGCCCTCGTCTTCCGAAAGCGCAACATCATGAACCAAGGCGTAGGTCAGCAGCTTCATGTCCACCCGATCGCTGACACTCGGCTGTTCAACCAGCTGCTCAACCCCCTCCACCATCACGGGGACGGCTTCGGTGATGACATCCGCCTGCGCAAACGCGACGTGCAGTTCTCCTGTTTCGGTGAAGTCCGTACTGATGGTCTTGACGTGCTTGTTTCCCTCTGCCGTTGAAATACCGGCTGCCAGGGTTGCGCCTTCTCCCCACAGACCGCTCTCCACGTCGAGGAAATGGGTGGACACGCCCACGGTCTTGTCTGCTCCCGGCTGCAGGGAGGTCAGCGCCACCAATGGCCGCGCGCCGGGCTGTACCGCCAGATCATAATCCCCCTGAATGTTCAGGAGCGCGTCCGCTGCCCTTGTTTCCCCGTTCAGACCCAATCGGTACTGGAGGTTCCCCTCCTGCAACCAGGTGATGACCCATTGCCCGCCTGCGTGCACGACCTTGGGGGAAGCGTCCTCCAGCGCATTGTC
>JAEWSN010000145.1 GCA_023459915.1 Bacillota bacterium
AGATCATCGAGCGGGACGGCCGTTCGAATGCCGCGGAACTGGCGGAGAAGATGGCGGAGATCGTGCGTTCGCTCGACAAGACGCGCCCGGTCACCAACGCCTTGTGCGACCTGTGGGAGGAGCGCAAGCCGGAGGATCCGCCGGAATTTTTCCGTTCCCGGTTCATGGAGAAGACGGCCGGGTTTTCGGCGCCGCTGGATGTGGTGGGCTGGAACTACCTGCTGCACTGGTACGATCAGGCGGCGGACATGTATCCGGGGCGCGTGATCTGCGGCACGGAAACCTTCCCGAAGGACGCGTTCGACTACTGGGCGGCAGTGGAAGCCCATCCCAACATCATCGGCGATTTTGTCTGGACCAGCCTCGACTATCTGGGTGAGGCCGGCATCGGCCATGTGAAGCATCATGAGAGCGATCCGTTCCTGATGCCGTTCCCCTGGCATCACGCCAATTGCGGGGATATCGACATCTGCGGCAACAAGCGGCCGCAGTCCCACTATCGCGACTGCGTGTGGGGCATTGCCACCGCGCCTTGTATTGCCGTGCACGCCCCGGAGCGGTACGGGAAAACAGCCATTTTGTCTCCCTGGGGCTGGCCGGAGGTGTCCGCCAACTGGACCTGGGCGGGCTGGGAAGAGAAGCCTTGTGTGGTGGATGTCTACAGCACCGCCGATGAGGTGGCGTTGGTGTGCAACGGCAAGGAACTGGGCCGCAAGCCGGCTGGCAGGGCCCACAAGCATCTGGCTTCGTTCGAGGTGACTTATGTGCCGGGAAAACTGGAAGCCGTGGCCTATTGTGACGGCGTGGAAACCGCGCGAACCGTGTTGGAAACAGCGGGCCCGGCGGCATCCATCCGGTTGACGGCGGACAGGACCCAATTGAATGATGGCGCGGGGGATCTCTCCTTTGTGCAGGTGGCACTGCTGGACGCACAGGGCCGGTTGGCCACACAGGCGGAAAACCGGTTGCACTTCACGGTACACGGTGCCGGACAGCTGCTGGCCGTCGGCAATGGCGACCCCGCTTCCGAGGAAGCGTTTGTGGGGACAACCAGGAAAGCCTGGCGCGGACTGGCAACGGCGGTGGTACTGGGCGGTGCTGCGGGGAAAGCAACATTGACCGTGACCGGCGAGGGACTGGTTCCCGCTGCCGTTGAAGTGGAAATCGGCTGAAAGGGAGGTCTCCATGCGGATACTCGTTGACGCGGACGCCTGCCCGGTCAAGGACATCATTGTCCGGCTGGCCAGACAACGCGGCTGCCATGGTGCGGCGGGCCGGCGGGCGCTCGGGCAGCACCAAAAAACGCTCGGCCGGGGATGATGCAAAATTCGAGGCGACCTATTTGCGTGTACTCGATGCAGCGCTGTAGGAGCGCGTTCGGTTTGAGCGTGCTGTCCTGACCTTCAATGCGCTTTGTTGGTCACGTATTGCTGATGCGCGCTTCCAGGTTTGTCAGGTATCGTGAGATGTATATGCCCTGCCGCAACAAGCGGCATGACGTATTTTTTAATGGCATACGTGACGGAGGTCAGATTCAGAAAGGTTGCAATTTCTTTTCTGTTCCTCGGGATTTGACAGAAATCCAGAAGATCGTCTGTGGTTCTCTCTCTCTTGGGGCTTGCGTTGCTCGCCTCATTGTAAAGCTTTACACAAAAAGAACCGCGGATTTCAGAAAACTGAGGCTCAGGGAGCCCGTGTACACGCATTTCCCGTTGGATTGTCGGAATGCCGGAATAGCGGTTTTCTACAAAACCCATCAGTTCCATTGCGTTTGCCAGAACGGGATTCCTTGTGTCTGCCTGAATTTTCCCCAACTGATCGATGCTGATTCGACCATAAAGACCGCCAGGATTGATGAGTTCGATACGGTTCTGGAACATGACAAGTTGGATTGGCATTCCTTCGGTATGAATACTGTAATCCCTGTGAACAAGCGCGTTGAGAACACATTCTCTGACTGCCTTCATTGGGTATTCGGTTTTGTCATTGCGAAGGCCTGTTATCGGGTCGATTCGTGTGGCATGTCGCATGTTTTTCATAACGAAGGCAAGCGTGTCTTCCAACATCTGAGGAAGGGGGCCGTCGATACGTTTGTTGTCGATGAATCGAATGCCGTCCGTTGTTTCCTCACCCATTTGCAGCCCTGGAACCACCGTCGCGATGATGCCCAGCTGTGGGAAAAATGCCTGAGGGAAGGAGCAAAAGAGAAGCAGCGCTGAAAGTGTGATTTTTCCGTTCCTTGTGATACTCATCAGTTCTTGAATACGTTCCTCAGAAAGCTGTGAGAGATTGGGTTTGTCTTCTTTCAGTTTTTGCATGTACCTTTCCAGAAGTGTCTTGTTCAAATCTTGAAGCGTCGCACGCGATACGGGCCGTATGTCATCCTCATATTTCTTTCGATAGGCTTCATAGCTGTATATTTCATAATCCGTCATCGGATGATCGGCATCGCCAACACGAACGTAGGAACCTTTGAAAATGCCTTTCCCCTTGTAATAGCACGGGCGTTCTGCGATGTCTATCGGAGGTATTTCCACACCGACAAATGTCAGGCCAGCCTCTTGAACCATGGTAAACAGCGGACGTACCTGGGGCTGCATCTGAAGGCACTGTTCGCCAATTTTTTGCATCAAGTCCTGCGCGTCATAGACACCAACTTTTCGAAAGGATTGTGATTCATCCAACCCGAAAAGCAGCACACCGCCATCCTCCCTGTTGGAGAAACTGGACAAGGTATCGTACAGTCGTTTCGGACAATCCTGATGGGCAGCTTTCACTTCTATGCCATCTGTTTCAGACTGAATGCGTTGGACAAAATCGATTATTTCGAGGAGTTCATTTGATTGCATATGCATTCCTCCGGAAGAGATGGATTTCAGAAAACTCGCAAAAGTGAGTCTGACACAGACTCACTTTATCAAATTATCAGTTATATTTCAAATATTTTTGAAATATATTTGCTATTACAATGCAAATTCTAAAAAGAATAAAATGCTTTTTCGAAATTGCATTATTTGTTCAATTCGCAGGTGGTTGGGCCTATCGTTCCCGGCCACTGCCGATCCTTTTTGATCAACTGGAAGCCTTCCGGAAATGACCTGAATTGTTACAAACGTGTTACGGTACCTGGTACCGTCATGCGTGTGTAAGGTTCTTGATCCACTTGAACCGGTTGACCTTGATGACGGCGACGATGCATTTGAGGATTTGATCGGACTTCAGGAGGGCGAACACCAGCACGGGATCCGCGTGGAACACGAACGCGGCCAGCATCGCCGAGGGAATCACAAATCCCCAGATGTGGATGAGGTCGTTGACCAGCACGAAATGCGTGGCGCCGCCGGCCCGGACGATGCCGGTCAGTACGGACATCTGGTAGGCGGTGCCCACAATGGTGACGGCCAGCACGCCCATCATGCGCAGCGCCATGGTCTTGGCCTCGGGGGAGAGGTTGTACAGCAGCAGCACCGGTTCGCGCACGAACCACAGGATGATGCCGGACAGCAGCCCAAGCACCAGATAAATGCGCTGCAGGTGTTTGGTGTAATGCTTCACCAGCGGAATGTTGCCGGAGCCGACCGTTTGACCGATGAGGATGGCGGTGGCCCCCGCCGTGCCGTAAACCAGCACGCCGACCATCTGGAAGATGATGCTGGCAATGCTGACGGCCGCCGTGGCGGTGGCGCCCAGGTGGCCGATGATGCCGCCCTGGACTGCCAGATTGATGCCCCAGGTGATGTCGCCGAGGATGACGGGGAAACCGTATCGGAAATACCGCTTCAGTAGTTCCATGTCCAGATGGAACAGGTTGGAAAGCCTGATGTGGAGACGATCATCGATGAACAGCACGTAGAGCGTCATGATGATGCACTCCATGATGCGCACGGTCAGCGTGGCGATGGCGGCCCCGCGGACCCCCAGCGCCGGCGCGCCAAGGTTCCCGAAGATGAACACCCAGTTGAGGAACACATTGACCACAAAGGTGACCATTGACAGGTACATGCCAATCTTCACGCGCTCCACCACCCGCATGGCGCCGATGAGCACCTGGGTGACGCAGTAGAACAGGTAGGACCAGCGGATGAGCGTATAGTAGCGCATGGCCTCCGGCATCACCCGCTCGTCGTTGGAGAAAAGGCGTAATATGCCCATCGGATCGATCATGGCCCAGGTGAACATCAGGGCATTGACAGACAGGCCGAAAATCAGCGTCATGCCAACAATGGATCGGACGCGTACCGCGTCCCGTTTGCCCCAGTATTGGTTGGCCAGCACCATCATGGCCGAGGCCAGTCCGATGACCAGCATGTTCAGCAGGTTTTGAATCTGGTTGGCCACGTAGACGCCGGACAGCGCCACCTCGCCGAGACTTCCCACCATGAGGTTGTCTGCCAGCCCCACGGAGAAGGTGATGATGTTCTGAAGCGCGAGCGGCGCGGCCAACATCATGAGCCGCTTGAAGAGGCTCATGTCGATGAATCCCGACTGGATGGGGACGTGGGTCTGCGTTTGTGTGTGCATGAAGTGTCCTCCTGCAGGGTTGCCTCCGCTGTGCGTCGGCAATCACGATGCGGCATGGGCTGCCGGAAAAGTGCCATATTGCATCATAACACGTGCTTATGGCGTCAACAATGTACGAAATGGCTGTTGGCTTGTACAATAAGACAGCAACGTGTTGCCATTGAAACGCCAAATCAGGATTAAGGGAGGACAACGCTCATGGCTGCAAACCCTGCTGTTCAGTATCTGACACCAAGTCCCTTGCGCGTCAGCGGGAACCATCGTCATCTGGTTCGGGCGGATGGGGCGCCGTTTTTCTGGCTGGGCGATACCGCATGGGAACTCTTCCACGCCTTGACGCTGGAAGAAACGGAGGCCTACCTGGACTGCAGGGCAGAACAGGGCTTTACGGTCATCCAGGCGGTCGCGCTGGCCGAACTTGACGGTCTCACCGTGCCCAACGCGGCTGGACGGCTGCCGTTGAAACAGAATGCGGAAGGGAGGTACGACCCCGCCATGCCGGACACCGATGGCGACAGCTACTGGGACCATGTGGACCGGGTGCTGGCGTTGGCGGCGGAGAGGGGCCTGTACATCGCGCTGCTGCCCACCTGGGGCGACAAATACCATGTGCTGTGGGGCAAGGGCCCGGATGTCTTCACGCCGCAAAACGCCCATGCGTACGGTCTGTGGTTGGGCGCGCGGTATCGCAACCGGCCCAACATCATCTGGGTGCTGGGGGGAGACCGCCCATTGAAAACGCGCCGGCACCACGAGATCATCAGCGGCATGGCCGCCGGTCTGCGTGAGGGAGATGGGGGGACGCATCTCATGACCCTGCATCCTTCCGGGGAATCATCCTCTTCCGATTATGTCCACGACGAACCCTGGCTCGATTTCAACATGATGCAGACCGGCCACGGGCGGCAGCATCTGCCGTCGTGGCAGTTCCTTGAAAAGGACTATGGGCTCGAGCCCGTCAAACCGGTGCTGGATGGCGAGCCGAGGTATGAGGATCACCCGGTTGGGTTCAAGCCGGAAAACGGCTTCTTTGACGCGGCGGATGTGCGCCAGGCTGTGTGGTGGAGCGTGCTGGCGGGTGGATTCGGTGTCACGTACGGCCATCACGGGGTCTGGTGCATGAATCGGGAACCCCGGACGTATTTCCCGTTGACCTGGCAGCAGGCATTGCGGCGGCCCGGTGCCGGACAGATGCGGCACCTCAAGGCGCTGCTGCTCTCCCGGCCCTTGCTCGAACGGGTTCCGGCGCAGGAGATGATTCTGACCCAATATGAGGGTGCGGGGCATCTGCAGGCCGCACGGGGTGAGCGGTACGCGTTTGTGTACACGCCGCTGGGACTTCCCGTGCATGTGTCGCTGGACGTGCTTGCCGGGAATGCGGCCGACGTGTCCTGGTTCAATCCCCGGACAGGTGAATGGGCTGCGGTTGGCCGATTTGACAACACGGGGGCACAAACCTTCCGACCCGCCATGCAGGGACGCGGAGAGGATTGGGTTCTGGTGATCGACGCGGTGGATTGAGAGGGTTGCGTGGATTGAATGGATTGCGTGGATTGAGAGGGTTGCGTGGATTGAATGGATTGCGTGGATTGGATGGATTGGATGGATTGAATGGATTGCGTGGATGACGGTTCGCATCAACCTTTTAGTGGTAACCGGACTTCATGGGGTCCGCAATTGCATCGCAAGGGGATCCTGGGGGTCCGCAATGACATCGCAAGGGGATCCTGAAATGGAAGGTGCCTTCCTGGAGATATCGCATGAATCATCATGGCAAGAGTTCCGGTTGGATCATGACGGCCCGACGGTACAGCAACCTGTCCGGAAGGCTCTTTTTCCTGCCTGAAGACAGCCTGGAACACCAGCATGGGCTCTCTTTCTGGCGCCAGTTGACGTTCCTTGTGTTTGCCACCTTCGTGATCTTTGTCACGCCGGTGCTGCTGGCCGTTGGTGCGGCGCAGTTTCTGCGTGAGGGGCGTGTGCTGGCAGCCGTTTTGCAGATGATCATCTATGTGCCCGTGGCCATCCTCTTGACGCGGAAAAGCCTGTCCCTGGAGATGAGAATGATCATCTGCCTTCTTTTCCTGGAGGTGTACGGCTTCCTGCTGTTGATGTCGACCGGGTCGAATGGCGCCGGTCTTCCCATCCTGATGGGGGTGCTTGTGCTGGCGGGCTGCATGCTCGATAGAAAGCCTGCCGCCGGCTTTGCGATGTTTCATCTGTTCCTGATGGCAGCTTTCAGCGCGCTGCTGTACGCGAATGTGCTGCGTGCCTTGCCCGTGCATGGATATCGGAATGTCTGGACCATCAATGTCCTGACGAGTCAGGCGTTCGGCTACGTGCTGATGTATCTGGTCCAGGTGGCGCAGGCCGGTCTGGAGGCGCAGAGCCGGCATGCCGACAAATCCAGGGTGCTCGCGGAACGGCAGCGGACGGATGCCCTGCAGGCCAAGGAGGCGGCCGAGGTGTCCCGCTTGCAAACCGAGGTGGGCAGGGGCAGCACTTTCTGTTTCCAATGTCCGTTTCCGCTTGCCGATGAGCCGCATCAGCGCGTATGATGGGAGAAGCGCAGCGGCTCCCCGGAGCGCAGGAGGATGTCTTCCATGAAACCCCATTCGCAGAGCGCAAAAGAACAGAACCATTCCAGCCATCCGCGTGCGGTGGAACCGGCAGGTGCCACGCTGCCGGACTGGCTGACCCCGTTTGCGTCGAAAACGGTTCATGTGGCCAGATCCCATCCCACCGTGAAGGCGCTTTCCGCACATTTGGCAGGCCAGGCACCCGATGACGGCCTGTTTGCCGCCGAGGGCATTGGCCTGTGCAGCCAGGTGGCCGACCGGGTGGAGAGGGTGCGAAACCTGTCACTGTTTCTGGTTCCGGAGCTGGTGCACACGGACAGCGCAATATCCGTGGGCATGCGGCTGGCCGGACAGGCCGGGACGGTCTGGATTGTCTCCCGCCGCACCATGGAGAGCGTGGCCCGGATGGATGGCTGCCAGGGCATGATGCTGCTGGCGGCGTTTCCCGAACCCGCGGTGGAAGACGCATTGACACGGGAAGACGCGGTTGTCGCGGTGCTGGACGGATTGGAGACCCCGGGCAACATCGGCACCATTTTCCGCACCTGTGACGGGGCGGGCGTGGATGCCGTGATTTACTGCAATCGGCGTGCCAGGACCAACCATCCCGAGTTGGTCAAGGCCAGTATGGGCGCTGTGCTCGACATCCCGTTCGCGGATGTCGGCGATGTGCCTGCCTGTGCCGACTGGCTCACAGCACGGGGGTTTTCTCTGGTGCTCGCCGATCCGCATGGTACGGTGCTCGAAGAAGGGGTTCAACCGACGTTTGCCGGCGGCCGTCTGGCGATTGTCATCGGCAACGAGCGCTATGGCATCCATCCGGACTGGCAGGCCCACCCGGCCCATGCCGTGGCCATTCCGATGCGGGGGCGCTGCGATTCGCTGAACGCCGGCGTCGCCGCATCCCTGATGCTCTACAAGTTCTGTGGGTTCCGAACCCTCTGAAAAGATGATTCCCCGAAATTGACAACTGTTGTGACATAAAATATGACAGAAAGATGACGGTACTGTTACAGGAAGTTTGCGGTACCAGGTACGCATGATGGCTGTTGTGGCATTGATTGTGACCGCCGCGCTGTGGAGCATCGGTGGCCTGCTGATTAAGAGTGTGCAGTGGAATGCCTTCGGGATAGCAGGCGCGAGAAGCCTCATTGCACTGGTCGTGTTCCTGCCGTTTGTACGGCAGTGCCGGTTCCGTCTGTCGGTGCCCATGGTGCTGGGCACGCTTTCCTATTCGTTGACGACCATCCTGTTTACCGCCGCGAACAAAAACACGACGGCCGCCAATGCCATTTTGCTGCAGTACACGGCGCCCATCTTCGTCATCCTGATGGCGCATTTCCTGCTCAAGGAACGCATGACGAAGGTGGATGTGCTGTGTGTGCTCGGTGTGCTGGGCGGACTGGTGCTTTTTGTGTTTGAGGGCATCGGCGGCGGCCACCTGTTTGGGGATTTTCTCGCGCTGCTCAGCGGGGTCTGCTTCGCCGGACTCGCGGTGTCCATGCGGGCCCAAAAGGATGCCAAGCCCATGGAATCGGTGATTCTGGGCAACCTGCTCAACGCGGTCATCTGTCTGCCCATCGGCTTTTCCATTTCACTGCCGCAGGGCGGACTGCTGTTCCTGGTGCTGCTGGGGCTGGTGCAACTCGGCCTCTCGTATCTGCTGTATTCCTATGCCGTCCGCCATGTTCCCGCACTGCAGATTGTGCTGCTGACCATGCTTGAACCGCTCCTCAACCCGGTTTGGGTGTACCTTGCCACCGGTGAGACACCGGGGCTGCTCGCGTTGATAGGCGGCGCGGTGGTGCTGCTGATGGTGGTGATGCATGCCGTTTTGAAAAACCGGGAGAACGCCTGGCAACGCCGGCGTGAAGTCGACCTGCTTGCACAAAAGGACGGATAGGATTACCATGAAGTCATGACAGGAATCAATGGCCTGGCGGGGATGGTCCCCGCGGCATATGGCGCCCACGCGGCGGTGCCGGAAAAGGGGATCTCTCCCATGGAGAGGCCCAATGCTGTTGTGCCTGCAGATGCCGTTCAGACCGGAGTGGCGCAGGCGGGTCCAACGCAAACCGGTGCAGCCGCGCCGACGGAGTGTGCCACCTGTGCCAGCCGCTCCTACCAGGATGTGTCCACGGATGCCGGCGTTTCGTTCAAGGCGCCCGGCAAAATCGATCCGTCCGTCGCGGCGGCCACCGTCATGGGGCACGAACAGGAGCATGTGGCCATCGCGCAAGCCCGCGCCGATGAGAAGGGGGGGCGCATCGTCGCCTCGGTCACCCTCAAAACCGCCATCTGCCCGGAATGCGGGCGGGTCTATGTCGCGGGAGGCGAGGCGCGGATCACCACCATCACGCCCGTGGAGGATCCCGGCCGGGAAACGGATGCCACCGCTTCCACCGGTGCTCCCGGCGCGGATGGGTCAACCTCCGGCAAACCCGGCGAGGGGCCGGAAACGGGGGCTCCGCCGCTTGTAATGGAGGACGGTGGCGCCGATTTGTTCCGAAGCATCTACAAAAAGAGCATGGCCGCCCACTACGGACTGTTTGTGAACGCACGGGTGTGACTGCTTTCATTGCAAATCATTCCACAAGGACCGCATGAACCACGAATCGGGCATCCTCCAGCACGCGTGAGCAGGTTGCGAGGGTGAGCATGCGGCTCTCTTCCGTCACCAGCGCATCGGTGGCGGCGTCAGTGTTTTCGGCATGCATGTTGCGTGATTTGATTTCTGCCAGGAACGCCTGGAACTCGTTGTCTTCGAATCTTGTCTTGATGAACAGGAACTCCGTTGTTGTCACATGGAACGGCGTGCTTCATGTCATTGACAAGGTGATGGTGCCCGCCGGATTCACCCTCGTGGAAACAGCCGGGGAAACCGTCATTCCCAAGACGGATGATGAAACCGTGCTGTTCTCCGGACTGCTGATTCTGGCAGGTCTTGCCGGCATGACAGCCACTGTGGTGTACGGCAGGCGCTGCAAGGCAGTGCGTGTGTCTTCCGACAAATAGTTGTCATGAACGACAAAAAGGGGTTCCCGGGAGGGAGCCCCTTTTTACAACCTGTTGCGAACGGCATCTGCCGTTTCATCCGCCGCCTCATCCATGCGCTTCGGGATGCCTGGTGCGGCTCTTGTTGTGGCCATACTGCGCGTGGAGCTCCAGATATGCCTTGGCGCGGGGCATGGCCAGGTCGATGTTCTCGAAGAAATTCTCACGCCCCGCCAAATCCACAAAGCCGTTGCGCTCGAGCAGTGCCATGGGCTGCTCGCGCACATGGGTGAGCAGCAGCAGGATACGGTGACGGCGGCAGTAGAGGGCAACCTTGTACAGGGCCTGGTAGGCGGTGGCATCCATGAACGGCACCTTGCGGAAGCGCAGAATCAACACCCGGGTGGGGGCGATGTTCTCCTGGATGGTGTTGGCAAAGGTGTCCGCCGCGCCAAAGAAGAAGGGGCCTTCTATCTGGAACACTTGAATGCGGGGATCCAGTCCCTCCGGATTGGCCAGCGCGAAATCAGGCTGGTCCTGCAGCTGTTCCCGGATGGAAGTGACGGTCGTGGTGTCCGCCATGCGTTTCATGAACAGGAACGCGGCCAGCACGATGCCCACTTCGATGGCCACCACGAGATCGAGCACCACGGTGAGGACGAAGGTGAGCAGCAGCACCACGACGTCCGCTTTCGGGGCTTTCAGCAAGCCTTTGAAGACCCGGATTTCACTCATGTTCCAGGCCACCATCATCAGGATGGCTGCCAGTGTGGTCATGGGGATCAGCTTTGCGAGCGGCATGAGGATCATCATGATGGCCAGTACCGTGACGGAATGCATGATGCCGGCCACCGGGGTGCGGCCGCCGTTGCGGACATTCGCCGCGGTTCTGGCGATGGCGCCGGTGGCGGGAATACCGCCAAAAAGCACGGAGCCGATGTTGCCGATGCCCTGGGCCACCAGCTCCATGTTGGAGCGGTGCTTGCCACCAATCATGCCGTCGGACACCACGGCGGATAGCAGGGATTCGATGCCGGCGAGAATGGCGATGGTGAAGGCGGGCTGAATCAGCGATTGGACTGTGGCCCAGTCTGTGGTGGGCAGGCGGAACGTGGGGAGGGCCGCCTTCAGATCCGTAAATCGGGAGCCGATGGTTTCCACGGGGATGTCGAGCAGCTGGGTCAGCAGTGTGGTGACAATGATGGCCACCAGCGCGCCAGGAATGCGTTTGCTCAGATGGGGCCAGCCGATGAGAATGGCCAGCGCCACCAGCCCGATGACCAGGCTCGGGATCTGCAGCGTGCCGATGGACTCGCTGTAGGCGACGATCCGCTCAATGAACTCGGATGGATTGTGTGCCATTTGAAGGCCCAGAAAATCCTTGATTTGCTGGGAGAAGATGACCAGCGCGATGCCGCTGGTGAAGCCGGTGGTGATGGGCTGGGGGATGAACTTGATGGCGCTGCCGAATTTGAGCAGGCCCATCACAATCAGCATCACACCGGCCATGAGCGAGGCGATGACAAGACCGTCATAGCCGTAATCCTGAATGATTTTGTAGAGGATGACCACAAAGGCGCCGGTGGGTCCGCCGATCTGCACGCGGCTGCCACCGAAGAAGGAGATGAGAAAACCGCCGACAATGGCCGTATACAAGCCCTTTTCGGGAGAAACGCCGGATGCGATGGCCAGCGCGATGGAGAGGGGAATGGCGATGATGCCGACGATGATGCCGGCAATGATGTCCTTGAGGAATTGTTCCTTCGTATAGCCGGATTTCAGGACGGTGAAGAGCTTGGGCTTGAGCATGACACACTCCTTCCGGTGCGTCGCGGGTCGTGTCGGGAATCGTGGAGGGTGTGGGAAAACCCCTCCTGTCACCGGCTCGTACGCTATTTCCGCGGCGGTCGCCTATGCCAATCATATCATGCTGAAAAGAATATTGTATACATGAATACGCCGGTGCGGGCGGCGCCGGCACAAGCTTCTCCATCCTGACCAAGAAAAGAGAATCGCGGGGCATGTTTTCTTGTCGGAAACGTCAATTCTGGTATAATAAGAGTTCCGGAAATGACAACCGTCGCGGATGGTTGCCGTTGCTGGAATCCGGATCTTCAAAGCCGGGCAGGCGTAGCGCAATTCCGGCTTATCCGGTACATCAATACCGGTTTTTCCGGTACATCAAGCAAGAATTGGGAGAGAAAAGCCATGGCGAAGCTATATTTCCGCTATGGGGCCATGAACAGCTCCAAGACCGCCAACGCGCTGATGGTCAAGTTCAATTATGAGGAACGGCAGCAACGGGTGCTGCTGCTCAAACCCGCCATCGATGTCCGGGATGGCACGGGCATGGTCCGTTCGCGGGCCGGCTTGTCTTCCCCCTGTCTGCTGGTGGAACGCGACGGATCCATCCTGGCGCTGCTCAAGCCCTACATGACGCATGACCCCCTGCACTGCCTCATCGTGGATGAGGCGCAGTTCCTGTCCAAATCACAGGTGCTCGAGCTGGTGGAGCTGGTGGACGACTGGCGCATCCCCGTCATCTGCTATGGCCTGCGGGCGGATTTCATGGGCAACCTTTTTGAGGGGAGCCAGTGGCTGCTGGCGATGGCCGACACCATCGAGGAAGTCAAGACCATTTGCTGGTGCGGCAAGAAGGCCATCATGAACGCGCGGCTGCAGGATGGCCGTGTGATCAAGGAGGGCGAACAGATTGTCCTTGGCGGCAACGAGCGCTACATCAGCCTGTGCCGGCACCACTGGACCACGGGCGAAACCGGCAACGCCAGTCCGGTGGAACCGGACTGAACGGACAAGTGAGGAATCGCATGAAGCCAATGAAACTGTTTATTCTGCGCGGCTGTCCCTATTGCAAAAAGGCATTGCGGTGGATGGACGAATGGATGCGGGAGAACCCCGCGTACCGGGACATCCCGCTCGAGGTCATCGACGAGGCCGAGCAGTACGCAATTGCGCAGGCCCACGACTATTTTCTGGTTCCCACCTGGTATGTCGGGGACAAGAAAGTTTATGAGGGCGCCGCAACACGCGACGTGGTTCGCGACGTGCTCGAGATAGCCCTCAACGGGTGATGCCCGCGGGATCTTCCCCTCGTCGGGAGATGCGCGTATAATGGGGGTGTCGGGAAATCCCGGCATGTCAGGAAAAGCATATTGCGGATGAGGATGGCGGAAGAGGATTGGGCCACGCCCAATCGCCGAAGGAGCAAGTGCGCAGGTAGACTGGCCTGTGGATGAACCTTTCAGGAAACAGGACCGCGATCGGACAATTCCCTGAAGAGCCGGAGACGGCACCGAAGGAGCAAGCGTTCGCTGGAACGCGAATCTCTCAGGTCCAAGACAGGGCAGGCAGCCTCGTTGTTGCCTGCCCTTTTTTGCGGGCGGAAAGGAGTTCCCATGGTGAAGCACACCCCACTGATGCGGACGCATGTGGCGATGGGGGCCTGGATGGACGAATTCGCGGGCTGGGAGATGCCCATCCGCTACACCGACATCCCACGGGAGCATCGCGCGGTGCGGGAAGCCGCCGGTCTGTTCGATGTCTCCCACATGGGCCAGCTGCGGGTTCGGGGCGAAGGCGCGTTTGCCTTTGTGGAATCTCTCGTGACCAACGCGATCGCCGCGCCGTCCCGGCATCGTGCCACCTATTCGCCCATGTGTCACGCCAATGGCGGCACCGTGGATGATCTGTTTGTCTATGCCCTGTCTGACCGGGAGCTGCTGCTGGTGGTGAACGCGGGCAACATCCAGAAGGATGAGGCGCACATCCGGGCATTGATGCCCAAGCATCTGCTGTTGAAAAATGAGTCCCCGGAGTGGATTCAGCTGGCCATTCAGGGGCCGGCCGCGCCGCGGATTCTGCAGCAGGTGCCGGAGCTGTCTTCCTGGAATCCGGCCGCGATGCCGTTCATGGGCTGGCAGACCGGCATGCTTTCGGGATTCACCGCGCTGTTGTCGCGCAGCGGCTACACCGGCGGTGACGGATATGAGCTGTATCTGCACTGCGGGGACAGCGTGGAAACAGCGGACGACTGGTGGCAGCGGTTCCTGCGCATCGGCGCGTCATACGGACTGGTGCCGGTGGGGCTTGGCGCGCGGGACACCTTGCGGCTCGAGGGCGCGCTGCCCCTGTACGGCCATGAATTGACAGACAGCCTCTCGCCGGTGGCGGCAGGGCTCGACCGGTTCATCAAACCCTCGAAGGGGGAGTTTTTGGGGCGTGAGGCGCTGGTGCAGCAATTGACGCAGGGAACCGAACACGTGCGTGTGGGGCTGGAAATGGTGGAGCGGGGCATTCCCCGGGAAGGCTGTGCCGTGTACGCGGGAACGGCAGGCGCCGGAAGCCTGGCCGGGGACAACGCCACGGCAGGCGCCGGAGGCATGGCCAGGGACATCACCGGGGACATCTCCGGGTCGCTTTCAGGCCCGAATGGCGGGACCGCCCCCGAACAGCCGATTGGCTGGGTGAGCTCCGGCGGTGTGGGCATTTGGGTGGAGAAGCACATTGCCATGGCCTATGTGCCGCCGGCATGGGCGGCGCCGGATACCGTGCTGCTGGTGGAGCTCCGGGGCCGGCGTCTCAAGGCGCGTGTGGTGCCGCTTCCGTTTTATCGGAAACCGCAAGCTCCGTGATGGGAACGCGTGCAAGCGGTACAAGGGCATCCCGTCCAGGCATCCGCCCCGGGATGCCAATATTGTGGGGATATTCCCAAGCTGATTAGGAAATTGAGAAAAGTGGAGGACACGCAGATGGCAATCATGAAGGACAGGCTGTACACAAGGGAACACGAATGGGTTCGTCGGGAGGGCGGCCGGGCGTACGTCGGCATTTCCGATCACGCGCAGGAGGCGATGGGCGCCATTGTGTTCGTGGAGCTTCCCGCGGTGGGAAAGGCCCTGGCGGCGGGAGAGGCCTGTGCCGTGGTGGAATCGGTCAAGGCCGCATCCAATGTCTACACCCCCGTGGCCGGAACCGTGGCGGAGGTCAATGCCGCGCTTGACGCGCAGCCGGAGCTGCTCAACGAGTCTCCCTATGAGGCGTGGATGGTGTGTCTGGACGGCGTGGACGCCATGCCCGAAGGGCTGATGGATGCGGATGCCTATGAGGCGTTTCTGGCGCAGGAAGGATGATGGCGATGACACAGCCGCAAAGCAGCTATCTGTCGGCCACGGAGGCCGATGTGTCCGTCATGCTTTCACGCATGGGGCTCTCGTCGGTTTCCGAACTGTTCAGTGAAATTCCCGCCTCGCTGCGCGCGGGGGACAACATGCCGTTCCCGCCTGCGCTCGATGAATACCGCCTGGACCGGGAAATGAAGGCCCTGGCGGACAGGAACCGTTCCACCGGTTCACATCCATGCTTTCTGGGCGCGGGCGCTTACGATCATTTCATCCCGTACGCGGTGGGCCAGCTGGCCGGGCGGTCCGAGTTTCTCACCGCCTACACGCCCTATCAGCCGGAAATGAGCCAGGGCATGCTGCAGGCCATTTTTGAGTACCAGACGCAGGTGGCCGCGCTGTACGGCATGGACGGCGCCAACGCGTCGCTGTACGACGGCGCGACCGCGCTGACGGAAGCGGCGTTGCTGGTGCTGCGGGCCACCGGGCGGGATCGGGTGCTGGTATCCCGTGCCGTGCATCCCATGGCCCGGCAGGTGCTGGCTTCGACCCTGCGCCATGCCCGCGTGCGCCTGGAGGAGCTTCCCATGTATCCCGCAACCGGCAGGGTGGATCGCGGGGCCCTGCAGGCGGCGCTTGCGTCCGGGGATGGCGGCCCGGTGGCCGGCGTGCTGCTGCAGAGCCCCAATGTGCTCGGTGTGGTGGAGGAGGTGCGTGCGGTCAGTGACCTGGCGCACGCGGCAGGCGCGCTGTGCGTGGTGTCCGCGGATCCGGTCTCCATGGGCGTGCTGGCAGCCCCCGGTGCGCTGGGGGCTGATGTCTGCGTGGGAGATGGCCAGCCGCTGGGACTGCCGTTGTCCTTCGGCGGTCCCGGTCTGGGGCTGATGGCGGTCAGAACGCCGCTGATCCGGCAAATGCCCGGTCGCATCGTGGGCCTGACAAAAGATGCCGACGGCCGGCGCGGGTATGTGCTGACGCTGCAGGCGCGCGAACAGCACATCCGCCGGGAGCGGGCGGCTTCGAACATCTGCACGAACCAGGCGCTGTGCGCGCTGACCGCGACAATCCATCTCGCCCTGCTGGGACCGGAGGGACTGCGCACAGTGGCGCAGGCCTGTGTGGATCATTCCGTGTACCTGTATCGGCGGCTCATTGCGCTCGGGTTGGCCGAACCGGTCTGCGACGCGCCTTTTTTCCGGGAGTTCGCGGTGCGGCCCGTACTGCCGCCGGCGGAGATGAACCGCATCCTCTCCGAGGCGGGCATGGTGGGCGGGCTGGACCTGTCCCAATGGCTGCCCGAAACCACCTCTCCCGATGGCCGCGCCGCCTGGCTGCTGGCTGTGACGGAAAAGAGGACGCGGGAGGAGATGGATCGCTTCTGCGAAACACTGCTCGCGGACAACGCCGTGGCCGGGGCCCTTTCCGGCAAAGGAGGTCGTGACGCATGAACAGGTTTCGTGAAATCCCCCTGTTGACGGAAATGCACCGGATGGGTCGACGGGGCGCGGATGTGCCGCGGTCCGAATCGCCCGAAATCCGTTTGGACGAATGGTTTGGCCCGGAGGCGGCCCGGGAGGGCGCGCCGCTCCTGCCGGCCCTGTCCGAACCGGAGGTGGTGCGCCACTACACCGAATTGTCGCGCCGCAACCACGGGGTGGACAATGGCTTCTACCCGCTCGGTTCCTGCACCATGAAATACAACCCCAAGCGCAACGAGGCATGGGCCGGACTGGCCGGGTTTGCCTCCCTGCACCCCCTGCAGCCGGACGCCGACTGCCAGGGCGCATTGCAGCTGCTGCACGAGCTCGGGGAGATGCTCTGTGCGCTGACCGGCATGGACGCGGCCACGCTGCAGCCGGCCGCAGGCGCGCAGGGAGAGAGCACGGGGCTGGCCATCATCCACGCGTATCACCTGTCGCGGGGAGACACGGCCAGAACCAAAATCCTGGTACCGGACTCCTCCCATGGCACCAATCCCGCCTCCGCGGCACTGGCCGGCTTTGAGGTGGTGGTGCTGCCCTCGGACGCGCGCGGATGCGTGTCCCCGCAAGCCGTCCGGCAGGCCGTGGGGCCGGACACCGCCGGCCTGATGCTCACCAATCCCAACACATTGGGGCTGTTCGAGCCGGACATCGCGGAGATTACGGCGCTGGTCCATGCGGCAGGCGGACTGCTGTACTATGACGGGGCGAATCTCAACGCCATCATGGGCATTGCCAGACCGGGAGACATGGGCTTCGATCTGGCCCACATCAACGTGCACAAAACCCTGTCCACCCCGCATGGCGGGGGCGGGCCCGGTGCCGGGCCGGTGATGGTGAAGGCGCATTTGGCGCCGTTTCTGCCATCGCCGGTGGTTGTCAAAACGGCGGACGGCTATGCGCGCGATCACGACCGCCCACAATCGATTGGCCGGGTGAAGGCGTTTGACGGACACTTTCTGGTCCTGGTCCGGGCGTATGCCTATCTGCGGACACTCGGGGCCGACGGGCTCAGACGGGTGTCCGAGCTGGCCGTTTTGCACGCGAACTATTTGCGCGTCCGGCTGGCGGACATGTATGATATGACATATCCCGGACTGTGCATGCACGAGTTTGTGCTCTCGGCCGCCCGGCAGGCCAAGAACGGCGTCACCGCGCTGGTGCTGGCCAAGAACCTCATCGATGCGGGCTTCCATCCGCCGACGGTCTATTTCCCGCTGATTGTGAAGGAAGCCATGATGGTGGAGCCGACCGAGACGGAAACGCTGGAAACGCTGGATCGCTTTGCGGACGAAATGCTGCGGCTGGCCGCCCTGGCGCAGACCGATCCGCAGCGCCTGATGCAGGCACCGGTCACCACGCCGGTGTGCCGGCTCGACGAGGTGGGCGCGGCCCGAAAACCCGTGTTGTGCGCCTGCCTGCCCCCTGATGAAACGCCCTGACGCGGCAGGGAACATGAATCCCGGCTGACGGAATCGAAAATGGCCGACAGGGTCCCGGATGCGTCTGACGAACCAGTCCCGGGACAAAGGAGATTTGCCCATGAAGACACGCATCCTCTTCGGTACCGGACAAGACCCCTATCGCAACCTGGCCTTCGAGGAATCGCTGGTGGAGCAGGCGGGGACCGCCTTGTACGGACAGGAGGAGGCGGTGCTTTTCCTGTGGCAGAACGCCGACACCGTGGTCATCGGCGCAAACCAGAACCCGTGGCGGGAATGCAATCTGCACGCCATGACGCGTGACCACTTCCGCCTGGCGCGCCGGGTCACCGGTGGCGGGGCGGTGTTCCATGACATGGGCAACCTCAACTTCAGCTTCATTTTGCCGCGGGATGTCTACGATGTTTCCCGGCAGGGACAGGTGATTGTCCGCGCGCTGCAAAAGGTGGGCATCCATGCCGAACAAAGCGGCCGCAACGACATCCTGGCCGAGGGCAGGAAGTTTTCCGGCAATGCGTTCCTGCACCGGCGAAAGGCGTCCCTGCACCACGGCACCCTGCTGATTGGCGCGGACATGTCCCGGCTGGCGGACTATTTGCAGGTGGATCCCGCAAAGTTGGCCGGCAAGGGGGTTCAGTCCGTGCGCGCGCGTGTGGTGAACCTGGCGGAATTGTCTCCCGGGCTGGATGCGCAAAGGATGAAAACCCTGGTGGCCGAGAGCTTCGCCGAGGCGTATGGCGCGCCGGCGCAGATCGAAACGGTCGATTTGGCGCCGGATGCCGGTCTCCCTCCGGATGTGGAACGGCTGGCCACGCGCAACGCCTCTTGGGACTGGTTGTATGGCAAAACGCCCGCCTTTGTGATGACCATTCGCGAACGCTTCGCCTGGGGCGGCATCGAGATTGGCTTCATCACCAAACACGGACGGGTGGAAAGCGTCACCGTCTGGTCCGACTGTCTCATGGCGGATCTGCCCGGCCGGCTGGCCGAAGCACTTGACGGCACGCCGTTCACAGGGGACGCGCTTTCGCAGAGGCTCCTGGGCTTGCTGGCGGAACCGTCGGCCGTGCCGGAGGAGGAACAGGCGCCGATGCGGGAGGTTGCCGGCTGGCTGCACGATCATCCCTTGTGAGGCGACCCGAGCAGCCAGCCGCTGGTCAGGGCGGTCAGCGGTGCCACGGTGATCAGTCCGAAGCTGCCCAGCAGCGTGTGCAAAATCTCCGAGGCGACGTATTTCAGGTTCAACATGTTCGGCAGCGGGGTTCCCTGCGCCATGAACACCATCATCAATGCCATATAGCCACCGGAATAGGCCAGCAGCAGCGTGGTGGCCATGGTGCCCACCACAGTCCGGCCCACGTTGAGTCCGGATCGGATGGCCTCCCGCCGTGGCAGCGTGGGTGTCTTTTCCATCACCTCATGCACTGCCGAGGTGATGTCCACCGCCACATCCATCAGCGCGCCGGAGGAGGCGACGAAGATGGAGGCTGTGAAAATCCGGGTCAGGTTCAAGTGCTGATACCCTGAATAGAGCAGGCTTTCGGCGTGCGGCATCACCGCGCCGTGGATCCGGAACGCGTCCACGAAATACAAGGCCAGCAGGCAGGTGACCAGTGTGCCGCCCATGGAGCCGGCGATGGCCGCGGCAGCCCGGCGATCCGGTCCATACACCAAAAGGATGATGAGCGCGGTGATGAACAGGGTCACGCCAAGGGCGACCGGGATGGGGGACAGACCCCGCAGCACGGCGGGCAGCAGCACCTTCCACAGCATCAGCACGGTCATGACGAACGAGAGCAGCGCGCGCAGCCCGATGCCCCGCGCAAAGACCACCAGCAGCGCGAAGAACAGCAGGGCGAGAATCACTTCCATGTTCAGCCGATAGTGGTCGATGAGGGTGACATGCCGGATTTCCCCGTCCGTGTGGTCGACCACCGCAAACACGCGGTCCCCGGGCAGGAAAACCTTGTCCGTTTCCAGACTGCCCTGCAGCAGATTGATGCCGGTTGCGGTTTTTCCCTTGAGCGGGCCCTGTTCAATCCGAACCTCGCAGGTTTGCTCCCCATGGTGAATCAGACCGGAGGACAGCATGGCGCTGTTGTCCACGGACAGCACCCTGACGGCCACGCGGGTGGAGTCCTCCCAGAGAATGGGATTGAACTCGGATGGCATCAGCACCAGAATCAGGATCACCACCAGCGTGATGAGGACGGGCATGGATTCATGCAGGGACAGGTTGGCTTGTAAGGATATGGTTTTCCGCGGGGACAGGGTGTCCTTTGCGGAGAAGGTTTTCCGCGGGGACAGGGTGTCCTTTGCGGAGAAGGTTTTTCGCGGGGACAGGGTGTCCTTTGCGGAGAAGGTTTTTCGTACGCGCATGGAGACTCCTTCCGGAACAACCGCAATCCGAACCGGGATGCGGCAAATATGGAAAAAGCGCCGTCGGCAGGCTCGGCCAGCCAACGGCGAAGGGGGGAGATGATTCGTTGAACACTGCAGGGTTGTGCATGACCCGTTGTTCGGAAAGGTGGGGGACGACTTACTTCACGTTGGTCAGATCTTGCAGCTTCAGGAAAATGTCGGTATTGTCGTAGTAGCCGTTGAACAGCTC
>JAEWSN010000146.1 GCA_023459915.1 Bacillota bacterium
CTGGCTGGCCACAGAGTTCAAGCGGGAATCCGGCATTGATCTCAAGAATGACAAGATGGCCATGCAGCGGTTGAAGGAAGCGGCGGAAAAGGCGAAAATCGAGCTTTCCGGTGTCACCCAGACCAACATCAACCTGCCCTTCATCACGGCGGATGCCACAGGACCCAAGCATCTGGATCTGACGCTCTCCCGTGCCAAATTCGACGAGCTGACGGCGGATCTGGTCGAGAAGACCATGGGCCCCACACGTCAGGCCCTCTCCGACGCGGGTCTGGAGCCCTCCCAGGTGGACAAGATTCTGCTGGTCGGTGGTTCCACCCGAATCCCCGCCGTGCAGGAAGCGGTCAAGAAATTCCTGGGCAAGGATCCCTTCAAGGGCATCAACCCGGACGAATGCGTGGCGGTTGGCGCCGCCATCCAGGCCGGTGTGCTGACCGGTGAGGTCAAGGACCTGCTGCTGCTCGACGTCACCCCGCTGTCCCTCGGCATTGAGACGCTGGGCGGCGTGATGACCAAGCTGATTGAGCGCAACACCACCATCCCCACCAAGAAGAGCCAAACCTTCTCCACCGCGGCCGACGGTCAGACCAGCGTGGACATCCGTGTGTTCCAGGGCGAGCGCGAAATGGCTTCGGACAACAAGATGCTGGGCAACTTCCAGCTCTCCGGCATTCCGGCGGCACCGCGCGGCGTTCCCCAGATTGAGGTGACCTTCGACATCGACGCCAACGGCATCGTGCATGTCACGGCCAAGGATCTGGGAACCGGAAACGAACAGAAAATCACGCTGACGGCCACCACCAATCTTTCCGACGCGGACATCGACAAGGCGGTCAAGGACGCCGAGCGGTTTGCCGCGGAGGACAAGAAGCGCAAGGAAGAGATTGAAATCCGCAACGAGGCGGACTCGCTGGTCTACCAGACGGAAAAGACCCTCAAGGAGACCGAAGGCAAGATCGACGCGGCCGACAAGGCGGCGGTTGAGGCTGAGGTCGCCAAGGTGAAACAGGCACTTCAGGGAACCGACAGCGCGGCCATCAAGGCGGCGACCGAAGCGTTGACGCAGGTCTTCTACGGCGTTTCCCAGAAGCTGTACCAGCAGCAGGGCGGCCAGCCCGGCGGCCCGGACATGGGCAACATGGGTGGCATGGGCGGCATGGGTGCCGACGCCGGCGCGGCGCCGGGAGCGGGTCCGCAGGACGACGTGTTCAACGCCGACTACAAGGTGATGGACGACGACAAATAATCATTGATGCCAGCAACGCGGCCGTCCAACCGGACGGCCCTTTGCTGTGGCGGCAACCATGGACGGAAATACGGGATGACGGGCCGGGGCAACCCATGGCCCGTTTGCCTGTGGATCAAGGCATTGACAAGGCCAGGCGCATGGACAGGGCATGCGCCCGGCCTGGCGGGAGGGATTGCGTTGGCTGACAAGAGAGACTACTACGAGATACTTGGCGTGGGCCGGAATGCGACGGACGCGGAGCTCAAGAAGGCGTACCGCACGCTCGCCAAGCAGTATCACCCCGACATCAACAAGGACAACAAGGAAGCCGAGGCGAAGTTCAAGGAGTTGAGCGAGGCCTACGGCATCCTGAGCGATCCCGATAAACGCAAGCAATACGATCAATTCGGACACGACGCATTCACCAACGGGGGCGCGGGTGGATTCGGCGGTTTCGATTTCAGCGGATTTGGCGGATTTGAGGACATTTTTGACGCGTTTATGGGCGGCAATCCGTTTGGACGCCGACAATCCAGGCGCAATGGTCCCCAGCGCGGCAATGATTTGAAATACGCCATGGAAATCACGTTTGAGGAAGCCTGCTTCGGTGTGGAACGGGAAATCCAGATCACACGGCAGCAGCTTTGCCAAACCTGCTCGGGCACCGGCGCCAAGCCCGGAACCTCTCCCGAGACCTGCAAGACCTGTGGCGGACAGGGACAGGTGCGCGTCACCCAAAATACGCCGTTCGGTCAGTTTGCCAGCGTGCGCGCGTGCGACGCCTGCCACGGGGAGGGAACCATCAACAAGTCTCCCTGTACGGATTGCAGCGGGCGCGGCAAGGTTCCGAAGAAGTCCCGCATCAGCCTGAACATCCCTGCCGGCATCGATGACGGACAGACCATCTCCCTGCGGGGCGAGGGCGAGCCCGGCACCAAGGGGGGGCCGTCCGGCGATCTGTATGTCTCCATCCGGGTCAAGCCCCATGAGCTGTTCAAGCGGGACGGCTACGACATTGTCACCGACATTCCCATCGCCTTCACGCAGGCGGCCCTGGGCGCCGACATCGACATCCAGACCATCGACGGCACACAGAAGCACAACATCCCAGAGGGAACCCAGACCGGAACGGTCTTCAAGCTCAAGGGAAAAGGCGTGCGCCATCTGCGCAGCAACGCCCGCGGCGATCACTACCTGCGGGTGAACATCGAGGTGCCGAACAAACTCTCCGGAAAACAGAAGGAGCTGCTGCGGCAGTTTGCGGAGGCCACCGGGGAAGGCGGGGAAACCAAAAAGGGTTTTTTCAAGCGATGATCCGGTCGTTGCGGCACCGGCTGTGTGGCGCAGGGGCGGACATACGGGAGACGGATACGTGGGAATGTCCTGCATGCGTGGGGAACGGAAAAATCCATGGGGCGTATGTCCTCGAAAGGGCGCATGTTCTCGAAATGGAAGCGATCAGGACAGCCCTTGGATGGGTTGTCCCGGAAAGGGAATGGCATCCGTATGAAATGGCATGAAGTGTCTGTGACCACCAACGAGGCCGCCGCGGATACGGTTTCCGATCTGCTGCTGGGACTTGGCGCCAACGGGGTGGAACTGGTGGATCCGGAGGCGTTCCGGCGTGTGCTGGCCCAGAACAGTCATCTGGACTACGCGGACGAGGGATTTCTGGATCAGTATGGTACGGATGTGGTGGTGCGTGCCTATTTTCAGGACGGCCGGGAGGTCGCGGCGTTGCGGCAGGCGGTCGTTTCCGGTATCGGGGAGATGGCGGCCTGGCTGGACCCGGCACCGGGAAAGGTTTCTGTCCTGCTGCGCGATGACGCCGAATGGAAGGATGTCTGGAAGGAATACTACCGGCCCTTTGCCATCGCGCCGGGGTTTGTCATCAAGCCCAGCTGGGAGGCGTATGAGGCAAAGCCGGGAGAAACCGTGATTGAAATGGATCCGGGCATGGCCTTTGGCACCGGCACCCACGAAACCACCCGGATGTGCGCGCGGTTTGCCGCCGAAGTGGTGGCGCCCGGCGACCGGGTGATGGACATCGGCTGCGGCACCGCCGTGCTGGGCATCATTGCGGCACTGAAAGGCGCGCGCCATGTGACGGCGATCGACATCGACGACGCGGCGGTCAAGACGGCGCGCGAGAATGTGGCGCGCAATGGGGTCGAAGACCGGGTGGCGGTCGTTTGCGGCGTGCTCGAGGATTTGGCGCCGTCCGCGCACGAGGTGTTGCTGGTGAACATCATCGCCGACGTCATCATTTCGCTGGCGCCCCTGTTCGGCAAGTACCTGGTTCCCGGCGGCAGGCTGGTCACCTCCGGCATCATCCACGAACGGATGGCCGATGTCGTCGCGGCCTGTGAACAGAATGGATTCACCCTGCTTTCGCACGAGGCGGACGGTGAATGGGATGCGATGGTGTTTGCATGCATCGGTTCCTGATAGCGCCCGAGTGGCGCGAGGGTGATGACATCTTCATCCGCGGGGAGGAGTGCCGGCATCTGGTACAGGTGCTGCGGCTGCGCCCCGGGGATGCCATTGCGGTCATTGACGGCAGCGGTGAGGAGCACGCGGCGGAGCTCGTTTCCGTCGGGCGAGACGAGGCGCTTGCCAGACGCGTGGCCACAACCGTGCCGGATGTGGAGCCGCATATCGAGATCACCCTGCTCCAGGGCATCCCGAAGTCCGACAAGATGGACTACATCATTCAGAAGGCTGTGGAACTCGGCGTTTCCCGGATTGTGCCGGTACGCACCGCCCATGTGGTCGGTCGGGACGCCGCGGACATGACCAAGCGTCTGGTCCGCTGGAACCGGATTGCGCGGGAGGCCGTGAAACAGAGCCGCCGCACCCGGATTCCCGAAGTGCTGCCGCCGCTGTCGCTCGAGGAGGCGGCAAGGGTTCACCGGGGGGACCTGGGCATCCTGCTGTATGAAAACGAGCGAAAAAAAGATTTGAAAGCCTTGCTGAAATGGTATACTATGAATCGGTATCACCGGTTGTCCCTCCTGGTAGGCCCGGAAGGCGGTTTCAGTCCGGCCGAGGCCGATTACCTGGCGATGTGCGGATTTGAGTCCGTCACTCTGGGCAACCGGATTTTGCGTACGGAAACAGCGTCATTGGCGGCGCTTGCGATGATCATGTATGAGACGGGTGGGTGACGCATGGGCAAGACAACCTTTGTTGTGACAGATGACGCGATGTTCATGAGAACACTGCTGCGGAAGATGCTCGAACAGAACGAGGCGTTCGAGGTGCTTGGCGAGGCGTCCAACGGACTTGAGGCCATCGAGGCGGCCAAACGCCACCAGCCGGACGTGATGACGCTCGATATCACCATGCCGCAGATGGACGGCATCCACGCGGTGCCGGAAATCCTCAAGGTCAGCCCCGCCACGCGCATCATCATGGTGACCGCCATGGGGCAGCAATCCATGGTCATCGAAGCCATCAAGCTTGGCGCGAAGGATTTTGTGGTCAAGCCGTTCGAAAAATCAAGGGTATACCAGGCCATCCAGAATGTGCTGTCACAAGGGTGAACCGGGCTGCCCCACGGGAAGGTGAATATGCTCAGGAGCATGACCGGGTTTGGTCACGAGGAACAAACGGCGGAAGGCATCACACTGACGGTTGAAATGCGATCGGTCAACCATCGGTACAGCGATGTCTATTTGCGTATGCCCAAAGGCTTCCATCTGTTCGAGGACATGGTCCGCAAAATCATTGCCGGCCATGTGACCCGTGGCAAGGTGGATGTTTTCGTGACGGTCGATCGGCGCACCGACGCCCCGCAGGAAGTGGTGCTCGATGAGGCGCTGGCCGATTCATACCACCAGGCGCTGCGCAGGCTGAGCGAGCGGTATGCCATTGCGGACGGGATCACGGCGGCCACGTTGTCAAGATTCCCGGATGTCCTGCAGGTGGTGCAGCGCGACGATTCCGAGCGGATTGGGGAATTGCTCCAGCAGGCTGTCGAGGCCTGTGTCCGGGAACTGGTGGCCATGCGGGAACGGGAGGGCGAACGGCTGGCCGGGAGCCTGCGGACGAACCTGTCCGAGATGGGCGCGCTGCTTGAACGGATTTCCCACCGTGCGCCACTTGTTGTCAGGGATTTCAAGGAACGGCTCGACACCCGGATTGCCGAACTGGTCGACAGCCAGAAGGTTGATCCGGCCAGGCTGGCCATGGAAGTGGCCCTGTTTGCCGACAAATGCAGCATTGACGAGGAGCTGGTGAGGCTGGAAAGCCACATGGCGCAGTTCGGGGAGATGCTGCAGGCGGGCAGCCCCATCGGAAAGAAGATTGATTTTCTGATTCAGGAGATGAACCGGGAAGTCAACACCATCGGGGCCAAGTCGAACAACCTGGAGATCACGCAGCTGGTGGTCTCGCTCAAAAGCGAGGTCGAGAAGATGCGCGAACAGATCCAGAATATCGAGTGAGGGGGACGCCGGCACATGAGGCT
>JAEWSN010000147.1 GCA_023459915.1 Bacillota bacterium
TGGAAGACCATTCGCTGCTGACAGGAGTGGCTGAACGGCTGGACGTGGCCGGAACGCTTCGCCTGGCTTTGCAACTGCGTCCAAAGGCAACACAGGCAGTACTCGTTTTTGAGAACAGCGAGTCTGGTTTGCCGGTGGGGCAGGAAGCCGAAGCCATACTGAGGGAGCTGGCGCCTGCGTTGCAGATACTGCTGTGGAACGACAAGCCTGCAGAAGAAATCCGGATGCTGGCTTCGAACCTTCCGGCAGATTCCTTCGTCTTTTTTGCCTCCTACATACGGGACGTAAAGGGACGGGTGCTCCCCATGCAACAGTTTGCGGATTTGCTGTTCGCAAATAGTGGTGTGCCTGTATTCTGCGTCAACGATTTTGTGGTGGGACACCACACGCTGGGAGGCAGTGTCATCGACGCCACGGTACATGGCGCGAAAGCCGCCGAATACGCGGTACGGGTGCTCCGTGGCGAACCGGTGGACAGCCTGCCTTTCTGGACGGAGTGGACTGTCAGCACGCAGGTCGACTATCGTGAAATGATGCACCATGGTGTGGAGATGTCGCTGCTGCCGGAAGACGCGGTGGTGCTGTACCGTCCGCCCAATTTGTTCAGGGACAACTGGACGCTTTTCATTGGTATTTTTTCCGCGTTTTTCCTGTTGTTGGGGCTGACGGTTTGGCTGCTGTTGGCCATAAGGAGCAAGCGCAGCGCCCATCTGGATCTTCAGGCCAGCCATATGGAGCTGCTTGCCGCCAATAATCAGATGCGGGCGTTCAACGCCCACCTGACGGAAACCGATGAGCTGCTGCGCAAGCAAAACCAGGAACTGGCGGAACGAACCCGCCAGTTGTCCGCCAGTGAGGAACGCTACCGGTTGGTGGGTGAGGCCGCGCGGGACACCATCTGGGACTGGGATGTTGCCAGGGATCAAATGACCATATCGGGTCGAGCCAGTGAATGGATCGGCAAAATCCTGCCGGAGGGGAACACGCTTGAATCGTGGCTTGCGGCCGTTCATCCCGATGATGTCGACCAACTCCGCGGGGAGATTCAGGATGCATTTCTCCACAGAAAGACGGCGACCACTTCGGAATTCCGCATTGTGGAGACGACAGGCGCCATCCGTTGGATCCAGTCCAAAACGACCATTTTGTATGCTCCGGACGGAACACCGGTTCGGATGGCCGGAACCCACGCAGACATCACCGAACAGCGCCGTCAGCAGGAGATCATCTCGCGGATGGCCTATTATGACACCTTGACGGAGTTGCCGAACCGCTACCATCTTCGGGAACAGGTGGAAGCCCTCATTGAAAGAACCGGCATGGGAGAAGGGTTTGCTTTTTGCTTTACCGATATGGACAACTTCAAGTTCATCAATGACACCTTTGGTCACTCCACGGGTGACGCCGTGCTCAAGGCCATCAGTGAACGCATCAGCGCGGGAGTGCCACCTGAGGCAATCGTGTCACGCATGGGTGGTGATGAATTTGCGGTCATTCTGCCCGACGTGCGGTCGCAGCAGCAGGCGCAGGAGATCGGGGAGCGGATGATAGAGGCTTTTGATGCGCCGTTGGCCGCGCTGGACATGCATTTCCACATGGGCATCAGTATCGGGATTGCCCTGTATCCGGCGGATGGGAAAGACTTCGATGCGCTGCTCCGGAGCGCCGACACGGCCATGTATAACGCCAAGAATGGCGGCAAAAACCGGTGCAGGCTGTTTTCGCCGGAGATGGACAGGGCGTCCCAGGAGCGGTATCTGTTGGAATCCGGACTCAGAAAGGCACTGGAACGGCAGGAGCTGTTCCTGCATTATCAGCCCATTCATGAAATCGACAGCAACCGGTTTATCGGGTTTGAGGTGCTGCTGCGCTGGCAGTCTCCCGAACATGGCATGGTCTCGCCAGTGCGGTTCATCCCGGTTGCCGAAGAATCCGGCTTGATTCTGCCGATTGGGGAATGGGTGCTGGCCGAAGCGGCCCGTTTTCACAAGCGGATGTGGGAAGCGGTTGGGGACGAGTTCGGGCCAAGCCTGAACATGGGTGTCAATGTGTCTGTCTCACAGTTGCTTCAACCCGGTTTTCCCGACATGGTGGAGCAGGTGGTGACGGCCAATGGCATGCGGATGATCAACCTGACCCTCGAGGTCACCGAATCCCTGTTCATGGAATCCGTCTCTCAGGGCGCCGAAGTGCTCAAGACGTTGTCCGAAAAGGGTGCCTATATAGCCCTGGACGATTTTGGGACAGGCTATTCCTCTCTCACATACCTGCAGTATTTGCCGGTGAACGTGCTGAAGATAGACAAAAGCTTCATTGAGTCCATCCGCCCGGAAACAGCGGAACAGTCGAAAGTCGGCGCCATCATCCGCCTGGCACAGGACTGGGGGTTCAGGGTGGTGGCCGAAGGGGTGGAAACACAAGCGCAATGGCAATACCTTGCGGCACACGAATGCAAGTACGCGCAGGGGTATCTCATCAGCCGGCCTGTACCGGAAGCGGAAGCCCTTGCGTATGCGCGGGAGCAGGTGGAAAAGGGGAGAGTTGAGTACTGGCAGTAAAAGTGAGATGAAGCATGGGCGAACGGGCGCATGAATAAGTGAAATGAAGCACGGACGAAGGGGCACACGAAAAGTGAACTGAAACACGAGCGAACGAGAGAATGGGAGAATAAACGAGCAAAAAAAAGAGAAAAGCCAGCTTAAATGAAAAATTTGGCGTTTTTCTGTTTGACTCTGATATAGCCGCGTATTACAATGAAGACCGTCGCGAAATTGCGGCGGTTTCTTTTTGGATTCAACGGAGACAACCCGGATCGGATCGCATGTCCCTCCCGCCAGCCTCACCGGTGGCGGACCGGGCGGTGCGTCACCGCAAGCCCGGCGGTGTAACCCGTGGAACAAACAAGTTGGGAGGACAAAAAATGAAAACGTTCATGGCGAAAGCCGAAGAAATGAACAGAAAGTGGTACGTTGTCGACGTGGAAGGCAAAGTGCTCGGCCGCGCGGCCAGCGAAATTGCCAAGATTCTGCGTGGCAAGCACAAGCCCGAGTTCACCCCGCACGTCGATACCGGCGACTACGTCATCGTGCTGAACGCGGACAAGATCGTGCTGACCGGCAACAAGATGGAAGACAAGATGTACCGTCATCACACCGGCTACATCGGCCATCTCAAGGAAGTCAGTGCCCGCCATTATCTCGCCAAGCATCCCGAACGCGTCTTCGAACTGGCCGTGAAGCGCATGCTGCCCGGCAACAGCCTGGGTCGTGCCATGTTCAAGAAGCTCAAGGTGTACGCCGGCGCTGAACACACCCAACAGGCACAGAAGCCCGAAGTGCTCGTGCTCGACATCTGATTGAGGGGAGGAACCCAACATGGCGAAGATTCAATACTACGGAACCGGCCGTCGCAAGAAGTCGATTGCCCGCGTCCGTCTCGTGCCGGGTACCGGCGAAATCACAGTCAACACCCGTTCTTTGGAAGACTACTTTGGTCTGGACACCCTCAAGGTGATCGTGAAGCAGCCGCTGGTGCTGACCAAGACCGAAGGCACCTTCAACGCGCTGGTTTCCGTCCATGGCGGCGGATTCACCGGTCAGGCCGGTGCCATCCGTCACGGTGTGGCCCGTGCCCTGCTCCAGGCGGACGACGAATTCCGTTCCCCGCTGAAGAAGGCCGGCTACCTCACGCGTGACCCCCGCATGAAGGAGCGCAAGAAGTACGGCCTCAAGAAGGCCCGCCGCGCGCCGCAGTTCTCCAAGCGCTAAAGCGCCAGCACGCGATTACTTGCTCTTTTTCCGAAAAGAATGGCAAGTCTGGCCATTGTTTTCGGAAGTTCATAGAGCAGGTTATCGTGAGCCAGCATAAAGCGCCGGCTCATGCCAGCACGCGCGCCAGCACCTGTGCCGGCACGCACAGCGCAATTCGAACCGCAAACAAAAGGGAATGCCGCAAGCCGGTGTTCCCTTTTGCATTCTCAACGCTTTTCATGGACAACGGCGTTCTGGGTGATATAATAAAAGAACAAATGTTCCCCGGGATTTCGGTGGAACAGCCATCCAGCACAATGACATTGACAACTGCGCGGTTCACCGCCGCCGGTTGCCGCACCGGGGGATTCTCGCATGAGCAACAGCATCATCATCAAGGGCGCCTGTGAACACAACCTGAAGAACATCGACGTGGAAATCCCACGGGACAAGCTGGTGGTGGTCACCGGTCTGTCCGGTTCGGGCAAGTCGTCGCTGGCCTTCGACACCATATACGCCGAGGGGCAGCGCCGGTATGTCGAGTCGCTGTCCGCCTACGCGCGCCAGTTTCTGGGCCTTCTGGAGAAGCCGGATGTGGAATCCATCGACGGTCTCTCGCCGGCCATCTCCATCGACCAGAAAACCACCAGCAAGAATCCGCGTTCCACCGTGGGTACGGTCACAGAAATCTACGACTATTTCCGGCTGCTGTATGCCCGCATCGGCCTTCCGCACTGTCCGGAATGTGGCAAGGAGATTTCCCAGCAGACCGTGGACCAGATGGTCGACGTGCTGCTGGGCCTGCCGGAGGGCGCCAGAATCCAAATCCTGGCGCCCGTCATCCGCGGCCGCAAGGGCGAGTATGTGAAGCTGCTGCAGGACGCCCGAAAAAACGGGTATCTCCGGGTGCGCCTGGATGGCGAATTCATGGAAATCACCGATGACATCAAGCTGGACAAGAAGCGCAAGCACACCATCGACATCGTGGTGGATCGGCTCATCATCCGCGCGGACATCCAGAAGCGGCTCACGGATTCCATCGAAACCGCGCTCGCGCTGTCCGGCGGTCTGCTGGTCGTGGATGTCGCCAACCAGCCGGAGCTCATGTTCAGCACCAATTTCGCGTGCCCGGACTGCGGCATCGCCATCGAGGAGCTCACGCCCCGCATGTTCTCCTTCAACAACCCGTATGGGGCCTGCCCCACCTGCACCGGGCTCGGGGCCATGCAGCGCATCGATCCGGACCTGGTGGTCATGGACAAAACCCTGTCCCTTGCCGACGGTGCCATCAACGTGGGCGGCTGGAATTTCTCGAATGAGGACGCCTATTCCCGCATGTACATCGAGGCGCTGGCCGAACACGAGGGCTTCAGCATCCACACCCCCTGGCAGGACTTGCCGGAGGCCGCGACACAAAAAATCCTCCATGGCACCAACGGCGAGAAGATCAAAATCCAGTACGCCAAGGAATACGGCAGCGGTTCGTTCATGTCCGCGTTCGAGGGCGTCATCAACAGCCTGGAGCGCCGGCACAAGGAAACCAAGTCCGAAGGCATGAAGGAATACTATGAAGCCTACATGAGCAGCATTCCCTGTCCGGATTGCGGCGGCAAGCGCCTGAAAAAGGAAAGTCTGGCTGTGACCATCGGCGGCAGGAACATCGACGAGGTCACCCACATGTCCATCCGTGACTGCGATGCCTTCTTCAAGTCGCTCCGGCTCACGGACCGCGAACAGCTCATCGCCGCCCAGATCATGAAGGAGCTGGCCGCGCGGCTGGGCTTTCTCAACGACGTGGGGCTCGACTATCTCTCCCTTTCGCGAAACGCCGGCACCCTTTCCGGCGGCGAGGCCCAGCGCATCCGTCTGGCCACCCAGATCGGATCCGGGCTGCAGGGCGTGCTCTACATCCTGGACGAACCCAGCATCGGCCTGCACCAGCGCGACAACGATCGCCTGCTGGCCACGCTGAAGCGTCTGCGCGATCTGGGGAACACCCTCATTGTCGTGGAACACGACGAGGACACCATGTACGCGGCGGATCACATCATCGACATGGGCCCGGGCGCGGGCATTCATGGCGGCAGGGTCATCGCCGAGGGCACGGTGGCGCAGATCAAGGCAAATCCGGATTCCATCACGGGCGCCTATCTCAGCGGCCGGGAGGGCATCGCGCTGCCGAAACGGCGCCGCAAAAACGATGGCCGGTTCCTGCGTGTGCTGGGTGCGGCGGAGAACAACCTGCGGGATCTCGATGTCGACATCCCGCTCGGGGTGCTCACCTGCATTACCGGGGTATCCGGTTCCGGCAAAAGCTCGCTGGTCAACGAGGTGCTGCACAAGAAGCTGGCGCAAAAGCTCAACCGCGCCAAGGTCAAGCCGGGCAGGCATCGCGACATCCTGGGGCTGGAGCATCTGGACAAGGTCATCGACATCGACCAGTCGCCCATCGGGCGCACCCCGCGCTCCAATCCGGCCACCTACACCGGCGTGTTCGACCTCATCCGGGAACTGTTTGCCAGCACCACCGACGCGAAAATGCGCGGATACACCAATGGCCGGTTCTCCTTCAACGTCCGGGGCGGCCGGTGCGAAGCCTGTTCCGGGGACGGCATCATCAAAATCGAGATGCACTTTCTGCCCGACGTCTACGTACCGTGCGAGGTCTGCAAGGGCAAGCGCTACAACCGGGAAACGCTCGAGGTGCACTACAAGGGCAAGAACATCGCGGACATCCTGGACATGAACATTGAGGAGGCCTGCACATTCTTTGAGAACATTCCGCGCATCCAGCGCAAAATGCAGACCCTGTTCGATGTCGGCCTGGGCTATGTCAAGCTGGGGCAGCAGGCCACCACGCTCTCCGGCGGGGAGGCGCAGCGGGTCAAGCTGGCCACGGAGCTCTCCAAGCGTTCCACCGGCAAGACCATGTATATTCTGGACGAGCCGACCACCGGCCTGCACATGGCGGATGTGCACATGCTCACCGATGTGCTGCAGCGGCTGGTGGACGCAGGAAACTCCGTGGTGGTCATCGAGCACAATCTTGATGTGATCAAGATTGCGGATCACATCATCGACTTGGGGCCAGAGGGCGGTGATCTTGGCGGCACGGTGGTCGCGCAGGGAACCCCCGAGCAGGTGGCGCAGGTGAAGGGTTCCTACACCGGGCATTTCCTCCGGCGGGTGCTGCATATGGATGCGGGAGCGGCTGCGATGCCAGACGCAACGCCACCACAGACGCCGGAAGCGGCTGCGATGTCAGGGGCGACGCCACCGCAGACACCGGAAACGGAAGCGGGACAGGCGCAAAACAAACCGCAGGCCGTGTCCTCGTCGAAGGGCGGAAACACCAAAAAGCGGACAACAAAGGGGCGGACTCCCAAAAAGTAAGGCAACAGGCAGGCGATGCGAAGGCGGTCAGCGATCAGGCGGGTGTGATCCGGAATGGGCGCGCCCGCTCCCTTTACGTCCGCAACGGATGGGCGTACAATGTGATTGCGCGCGAAATCCTTTCGCGGCAAGGCTTTTCACGATGCAGAACAGGAGGGAGCCTCATGATCGTCAATGATCTTGCCCATTCGGCCCAGTATGAATCCCTGCACCCCATGTTTGCCAAGGCGTTCGCGTTCCTGCGGGAAAACAATTTCTCCACAATGGAACCCGGACGTCTCGAACTGGCCGGCACAGACCTGTACGCGTTGGTGCAGGCATATCAAACCGCGGATCCCGCCGACAAGAAATGGGAAACGCATGAGCGGTACATCGACATCCAGTATGTGGCGGAGGGGATCGAAACCTGCGGCTGGGCGCCCGCGGGCACCATGGATCCTGCGGGAGACTACATCCCGGAAAAGGATATCCGTTATTACAAGGATTCGGCGCCGTCATCCGGCGTGCGGCTTGAATCGGGCTTTTTCGCCATCCTGATGCCGGAGGACATCCATCGTCCGGGATGCCATGCCGACGCCGAGGCGGCCGTCCGCAAGGTGGTGCTGAAGGTGAGGCTGTAACGCCGCAGGCAAGAGAGAACCCCCTGCGGGCGGCACCAGTCGTCAGCTGCCATACATCCGCCGGAACGACATGGGGGTCATGCCCTCGTATTGGCGGAACTGTTTGGCAAAATAGCTTGGATCGCCGAAGCCGCAGGCCTCGGCGATTTGCTTGAGCGGCCATTCCGGCTGGGAGAGCATGGTGGCCTTGGCTTTCTGCAGACGCACACGGGTGATGTATTCGAACGGCCTGGCGTTGACGTGCTGCCGGAACAGGCGGCACAGGTGCTGGGGGGTCACCCTGGCGATGGCGGCCAGATTGTCCAGCGACAGCGGACTTCTGTAATTCTCCTCGACATGGCGCAGCACCTCGTGAAAGCCACCCTCGCTTTCCGAGGGCATGCGGGCGTCCCACGACACGGCATTGCGCGCGAGGGTCACGATGAACAGATGCAGGAACGCCGACGCCTCCAGCGCGTGCAGCATGTAGTTGCCGCCGCTGGCATAATGGATGCGTTCCAGTGCCTGTTCCACCAGCTCCGGGCTTTTGAGCCGGAACACGCCGTATTCGCCATCAAGCAGGTTGCCCGCAAGGGTGGCCGCCGCGGTGCCTTCAAAGGTGACAAACCGCGTTTCCCAGATGCCGTCCGCGGACTCATACCGGTGGGGAATGCCCGGCGCCATCAGAAAGCCGGTGCCCGGCCGGAGCAGGTATTCGCGGCCGTCCAGCTCCAGCCTTCCCACACCCTGTGCCACATGCAGCCAGTGCCAGGAGGGGAAGCCCCCGGGACGCCCGGTCGCCTCCTGATCGTCCTTGCCGCCGACGCTCGTGACATAGAGCGGTTGCCGCCGGATCTCTTCGGTCAGGATGGGAAAAATCATGTCCATGGCAGACCTCCGGATGTTCAAACCGTCACAGGACCGGTTTTCTGGACCCTGTCGAAAAACCTGTTTCGAGACCATTGTACCGGCTTTCCCGTGGCTTTGCCACGCGAATCTTGCGATCATATCCCTATATTTTGCGATTGGCGTCCCGAAATCCGCCCCGTGATATACTGGATCCGGGCAGCCGGCCGGCAAATGCGTGCGGGCGCCCACATGGCACAAAGGAGCGTCACATGGCGGCGGCTGAACACTATTTTACGGAAAACCCCACCTCCGAGGTCAGGGAGATTGCCTTTGACACGGTCTTTCGCGGGCATTCGCTCCGGTTTGTCTCGGTCAGTGGCGTGTTCTCGTTCGAACCGCGGGTGGACAAGGCTTCCGCGTTGCTGCTCGAAGCCTTTTTCCCATCCGGTGCGGAGAACAGTGTACTGGACATGGGGTGCGGATTCGGCCCCATCGGGTTGTGCCTCAAGGCCGCCCATCCGGAGCTCGCGCTGACCTTGACCGACATCAACCGCCGGGCGGTGGCATACGCGGGCCGCAACGCGGCACAAAACCGGCTCGAGGTGGAAGTGGTGCAGGGAGACCTTTATGGGGGGATTGGGGACAGACGGTTTGGGGACGTCGTTTGCAACCCGCCGTTTGCAGCGGGCAAAGCGGTGAATCTGCAGCTGATTGCCCGGGCGCGGGAACACCTGGTGCCTGGCGGCGCCCTGTGGCTGACGGCCTTTCACAACAAGGGCGGCGCGTCGCTGAAAAAGGCGATGGGCGACGTGTTCGGGAACGTGACGGATGTGGAGAAGCGTGGCGGCATCCGTGTGTATCGCGCTATTTTCGACGGCGCGGGCGAATGACGTCATCGAGCCTGAACCGGTGGAACCGGGGGCTTCTGTCCCGGGTGTGTTCCCCGAATCGGGTGCGGAGGGTGTGGGTGAGACGGGTTTTCAGTTTCCCCGTCAGCGTGCCCGCATGCCCCACAACCTTGAACGCGCGCACGGCGAGCTGTGTTTCCGGCATGGCCATGGCCTCGAGGTAGGCGGCTTCGGCCGATTCGCCGAAGGCTTCCGCGGAAAAGCGGCGCACGGCCTGATCAGCCCCGGCGCGCAGGGCATCCGCGGTTTGGGGGGACTGGAGAATGGCGAGCGCGTGCTGCGCCAGCTCCTCCACGGTGTTGAACAAAAACCCCGAGGTGCCGTGTGAAACCATGGCCCGAAAGCTTGGATCGTCCCGGGCGACCACCGGCACGCCCGCGGCCATGGCCTCGATGACAGTCAGCCCTTGTGTTTCCGTGGTGGAGGCGCTCACAAACACATCCCCGACGCAATAGCAGGACGGGATGTCCTGCCACGGGCGCGATCCGGCAAACAGCACGGCGTCTCCCAGGCCGGCCTGGCGGGCCTGTTGCGTCAGCAGCGCCCGATCCGGCCCGTCTCCCACAATCAGCAGACGGGCCGCGGGCATTTTCACGCGGACCAGCGACAGCGCGTGGATCAGCATGTCGATGCTTTTCTCCTTTGCCAGACGGCCGATATAGACCAGCAACGGGGTGTCGTGCGGGATGCCCAGCGTTTCCCGCATGCGCGCCCGCACCGCGGGATCGTGCGCCACCGCCGTGAACCGTTCCAGTTTCAGGCCGGAGGGGATGACCCGGATGGGACGCCGGATGCCATATTCCCGCAGCAGCGTCGCCACCTTGTCCGTGGGGGCGATGACCAGCCGGCAGTCGTTGCAGAACGTGCGTGTCAGGAGGCGGACCATCTCCTGGGACACTTTCATGAAATGGCCTTTTGTCACATAATGCGTGTAGTCCTTGTACAGGGTGTGGTAGGTGTGGACTACGGGAATGCCCAGGGTCAGTGCCATCAGCTTGCCGAACAGGCCCAGGGAAAATTCGGTCTGGGTGTGGATGACATCGAGCTTGACCCGGCGGACGCTGCGCGCGGCCCGCGGGGTGTAGAAGATGGCGAACCGGTGCGATTTCAGGAACAGCAGCGGCATGCTGGGCAGGCGAAACACGCCCGGCGTGACCGGCGCGTCCGGGCGGCTGGTGGTGAAGACATATACATGATGTCCACGCTTCTCCAGTGCCTCACGCAGGGTCTCGATGGAGCTGACCACCCCGCTGATTTCCGGGGAAAAGGAATCACTGAAAAGTCCGATGTTCACAAGTTGTCCTTCCTGGTTCGAAGGTCCCGAACCATGATGCCTGTTGCCGGAGTGAATGCGTCCGTCGTGGGCCACTGCGTTGCATGCCTGTTCCAGCCGGCCGGGATGGCATGCCATGAGGACGCGCGGCAAGCCGGAAATGTCTGATGCGGACACGTCCCATCATATCGCAAAGCCGGGCATGGGGACAACGGGGGTGAGGGGGGGGGGGGCCCCCCCCCCCCCGGGGGGGCCCCCCCCCCCCCCCCCACAAACCC
>JAEWSN010000148.1 GCA_023459915.1 Bacillota bacterium
GTGTATCAGGGCCGCACCACCGGCGCGCCGTTGTGCGGCATCATCCGCAACACCGACACAAAATCCGGAGACTATTCCGAGCTGTCCATCCTGCCGCGACCCGGACACGCCGATTACACCGGCCAGATGCGGTATCACGGCTTCAACGATCCGCGCGGCGGCGGTCATTTTTCAGGCCGGCTCACCGCGCCGCTGGTGTTCGCGGGTGAAATCTGCCGACAATATCTGGAGACCCGGGGCATCACCATCGGCTCACACATCCAGCGGGTGCGCGATGTGTACGATGTGCCGTTCGATCCTTGCCATATCGCACCGGCCGAGCTTGAAATCCTCCGGACCATGCTGGTGCCGGTGAACGATCGTTCCTGCGCACAGGAAATCCTCGATGTGGTGGAGGACGCGCGTGTGGCGATGAACTCGGTGGGCGGCATCGTGGAAACCGCGGTGATAGGATTGGTGCCCGGTCTCGGGTCTCCCCTGTTTGCCAATGTGGAGGCGCGGCTCTCATCGATGCTCTTTTCCATTCCCGCCGTGAAGGGCGTGGAATTCGGAGATGGGTTTGCCATGGCCGGCATGACCGGATTGGAGGCCAACGACGCGTTTTTCATGGAGGGCGCGCATGTCCGCACAAGGACGAATCACAACGGCGGACTCAACGGCGGCATCACCAACGGCATGCCGGTGGTGTTCCGGGTGGTTGTGAAGCCGACGGCCTCCATTTTCCTGGAACAGCAGACCGTCAACTTGCGGGAAGGCGTGGACGCGACCCTGCAGCTCAAGGGACGCCATGATCCCTGCATTGTCATTCGGGCCGTGCCGGTGCTCGACGCCGCCACCGCGCTGGTGGTCACGGATTTGCTGCTCGATCCCAACCCCGAACCGGAGGAGTGAGCCATATGGGAATGGATGACAAGACCGATGGAATGGACGAGGGTATTGTTGCGTTGAAGGACAATGTCACGGGAATGGATGAACGGGTCCGTGATTTGCTCGATGAGTTGCGCAACCGCATCGACGCCATTGACCGCACACTGGTGCATCAGCTTGAGGAGCGGATGGCAGTGGTCTCACGCATCGCCGATGTCAAAGCCAAGTACGGTGTGGCGGTGCTCGACGAGGGGCGGGAAGCGCAGGTGCGCCGGAATATCCGCAACGCGATGCGCGAGGCCGCGCTCGAACCGTATCTGCTGCGGATGATTGACGACATCATGGCCGCTTCCCGGGCGTATCAGCAGGACAGACTTTCCCACAAGCCGGCCAAGCCGGCGGCATTGTCCCCGATCAAACTGGGACTGCTGGGCAGGAAGCTCTCCCACAGCCGCAGCCCGGAGATTCACGAGGCCTGGTTCCGTCTCCACGGCCAGCAAGGCAGCTACACGCTGCTCGAGCGTGAACCGGAGGCGCTTGAGGCGCTGCTGCCCGCCCTGCGGGCCCAAGGGTATGCCGGCATCAATGTCACCATTCCATACAAAACTGCCATCATGCGGCATCTCGATGAGATCTCCCCGGAAGCCCGCCGCATCGGCGCGGTCAACACCATCCGGATTGACGAACGCCTCATTGGCGACAATACGGATTATGCCGGGTTCGGGCGCCTGGTGCGTTCCCTGCTGCCCACACAGACCCCCCGCCATGTGGCGGTGCTCGGAACAGGCGGCTCCTGCCGCGCGGTGCTGGCCTGGCTGGAGGACAACGGTGCAGAAACCATCACACTGGTGTCACGGGATCCGGAAGAGGCGGCCATGAAATGGCCGGGGCTGGCGACCTCCAGCTACGAGGCGTTTCGGGGAGAGGGGCTCGATCTCATCGTCAACACCACACCGGTGGGGATGCATCCGCATCCGGACGCATCCCCCCTGCAACCGGCGCAGCTGGCTTGCGCGGGCAGTGTCATCGACCTCATCTACAATCCGCTCCAAACCAGGCTGCTCGCGCAGGCGGCCGCGCTGGGCATTCCACACGCCAACGGATTGACCATGCTGGTGGCGCAGGCCGTGGAGGCACAGGCCATCTGGCAGGATGTCCCATATGATCCGAACGTGACAGCAGCCATTCTGTCACAGATGGCATGATATGACAAAAGATATGACAAGACTTTGACATGATCAAACGAAAGATATGACAAGTCGGATGGCATGAAGTTGCGAATCCCTTGAAACGGGAATACGCGAAACAAAGGATGGACAGGATGAATCTGATACTCATCGGTGTGATGGGCTGCGGGAAGAGCACCATCGGCCGCATGCTCGCCAAGCGGCTCAAACGCCGGTTTGTCGACATGGATGCGGTCATCGAGGAACGTCACGGCAAAATTGTGGATCTCTTTGCGCAAATCGGCGAGGATGGATTCCGCGATCTGGAAACCGCGCTGTCCATCGAGTTGTCCGAACTGGATGAACTGGTCATTTCCACCGGCGGCGGCATTGTGAAACGGCCGGAGAATTTGCAGGCATTGCGGCGCAATGGCCGGGTGCTGTTTTTGGACAGACCCTCCGCCACCATTCTCAAGACGCTGAAAGCCGATACCCGCCCATTGATCCGGGACAATCCGGAAAAGCTGCATCAGATTCTGTCCGAACGCTATCCGTTGTATCTGGCCCAAAGCGATGTCCGGATTGACGCCGGCGGCTCCATGAACCGCACGATGTCACAAATCCTCAAGTTTTTCCGGGCCGAAGACCGGTTGGGCTGACTGTCAAGGCGCTCCATTTTTTTTGCAATTTCAATAATTATAACTTGCATAATGTCCCGAAGGCTTGTAAAATGAATGAAACAGGTTTTCTTTCTTCATATTCCCGATGGTGGGAAGCACAACGGTCAGGAATCCAGGCCGTTTTTCTGTCTCATCAGACCATGGGATGCAGGATGAAATCAGGAATCAGGCAAATGGAACAACCGCCTGGCAAACAGGACAAGGCCCGGGCAAACGGGCCATCAAGGACGATGATCAGGCACACCACAGCGGGAGGGTATCATGGGGCATTTTGAGCGTACACCGGAGCAACGGGCCGCCGTGCAGGCCATCTATGACGATTACAAGGCGCAGGGCCTCAAACTGGACATGTCCAGGGGCAAGCCCTGTCGCGAGCAGCTCGACCTTTCCGACGGCATTTATCTGGAATGCACGGATCTCACCGCGTCCGACGGGTCGGACTGCCGCAACTACGGCACGGTGGAGGGCCTGTATGAGGCACGGGTGCTGTTTGCCGATTTGTTGGGGCTGGAGGCCGCGCAGGTGATGGTGGCCAACAACTCCTCGCTCAACCTCATGTACGATACCATTGCCCGTGCCAGCCTGCATGGACTGGCAGATTGCGGGACACCCTGGAGCCGGCTGGACAAGGTGAAATTCCTCTGCCCGGTTCCCGGCTACGATCGTCATTTTGCCATTTGCGAGTTGATGGGCATGGAAATGATTCCGGTGCCGATGAACGGCGACGGGCCGGACATGGACGTGGTGGAAAAACTGGCCGCGGCGGATCCCGCGATCAAGGGCATCTGGTGTGTGCCGCTCTACAGCAACCCCACCGGCATCTCCTATTCGGATGACACCGTACGCCGGCTGGCCGCCATGAAAACGGCCGCGCCCGATTTCCTGATTATGTGGGACAACGCCTATGCGTTCCATCACCTCTACGAAACCGGCGACAGTGTCTGTGACATACTGGCGGCCTGCCGGGAGGCGGGCAACCCCAACCGGGCCATCCTGTTCTCCTCCACCTCCAAGATTACCTGGCCGGGTGCCGGCATTGCCATCATGGCAGCCAACGTGGGGCAGATAGACCGTATCCGAAAGCTGATGAGCATCCAGACCATCGGTCCGGACAAGGTGACCCAGCTGGTCCATGTGCGGCTGCTCAAGGATCCGGAAACCCTGAAGGCGCACATGCGGCGTCATGCCGACATCATTCGTCCCAAGTTCGAGATGGTGCTCAACAAACTGGAGTCGGAGCTGGGCGGAACCGGACTCGCATCCTGGAACAAGCCGCGAGGCGGATATTTCATTTCGCTTGATGTGGTGCCGGGAACGGCCAAGCGTGTGGTACAGCTGGCCAAAGAAGCAGGTGTGGTGCTCACACCCGCCGGGGCCACCTGGCCGCTGGGGCAGGATCCGCAGAACCGGAACATCCGCATCGCGCCCACATTCCCTCCGGTTGAGGAGCTGCGAAAGGCCATCGAAATCCTTTGTGTCTGCGTGAAGCTCGCAGCATTGGAATCGCTGGCATCCATCGGAGCCTGAAGAACGCCAAGGGGTCAGACCCCACATGGGGTCTGACCCCCTGTGAACTGCAAGGAAGCAGGTGCCGCTCACGCGGGCCTGCTTTTTTCGGTTTTCCACCGCCATTCAGGTGAAAAACTGGAAATTGGGTCCGTGTACCTCTTTATTTTCCGGGAAGGTCAGTATATAATAATCCTTGCGTCCAACAAAACGACATTTCGTGCGCACGTCAGGTTGTCCTGACGGCAGCATCACATATGGAGGAACCCGGCTTGAGCAGAAACACCTATGAGAGTCCCTTCAATGCCAGATATGCCAGTGAGGAGATGCAGTATCTCTTTTCTTCCGACAAGAAATTTCGGACATGGCGCCGGCTGTGGATTGCGCTGGCGGAGTCTGAAATGGAGCTCGGATTGGGCATCACGCAGGCACAGGTGGATCAGCTCAGGCAATACGCGGACGATATCAACTATGACGTGGCGGAGGCCTTCGAACGCGAAACACGGCATGACGTCATGTCCCATGTACATGCGTACGGCGCGCAGGCCGATTTGGCAAGGCCCATCATTCATCTGGGGGCCACGTCCTGTTTCGTGGGAGACAACACGGACATTCTCATCTACGCCGAAGCCCTGCAGCTCATCCGCCGCAAGGTGGCGGCCGTACTGAAGCGTCTTTCCGTCTTTGCACGGGAGTATCGGGCGTTGCCGACGCTGGGCTTCACCCATTACCAGCCGGCCCAGCTGGTCACGGTGGGCAAACGGGCGTGCCTGTGGATGCAGGAGCTGCTGCTCGACATGGAAGAACTCGACTTTGTCTCGGAACACCTGCGTCTGCTCGGCAACAAGGGCACCACGGGCACACAGGCGAGTTTTCTGGAGCTGTTCGAAGGCGATCATGACAAGGTGCGGGAACTGGAATCCCGGATCGCGCAAAAACTCGGATATGAAAAAGTGATGCCTGTGACCGGACAGACCTATTCGCGCAAGCAGGACACACGCATCCTCAACGCGCTGTCCGGCATTGCCCAGAGCGCCTGGAAATTCAGCAACGACATGCGGTTGCTGGCCAACCTCAAGGAGATGGAGGAACCATTCGAGTCCAAGCAGATCGGCTCCTCCGCCATGGCCTACAAGCGCAATCCCATGCGCAGCGAGCGGATTTCCTCGCTTTCGCGCTATGTGGTGGTGGATGTGCTCAATGCGGCCATCACCAGCGGCACCCAGTGGTTCGAGCGCACCCTCGACGACTCGGCCAACCGGCGCATCAGCCTGCCGGAAGGCTTCCTCGCGGTGGACGCCATTCTGAACATCTGGATGAATGTGGCCGGCGGCATGGTGGTGTATCCCAAGATGATTGAAAAGCGGGTCATGGAGGAATTACCCTTCATGGCCACGGAAAACATCCTCATGGCGGCGGTGAAGCGCGGGGGAGACAGGCAGGACCTTCACGAGCGCATCCGGGTGCATTCCATGGACGCGGCGCGTACGGTGAAGGTCGAGGGGAAGGCAAACGACCTGATGGACCGCATCGCGGCCGACCCGGCCTTCGGGCTCAACGCGGACACCCTGCGCGACGTGCTCAATCCGGCCCTGTATGTGGGTCGCAGTCCCGAGCAGGTCGATGAGTTCCTGACAAATCATGTCCAACCCGTTCTTGCGCAATTCTCCGAGGATGAACCGGAGGTCGCGCTCAAGGCGTGAGGCTTCGGCAGCACAAGCGGGATACAGCACCCGCGGCACACGATGAACCTGGCGGGTGGGCACACCGCCGGTTCCGGCAACACCGGTGGCAGGCACAAGGCCAAATGGATATCTGGAGGCGCAACGCATGACCACCATCAATCGGTACAGCAGCGTACCGCTGTATTATCAGCTCAAAACCATGATTCAGGAGAAGATTGAATCCGGGGAATATGCCGCTGACACACAGATCCCGTCCGAACAGGATTTGTGCGATGAATTTGACATTTCGCGCCCCACCGTACGCCAGGCCATCAGTGAGCTGACAGCCAGCGGACATCTGTACAAGCTCAAGGGCAAGGGGACGTTTGTCTCCAAAACCAAATCGCTCATCAGCATTCGGGATTACAACGGGTTCACCGATTCAATCCTTGACAGCAAGGATCCTTCCGCCAACCAGTTTTTGAGCCTGGAACAGACAACCAACCGCGCGTTCTCGAAGCTCAATGACACCTTCAGCATCCGGCCCGAAATCACTGTGGATTTCGCCCGCATCACCTGGCTCGGCATGGTGGGGGAGGAACTGGTCTCCCTGAACGAGTCATGGATTCCGTTGGCCCTGTTCCCGGAAATTCTCAATGATTTGAAATCCAGAAAATCGAGCCAGGAAATTCTGAAAGGGAAATATCCGCTGTTGCCGTATCATGCCAACAGTGTCATGGATGTCATCCACACCGATCCCATGGAGGCGTCCCAGCTGCATGTGCAGCCCGGACAGCCGCTCATCCGCATCATCAACACGCTGCGCGCCCGTGACGGCAAGGCGGTGGAGCTGGTGGTCACCAAGTATCGGGCGGACAAATGCAAGTTGATGTTCGACACGCATCGCTGAGTTTCGTTGAATGTATTGTTTTTGTTGCGGTAGTGCTGAAATATCCGAAACGGTCATCACTCCGGCCGTTGTGAGCGCGTGATTCAGGATGAAATAGCTTTGGATATTCAACGGCCGGAGTAATAATTTGTGCCATTTTGTCGATAAAAGCTTGATAAATACAGCACATATTAAATCCAATAAACCCAAAAAATCAT
>JAEWSN010000149.1 GCA_023459915.1 Bacillota bacterium
CAACCTGTTGGGAAAGCATGTTTCCATGGCCGAGGGCGTGATGTACATCGCGGACCACTATGCCCTGTTGGGGGGCTACACGGCCAGATTTCTGCGAAATGTGCTGGGCGGAACCGGGGATGCGTAATTGGCGAGGTCTGATGCGCCGGCAAGATCACCGCTGTTCATGATTGTGGTGAAGATAGGTCGCGATGGTTGCACGTGAGGTCTCCCGTGCAGATGAAAACGCTGTTTGGGCAACAGTGAAGAACCCCTGTGTGTCCGCCCAGGCCACCGCGTCGGTGTAATAGTGCTCCCCAAGCCCTGCAGCCAGCGCGCTTCGTCCGGTTGCGCCGGGACGGTTGTTGGCGCGCCAGAGAAAGGTGATGATCTGGGCCTCGTTGCAAGTGTTGTCGGGACTGAAGGTGGTGCCCGTTGTGCCGGTTGTGATGCCGTGTTCCACTGCCCAGAGAACGGCCTTGAAGAAATAATCGCTTTGCTTCACATCGACAAAGGTGTTCCCTGTGATTCTTGGCTCCGGGCAGCCTGCGGCCCGCCAGAGGAAGGTGACAGCCTGCGCGCGGGTACAGGACGTGTCCGGAGAAAAGGTGGTGGCAGAGGTTCCGCCGGTGATGCCGTTTTCCAGTGCCCACACCACCGCGCTTCGATAATGCGCGTTCTGTGGCACATCAACGAAGGGGAACGGGTTTACGCGCTCAATGTGAAGCTGTGCCATCGCGGCTGGCAAATCCACCATGCCCCATCCCGAGGCAATATCATAACCCTTGGGGCCAACATCCCGGGCGGTGGTTGTCAACAGCTGCCGTAACTGATGGGGTGTCAGGGTTGCGTCTTCAGCCAGCAGGACGGCGGCCGACGCAGTCACCAAGGCCGTGGAGAAGCTGGTGCCACTGGCTGTGACAGCTTCTCCTTTCTGGTTGACGGTGTTCAGCTTTATCCCTGGAGCGAGCAAATCCACGCCGTCGAAGCGGTTGGAAAAGGGAGCGGGACCATCCGCCGTGGCGTTGATGGAACCGACACAGAGTGCACTGGGAAAGACACCCGGGTAATAGGGCGTGTCCGTTCCGTCGTTTCCCGCGCAGGATACCACCAGTGCGCCGCGCTGTTCCGCCCAGGCCACCGCATCACGCAGTGTGGGCGTATCGACCTTGGCGCCGGAGCTGATGTTGATGATGCGGCAATCGTACACATCCACCGCATCCCGGATGCTCTGTGCCAGCATGGCCAGATCGCCCTTGGCGGTTTGCGCATCCCCGGTTTTGCTGTAGTAGACAAGCGGCACGAGCACGGCATCAGGGGCCAGACCCGTGACACCTGCCGAAGTGCTGCCAACAATGAGACTGGCAACCGCCGTGCCGTGGCCGATGGTGTCCTCGGTGCTGCCTGTCAGGTGGATGTAGTTGTGTCCCGCAGCCAGGTTTTTCTTTGCGATGGCGGCGGTGGAGATACCTGTATCGATGATGGCGATGCGCACCGGAACCTGTTCCACTGCGTCGTGAACCGGTTCCCGCGCTGTTGCGTCAATTGTCTGCTCGCGCTCCGCCGCCATGACAGGTAGGCAGGAGGCAATCAAGATTGCCAGTAGGAACTGGACAGCAAGGACAAGGCTGTTGGGCGCGCTTTGTTTGATTGGGATCACCTCGGTTTTCAACGGCCCGGCGGAGTGTGTGTATCACCGCCGGGCCCCACTTCAATGATGTGTTTCATGACATGGCCCGCAATGATTATTTCATGGCTCTCAGTTTCAGTTTCAGCGTGCCATCCTCGAAAGACACTTCATAATCCCCGTTGTCGCTTCTAAAGTATGCAGCACTCGCAGAGTCAGTCGCCCCCGTGATATTGATGGGATTTCCCGAAACGGGTTCAGTTGCTGTTGTTACAAAGATTCGGGCGTCAACAAGGGGGGGCGCCGTGGAGATGTTGATAGTTTTTCCAGCCGGAAGATACACGTTGCGTGCGATACCGCCGGATGTAGTGTTTCCATGGATGCTTGCCGCACCGCCTACGGTCATGTTGCCTGCTTCCATAAAGACGCCACCATATTGGCTTTCATTGCCGGTGATGGTGCCTCCGTACATGTTGAAAATGCCTTCGTCTCCCGTGCCATAATCTGAGCGCAAGTGTACGCAGGCGGTTCCGCCGTTGTTCCCGGCGAGGGTGCCTCCATACATGTTGAAGATGCCGCCTCTAAATATGCCCACGCCGCTGGCCCAGCTTCCGGCTATCCCGGAGCCGCTGCTGCCCCCTGTAATGCGCCCGCCAGTTGGGCAGTCGTACAGATTGAGTGTCCCGAAAACGGTGAATACAGAGTTGCTGCCATCCCCCGTGATTGTATGTCCGTTCAGGCAGAGGGATACGTTACTCCCTTCAGCGATGGTGAACTTGTGCCTGAGTCCTGATATTGTCAATGTCATATCCGCCGTCAGACAGTAGTTCCCGGAGGGGAGTACAATTCCGTCGGTAAACGTATTGTCGGCCACATAACTGTTGAGATCCGTCCACCCCGTGATGCCGCCACAGTTGTGGGTTGTGCTTGTCCATTTCGCTTTCAGTGTGAGCGCCTCGTCCGGCATGGTGGCGCCGGCTTCGAGCGGAATGGTCAAGTCATCGTCCGTGAACCAACCCCCAAAGCTGTGTCCGGCAAAGGTGGGGTCGGCCGGCTTCACGATGACCGTCCCATACTTCGTGGCGCCATTGGTATAGGTTCCTGCGTCGTCAGTCAAAGCATTGCCTTCATTGACATTCCAAGTCAACAGGTGGCTGTTGCGGGCATACTGGATGTCCACCACGGTGATCCCGGCAGATGTGATGGTCTGCTGGATGACCGCCGGCGGAGGTGTGAAACCCTCATAAATACGGAGCTCGGCGGTCGTGATTTCCCCCGGATTGCCAGACCGTGTTTCCGTTTCAACCAGTTCACCGGTTTCGGGATATGTGCCAGCCAGATCCTCCCGGATATGCTTCACGGTATAGCTGATTTGTGTTGGATCCTCCATCACCCACCGGGCATACAGCGTCAGGTCGATATCCGGCATGGTGGCGCCGGCTTCGAGCGGAATGGTCAAGTCATCGTCCGTGAACCAACCCCCAAAGCTGTGTCCGGCAAAGGTGGGGTCGGCCGGCTTCACGATGATCGTCCCATACTTCGTGGCGCCATTGGTATAGGTTCCTGCGTCGTCAATCAAGGCGTTGCCGTCATTGACGTTCCATGAAAGGGTGTGGCTGTTGCGCTCATACCGGATTTCCACCACGGTGGAACCATCTGCCGCAATGGACTCCTGTTCAACCGTCTGTGCTGTGAAGCCGGTGTAAGTGCCGGCCGTCGCTGCCGTGTCCTGCCCGGCGCTTCCGGTAAGGGTTTCTGTTGTCACCAGGTCTCCGTTTGTGGGATAGGTGCCATCCAACGCCTGCCGCACGTGCCTGACAGTATAGGAGATGTCTGCTTGTGTTGTCCACTGCGCGGTGAAGGTCAGCGCGCCCGCGGGCATTGTGGCGGGTATGGCGGCGTTCCAACCCGAGAAGGTGTATCCCGGCTTGGTGGGATTGGCTGGGATCACAATGCGCGAACCGTATGGCGCGCGAACCGTGATGTCATTGCTGCCGTTTCCGTACATAAAAGTCAGATTGTACGTGTTGCGGGCATAGTAAATCGCGACACGGGTGGAACCGTCCGCTGCGACGGGCTGCTGGCTGAACGCCTGTGCGGTGAAGCCGGTATATGTCACATCGGTTTTCGCCACGGCAGCCGTTTGTGCGCCCACCAGCCCTGTCAGGGTCGTGTCGGTATCGGTCAGCACATACTGGCCATCCAGTGCTTTCTGGTAATGCTCCACGGCATAGCCAACGGTGTTCGGTGTCCATTTGGCATACAAAGTGGTGTTGCCCGCGGGCATGGTTGTGCCTGTGAAAGCGGTGTTCAAGCCCGCATCCCTGTACCAGCCGGCGAAGGTATGGCCGACTCTTGTGGGCGCAACCGGCATCCTGCCGGCAAGGGCGGTGCCCGCAAGCAGGCGGAGCATCTGCACGGCGGAACCGCCGTTCGATTCGAAGGCGAGGGTGCCGGCGTTGGCCTCGTTGCTCCAGTTGAGCCTGATTCTGAGCCGCAATGCTTCGGACGAGCCGGAAAGCGGCGCACCCTTCCAGGTGAGTATCATGTCACTGCTTTGCGCCAGCAAGCCGGAGGCGGTGTTGACCGTGATCCGGTTGTTGACGGGATTATAGGTGAAGTTCGGGTTGGAGAGCGAAACGGCGAAGCGCGCCTCGTCATCGCCATTCGGTGCCGTGTTGCTGTCGAAGTTCCTGGTATTGATTTTTCCGCCGGTTTCCAGCGCGCCGCTCTTGAGATCCATCCAGCGCATGTCGAAAACGGCGCCGGGTAGTGTGTAGGTGTTGACGTTCAGGATGGCGTAGGTCGGATCGTCCTCCAAGGCGAACGCATAGACGTTCTCCCGCTGCCCGGCCGACCACAGCGGCCACTCCTGTGCATACAGGGTCGGGGCGTAAGAATACTTGCCATTGAGGGCTTCCGCGATGAACTTGACCTCCAGATAGGCCCCGATTTCTATCAGCACCGCGCCGGAATAGCTGCTCTGCTTTTGCCATTTCCCCGCAACCTTCCAGTTTTCCAGATGGTAGTAGAAATAGCCCCACAAGCGGGCGTAGGCGCCGGCTTCAATCTGCAGTCCGATGCCGGCCAGCTTCGTGGAGAAGAGTCCCACTGTGGCCTTTGCCCTTATGCCGGCCCGGACACCGATGGTGCCCATGACATAGAAGTCGAATTGGTAGCCGTTGGTGGACAAGTCCACCGATTTGCTGTCTGCCTTTTTTCCCTTGACGGTCAACGTGAAGGAATGGCGTTTGAAGTTCTCGTACTGGAATGTCATGCCGATGGCCACATTCAGGTTGGCGGACACCACGAAATCCACCTGCAGGCCATAGGCCAGTATGTGGAACGGATCCACGGCGCCGCGCAGGTTGAGCAGGTTCACCTTGACCAGATCCACCCAGTCCTTGTTGGCATCCTCCATGAAGGCCGCGTATTTCTCCGCGAGGCCGCCGCTGGCCGTGGCTTCCGCCTCGGGAAGCACGGACTCGACTTCCTTCATCTTCTTCTTGATGGATTCACTCAGGCTGAATATTTTCTTGGTGGCAGCCGCTTCCTTGGCGCTGGTTGGCCACGGCATGCCCCACGGTTCCTTGTCCTGGGTCAGCTTGGCGGTGGCGGTGATGCCGATGCCGGTATATGTGCCCAGGTCGAGATTGCCGTTCATGCGATAATCGGCAATGTAGGGGAAAATCCATTTCTTCTTCCAGACGGCCCCCCCGCTGACACTGAAGCCGAGGGTGACCTCCTGCTCGAAAAAGGCTGTCAGTTCCACCGCCATCTTGTTCCTGTTGCCGCTCTTCTGGATTTCAAAGGTGTAGGAAACAGCCACCTCGGCTCGGATTCCGTGGGAGCTCTGGGTGAAGTGGGACAGCCTGGGTGTGAGGCTGACACTGACCTTGGGCTTCTTCCCGGCCGCGTCCTTGTCCACGATATTGCCCATCAGGGCCAGCTCGCCGGTCCCCAGAGGGGTGCCGTCCGCATAATTGAGGGAAACATCGGACAGGGTCAGACCCTCTCCGAAGACATCCTGGACCTCATCGGTCTGGAGGGCCAGTTCCGCCAGGTATTCTCCGGCCTCGTCGAAGAAGGTGCTTTCCATCAGCCGCGCTTCGATGATCGATTGAATCTCGGGGCCGCTCTCGTCGATGACATCCTGGAGCTCCGCTTCCGTCAGCTGGGTTTCGTCGTACAGCGCCATCGCGGACATCACATCCGCTTCTGTTGCCGCGTCGTAGGTGATGGTGGTGGTGCCGTCGCCGTTCACCGTGAGGGTGAGGATTTCCCCGTAAGCCTGATCCTGCGCGTTTTCCGAACCAAAGGTGCCCGTATAGAATGCCAGGAAGTCGCCCGCATCCACGGTGGTGTCGGCACCCAGCCCCATGTTCTCGTAGCCGGTGGAAAAATCCAGCTTGTTGTTCCCTTCACTGGTTGCGATGACCACGGAGGTTCCGCCTGCCGTCCAGCCTGTGGTGCCGTCTCCGGCATCCACGTCTATCGGCAGCACATCCGGTGTGAAGAGGACCTCTTCCGCTTCGGCGGCAACATAGGAATAGGTGCTGCCGTTGATGGCTGTGATTCTGACATAGGCGACTTCGCCGTTGTCCGTGCCGTTGTCCGTGCCCTTTTCCGGCGCGCGTTCCGTGGGGTTGGTGCCGGAATAGACGGCGACCGTGTCGCCCGCCTGTATATCGGTTCCCCCGTAGGTGAAGCTGCCGCTGCCGTTGTTCGCGGTGTAGGTGGTATTGCCCTCGCCATCCGTGGAGGCGCGGTACAGACCGGCATAGTCCATCAGGAGCGTGCCGTCCGCCTCATTGAGCGAAGCCACGCTGAGGTACTTGATGCTGCCGTCCAGCTTGAGGTTCAGCGTGCCGTCCTGTACGATGCTGAAGTTGTAGAAGCGCACCGCCGCAATGTCGTACCGCGCATTGGCCTGCTTCATGTCGCCGAACACCGCCGCGCTGTCATCATAGATCACGGCGTCATTGACCAGCTCAATCTGATACGTGTGACCCGGCGTGAAGCCGCCACTGCTGGAGGAGGAGATGGTCCAAATGCCGCCATCGCCGCCCGCAACACGAACGGTCTCGAGGTTCAGACTGTCCTCTGTGGAACCACTGATTTCGGGTGTTTTTTCGGGAGCGGTGATGTTGCGGAAGAAAAAGTCGGTGCCGGGGACCGGTTGGCTGGCGGCCTTCACCTTGAGGGAGAATCCAGGCGCCTGATCCAGCTCGCTGACGAAATTGGGGTTGCCGCCTTCCTCCAGGCCCACCGCATCCGCAAAACTCGCATACAGTGTGGTGTTTGCTGTCAAACGATCTTCTCCGGTGACCGGTTTGCCCATTTCCGCGTCGAAATACCAGCCCAGGAACACCTGCCCGTTGGGCTGGGCGGGAACCGGCAGTGCGCTGAGCAGGGTGCCCCTGGGGTACACCTTTTCAGCGGTGGCGGCACCCGTTACGAAGTTGACCTTGTAATAGGTTGTGTAGCTCCCGCTATCCGAGTCATCCTCCGCGTTGGGGTTCGGCGTTTTGGTTTCCCGGTCCGCCTGCGGATCCACGCGCACCCGCCCGGATGGTACCCCGGGCTCACTGTACCAGGTTTCCACGGCCTTGTCGGTGCGCATTGCCAGCGTGGCGGCCTCCGCACGACTGGCCTTGCCTGTGGGATTGAAGTTGCCCCCATCCCCGGCCAGCAGTCCTGTTTTCCACAGCTTCAGCACCATTTCGCGTGCCCATGGCGACACGCTGGCCAGATCCGCCGGTTCGGTGGTGATGTTGGCGCCGGTGTCATAGGCCACGTTGAAGGCCTCGAAATAACGGACGAAGAAGACCGCCATTTGCTCCCGGGTGATGAGGTCGTCCGGATCGAACCTTTCGTATCCAACACCGGATGTAATGCCGAAATTGGATGCCCACGCCACATAAGGCGCGTAGTAGGCACGTTCCTTCACATCACGAAAAGCGGACTCGCCCGCATACGCAGCCGGATCCACCCCGGCCATGCGACCGAGCACGGTCACGAACATGCCGCGGGTCATCGGTCCGTCGGGATCAAAGGTGGTTGCGCTGGTCCCACTGAAAATGCCATTGACACGCGCATACTGCACCGCGTCCTCATACCAGCTCCCCGACAGGACATCCCGGAAGGGATTTCCCGGCGCTGTGGTGCCGGTAGTCCGGGTTGTGCCGTTGGCCTGCCCGGCGTTGTCCACCATGGCGGCCATGGTCTCCGCGGGCAGCATTGTGAACAGCATGGTCACCAGAAGAAGAAGGGACAGCAGGCGTTTCATCATGTCATACTCCTTGTATTGGCTTTTGTGGCCTCTTTATGAGTTGCTTTTTGCCTGGTGCTTTGTTTGCACGGTTGTCAAGTGCGCCAAACGCTACTGTGCCCGTTCAAAGATGAAGGCGGCATTGTTGTTGTCGCTTCCCAAACCTTGATTCCACAACCATGAGATGATGTGCGTGCCGTCCGCCGTCTTGTGGCCGGAGACATTCACGACTTGCCATGGATTGACGGGGCTTACCAGAACGTTTGTCTTTTGATAGTCATGGTCCCCGGCGCGCCGGATTTCCCAGACGTACTCCGCGTCCTGCGTCTGCAGACGGCTGCCGGAGACGGGCAGCCCGGAGGTGGCGAGGAATTTGCCATCGGTCGTCTGGATGGAACACAAGGTCATGGTGGAGCCATCCGCCCGAAGCTGAACACCCTTGTAGTTGATCTTGTAGATTTGCGTTCGTGTGCTGCTCAACTCGGCTTTTCTCTCCTGGTTTATCACCATGTGGGACTGCTTGCCCTTTGTGCCGAGCACCGTTTTGATGGTGTACAGATCACTTGCTGTCACACTCCCGATGCCGGCTCGTCCGTTTCCGTCATTCAACGGTTTGTTGTTGGCTTCATAGTTGGCTTCTTTTCGATAGTCCACATCGCTCCACCACACATAAGCCTTGTCGCACATCACCTTTGCCTGCTCCCAGGTGCAGATGGCGTTTGTGGCCGTGTTGCCGCCAATCCCAAACTTCGTGAGGTCGGCCATCGTGAAGTCCTGCCGGCCGCCTTGGGTCGCATGCTTGTCATCGTAGGCCATCAGCTTGTAGAGATAGTCGGTCATCTCGCCGTAAGTCACGGTGGCATCTGGATTGAATTTTCCGACGGGGACCACACCCCAATAGGCAAGTCGGTTCGCCGCGAAGTCATTTGTATCTGTCAGCGGGTTCTTTTCGGTGCCCTTGATGGTGATCGGCAGGCTGTACCGTACGACCCAATCCCCGTAGATGTTGCGCATGATGCCAACAAGCAGGTCGGCCATTTCCAATCGTGTGATGGGCCTCGTCCAGTCATCGTTCACGCCGGTCCACTCACCGGCCGTTCCGATGTATGAACCTGTGTGGGACAGCCACTGCTTCGCCCACTGAGACGCAACAATGCGGGGCTTGTCCACCTTTTCGATTCTGGTTGCCCAGACAAAGCAGTCATACCCCATCCAAGTGGTCCTGGCCCAGTTGCCGTTGATGGCGGAGACCTCAAGAATGGTGTTGTGGGGGATGTAACCGATGATTGCGCCGTCGGGTGTCGCGCGGAACGGCGTACCGTCCGGCACCAGTGCCCGGTACAATGACAGTTCGGGGTTTTTGACGGGGGTGGGGGTTGTGGAAGGTGCCGGGGAAGAGGAAGGGGTGGCACCGGTACCGCCTGAACCGGTGCCGCTTGCGCCGGAGGATGTGCCTGCAGATGGCACCGTGCCGGTATAGGCAACGCCCGGTTGGATGACGGCCTTGCCGGCCGCGCCATCCCAGTACACATTGAACTGCGAAGCAGTACCGGAGAGTTTTTGCGCGAACTCTCGCAGTTGCAGGTAATTGGTATCGCCGGCAATCAGGAGGGCAGCGGCAAAGGTGAAGACGTCTTCGCCGATTTTGAATTTTGTGTCACTCAGTCTCACATCTGTTGTGACTTTCAGCGCCGTCGCGGTAGCGGTGCCCGAATAAGCTTTTCCAGGCTCGATGACTGCATATTTGCCATCCCAGCCCACGTTGAACTGGGAGACGGTGCCGTTGAGCAGTGTCGCAAGGGCACGCAACTGCAGATAGTTGGTATTGGCCACCGTGTAGGCCTGTGTGACGGACACCGGTTGGCCGTTCATGACAAAGCCCGTGGTACTCGGTGTGGCCGTGGTGGTGACAGCGGCCAGCGTTGTGGTCGGGAATAGGCCGATGAGCAGGCACATGATCATGAGCAGACCGATGATACGTGATTTCATGCTGATTTCTCCTCTCGGGGCACTGGGGACTCAGGGACAGGCTGATATCCCATCAGAAGTGCGGGCAGTCGGTTCAGGGGCTTGCGCAGCAGATGATTGTACCCTTTGGCTGCCTCCCGCCACAGCATGTGGCTGGTTTTCAGCATTCCGGCGGCAGCCAGTGCGTCCGGGCTTCCCTCTGTTTGTGCTCTCAGCGCCTCGTGCAGCCGTAGCTGTCGTTCCAGATCCTCCAGGTTTCGCCTCCTGACGACCAACTCCGCACGTGCGGTGGAAAACCAGATGGATACGAAGGCGGTCGCGATAAAGAACACAAGAAAACACGCGTGGACGGTGGTCACATGACGTCACCCCTTTACAGTGGATTTATTGATAAAATACCATGGCTGTCGCGTGAAATGTCCCATTCGGCCTGAACGGTGGTGGATTTCGGCCTGAACGGTGGTGGATTTCCGAAAGGACGCTGCTGTGGGTCAAAATATAGTAAAATGTCTTCAAGATGGGTAGGGGGTGCGGATCCGGTGAGGATAGCCGTCTGTGATGATGATGAACGGGAACTGCTGCGAGTGGCTGCCCTGGTTGAGGCATACCGGCACAACCGGAAGGCGGAGCTTTCTTGTACAAGCTTCCAGGGAGCCACAAGCCTCTTGGCCGCATTGGAGCGCCGTGAGTACGATTTGCTGCTGTTGGATATGCTGATGCCTGGCGTCAGCGGGATGGAAGCGGCCCGGGAGATACGTGCCCGCAACAGTCAAATTGAAATTGTGTTCCTGACGTCCTCTCCGGAGTATGCGGTGGAAAGCTACAGTGTTCGGGCACATTACTATCTGCTGAAGCCGGCCACGGAGGAAAAGCTGTTTCCCATTCTCGACAGGCTGATGGCGGCGCTGCGCAAGCCCGGGGACGCGTTGCGTGTCAAGACGCAGTCCGGCTTGTTCAGCCTCCCCTATGGGCGAATTGAATCGGTGGAGGTTCGCGCAAAGAAGATCTATTTTTGCCTCACGGATGGCGAAACCCGTGAGGTTGCGGGCAGCCTGGCGGATTTTGAACAGACGTTGCTGCACCGGCCGGGGTTCATCAAGGTACATCGCTCCTATCTTGTCAATCTTCAATGGATCCAGGAGCTGAGACAAGGGGAGATCGTGACCCTGTCGGGACGTCATGTGCCGATAGCAAGAGCCGCATATCCACAGGTTCGAACCGCCTATACCCAGTTCCTCTTCGAGGAGGCGGACACGCTGGCGCAACACGGGGGAGGCGGGCATGCAGATTGACGCGGGTGTGGGGTTTGACGCGCGTATGGGGCTCGAGACAGGCATGGGGCTTGCGCCCGTCATTGGGATTGAAACCGGGATAGGCCTGCTGCGATTTGCGGCATCACTGATTTTTGGCGTTGTTGTGTCCATCCGCTTTGCGGGCGTTGCCAGTACCCGAAGGAACCGGTGGATCGTCGGAACCGCCTGCGCGCTGCTGCTGATCGCGCAATTCCTCTGCTGGTGGACACTGGGTCTGGACATGACATCCAAGCTGTATCCTGTGATCATCCATCTGCCGATGGTCCTGATCCTGTCTCTCCTTTTCCGGCGGCCATGGCTGATTTCCATCGCCAGTGTGCTGTCCGCGTATTTGTGCCTTCAGGCCCCGCGGTGGGTGGGCTTCCTTGGAAGCGCGGTGTTCAACAGCGGCATGGCGGACCACCTTGTCTACATCGTGGCGGTGTTCGTTGCGTATTTTCTCCTGAACAGGTTTGTCGCCGGTTCGGTGCGCCAGCTGATGGAGAGATCCGCGAACACGCGCCTGCTGTTGGGCGCGGTACCGCTGTTTTACTACCTCTTCGACTATGTGACCACCATTTTCACCGATGCGCTTTATCAGGGAACAAGATGGGCGGTACAGTTCATGCCCTCCGCCATTTCTGTGTTCTATTTTGTGTTTGTGATTCTGTATTTCGCTGAAACCCAGAAACAAGCCAAATCACAGCGGGAGCGGGATCTGCTGACGGCCGAGCTGCAAATGGCCACCACCGAATTTGCCGCGCTCCGCAAGCTGCAGGAACACACTGCGGTGTACCGTCACGATATGCGGCACCACTTTTCCTTTTTGCAGCATCTGGCGGCGGAAGGGGATCTGGATGGCGTAAAGGCATATTTGAAGAGCGCCCAGTCTGACATGGACGCAATCACGCCGGTGCGGTTCTGCGAAAATGAAGCCGCGAACCTGATTCTGTCCGATTTCTCCGCCAGGGCCGCGCAGCAGGGCGTGCGTCTGTCCGTGGAAACGACGTTGCCACAGAAGCTCCCCCTGAGCGACACGGAGTTCTGTTCGCTGCTGTCCAACAGTTTGGAGAACGCCATAACGGCCGCCGCCGCGGCGGGTATGGATATGCGTGCTGGTACGGGCGTGACGGAGGATGCGCGTGCGGGTACGGGCGTGACGGAGGATGTGTGTGACAGAACGGTCCGGTTCAAGGCGTTGGTCCACCGGAACAACCTGCTGATTTCCACGGAGAATCCGTATCAGGGAAGTGTCGCCATGAAGGCCGGTCTTCCCAGCGCTTCGGCAGAGGGGCACGGCTTTGGCACACGCAGCATGGTGTCCATTGCCGAAGCGCATGGCGGGCAGGCGCTCTTCAGCGCGGAAGATGGCGTGTTCCGCGTGAAGATCATGATTCCTTTTTAGCAGCACAGGCGTGTCTGCCTGAAGAATCAACCTGAAGCAATTCTTTCCATTGTACAGCTGAAACGAAAACAGTGTGCCGTGTCGGCAGAGAAGCACTTCCTCCGGATTGTCCTTTTTTCCGTTGACATGGTATCCTGGCAACTGTTGGGAAACAAACGCCTTTCGGTAAGGAGCCTGATGTGAAACATATTGTCGTGACGGCCGCCATTCTGCTCAATGACGGAGAAATCCTGTGCATGCAACGAAATCAGAGCAATTATCCCTATGTGTCATACAAGTATGAGTTCCCCGGTGGCAAGGTGGAACCGGGGGAAAGTCTTGAAAGCGGCTTGATGCGAGAACTGCAAGAAGAGATGGATATCAGTGTCAACATTAAGGTGGACGACTTCTTCATGACGGTTGAGCACCAATACCCCGATTTTTTCATCACCATGCACAGCTTTCTGATCCATGCCGATTCCCGGATTTTTACGCGGAAAGAGCATGTCAACCATGTCTGGTTGCTGAAGAAGGATTTGTTGACACTGGATTGGGCGCCTGCGGATGTGCCGATTGTCCACAAGCTGATGTGTGATCCGGACAACGGCTGTTTTCGAACAATGGGGTGTGTGGAGACAACATGCGGAGCATAGGGCCTGACGGCGATCCGCACCCCTGTGATGTTACAAAAGGCTCGACATCAACGGCATCTCCTCATCGGGCATCCCGCCGGTCACGGGCGCAATGCCGGATTGGATGAAGGCCGCCCTTTGGACGGAGGCGGTGCCAAACCGGAACCGCAGCTTGTCCAACGCGTCATCGAGCCGCTTGGTCTTCTCATTGTATGGCTGCAGAACAGACAGCTGCAGGTATTCTGCCAGGGACAGTTCGGATACGCGGATCCCGATGTGCCGAATTTGCTCCCTTTCCGGATCCCGCCAGAGTTCGGCAAGCAGCTGGCACGCCACCTGATAGATCATCATGGTGCTGTCCGTGGCGGCGGGCAGCTTGCGTTGATGGCTTCTGCCGGACAGGTGGCTGTTCCTCAGGGAGACGCTCACAAGCCGCGCGCACAAGCCGGTTTGCCGCAACCGCATGCAGACGGTTTCCGTCAGGGAGAGCACCACAAGGCGGGCCTCTTTCATTGTATCAACGTCAAACGGGATGGTGGTGCTGTTGCCGATACCCTTCATCGGTGGGCGGAAGTTTTCGGAAACATCGGTGCCCTCCTGCCCCAGGGCAAACGCCTTGAGGAGCTTGCCGTAGCTTTTCAGATGGTAGGCCAGCAACTGGTCTTCCGCGTGGGCAAGGTCTCCGATGGTCATGATGTTGAGCCGTTTCAGCTTCGGCGCGGTGGCCCGGCCGACCATGAACAGCTCGCCGATGGGCAGCGGCCACAGCTTCTCCGGGATCTCTTCCGGCCAGCAGGTGTGCACCTTGTCCGGCTTGGAGAATTCACCGGCCATCTTGGCCAGCAGTTTGTTTGTGGAAACACCGACATTGACCGTGAACCCCAATTCGTCCCGGATTCGGTTTTTCAGCTTGTACGCGGCGTCCACCGCCTCGCCATGAACCAGCTCCATGCCGGTGTACTCGATGAATGCCTCGTCGATGCTGTATACCTGAACGGAGGGGGAGAACTCGTGCAGAATGTCCATCATCGCCTGATGGCACATCACATACAGGCTGTAGTTGGGCGGGACGATGACCAGGTTCGGGCACTTCTGTTTGGCCTGCCAGAGCACCTCACCGGTCTGGATGTTGAACCTCTTGGCCGGGATGGACTTGGCCAGCACAATGCCGTGCCGGCTCTCCGGATCGCCGCCGACAATGGCCGGGACGGTTCGGATATCCAGTGTGGCGCCGTGCTGCAACCGCCAGACGGCCTCCCAGGAAAGATAGGCGGAATTGGCGTCTATGTGGAAAACGACGCGTTCGTTCTTCATGATGGCACCTCATCCTGATTATAAAAAGAACAAGCGTTCTTGTAAATGGGAGGGGAAGCCAGATTATTTTGCCTCTTTTCGGATGACGGATGGATGACGCATGAACCGGAACAAGGAGGCGTCGCCTTTCCGCCGGCAAACAAGCGCACAGGAATCTCACACAGTAAGATTTTCGTGTTGATGCCTGCCGGAGAAAACGTGTATGCTGTTCGCGCAGGGGTATGAACAAGGTGGAAGCATGGGATCCACACGCCACGGCCGTCAGGACAAATCGCAAGTGCTGTCGGGAAGGCATCGTACAGGGAGGAAAAAATCATGACAAAAACAAAGGTTGCCATCATTGGGTGCGGCACCATCGCGAACTCCGCGCATGGACCGTCTTACAGCATGAATCCGGGGGTGGACATCGCCTGGTGCGTGGACATCATTCCGGCGCGCGCGAAGGCGCTGGCGGAGAAATATGGCGACGCGAACACAAAAACCGCGACGGACTTCAAGGAAGCCATTGCTGACCCGGAAGTCACCTGTGTTTCCCTGTGTGTGCCGAATTACCTGCATGCCCCGATGGCCATCGCGTGCCTGGACGCCGGCAAGCATGTGCTGTGCGAAAAGCCTGCGGCCATGAATTATCAGGAAGCGGTGTCCATGAAGGAAGCGGCCGACAGGAACAACCGCATCCTGAACATTGGGGTGGTGAATCGCTTCAACACCGCCGTGAACAAGGTCAAGGAACTCATTGAGGCGGGGGAACTCGGCGAAGTGTACCATGTGTACTGCTCGTTCCGTTCCTATCGCTCCATTCCCGGCCTGGGCGGCCCGTTCACCACGAAGGCGCTTGCCGGAGGCGGTGTGCTCATCGACTGGGGCGTCCATTTCCTGGACCTCATCAACTACTGCATCGGCGGACCGGCCATGAAAACCGCGTCGGCCAATGCCTACAACAAGCTGGGCAAGGATATGCCCAATTATGTGTTCACCAGCATGTGGGCCGGCCCGCCAGACTACAGCGGCAAGTGTGATGTGGAGGAATTCATTACGGGGCTTATCCGGACAAACGGTCCCACCATTTCGCTCAATGGCGCCTGGGCGCAGAACATCGACGAGAATGCCATGTTCATTGAGTTCCTTGGCACCAAAGGCGGTGTGAAGCTGCAGTATGGACAAAACTTTACCTTCTTTGCCACCCAAAATGGCATGCTGACGCAGACCACCCCCTCTTTCAACATGGGGGACATGTTCTATGACGAGCTCGACGCGTTCGTGAAGTGTGCGGCCAAAAATGAGAAGATTCGCTCCAACATCGACGAGGTGCTGGTCACCGCGCAAATGATGGATGCGCTGTACCAGTCCGCCGAGATCGGCAGGGAAGTGGTCGTGCAGGGGTAATTGTTTGCGGAGGCCGGGAGGGCGTCATGATACCCCCGTGTATTCCACCTCTGCCCTTCGGTATGCGCAGGAATTCCATGCCTTCCGGGCGGCCGGGCTGTCGCAGGACAAGGTCGGTCTGGTCTCCACAAGGGGGCCGGGTGTGATCGGCAACTATGGCATCCATCAGGCGGAGATGGTGATTTCCCTGATGGGGACGGGCCTGGAACGTGTTTTGATGCAAGGGCCGGCGGAAGCGCCAACCTATGTGTATGCGTTTTCAGGCGGCCGTACGGCAGTGATGCAGCATCTTCCGTGGACAGGTTTTTCCGTGCTGGCCAATGGGGGTGAGTCGGGGATGGCGGCTGCTGTGGAGAAGGATTTCTGGGGCGCCTTTACGGATGAACTGCTCCGTTTCTTCGAGACACGCCAGGCCCCCGTGCCGGAGGCCGAGACCGTGGAGGCGGTGACGATGATTGAAGCCGGATTGCGTGCCTCTGAACAGCCGGGGATCTGGATCGATATATAAGAGAGCGTTCACGGGATTCCCGGAGGTGTTCGGGCGGGGCAATGGCACGTTGGGTGCGCATTTTAATGCGTGGAAAACGCCAACTTCTCAACCATGGTGAAGGGGTTTTCAAGAATCTTCCGAAGAAATTGGAAGAAATCAGCGACGCGCTTGGCGGGTTGGTACTCGATGGTGTTGACACCGCCAATGCAGCCAGCGATGCCATCGATGGCGTACTCGTCAGCAGCGCGATTGACCCGATTGCGAGTCATCTGGGCGGCATCCTTGACGGCTTGGATCCCAAGGGAGACATCAATGGCTGGGTCGACACCATCATGGGTGGGTTCGGAGCGGCCATGGGAACAGATGGGTTCAAAGAAGGATTGGAGAGCATTTTGAGCAATTCATTCCTTGGGAACTTCTCCGACGAAACGATGGATACCGTTCGCGATTTGCTGAAAAATGGCGTCAGGGACAGTTCGTTGGCGGGTGCGGTCAAGAACATGCTGGACAGCCGCTTGTCATCCCAAATCATGATCGGGCTGAACCGTGGATTTTTCTGGGGTGGTATTGTCACAGATTCCATGAACTGGCTTGGCAAAGGCGACAGCCTGCTTTCCACCATTGTCCGTTCTGTCGGGAATGGCTACCTGATGGATGCGCTTGGTTCACATTGCCCCAGCCTCGGGGTCATGGAGCTGGTCAATTTCGTGGGATTCGGCGG
>JAEWSN010000150.1 GCA_023459915.1 Bacillota bacterium
CACACACGGAGGGTTTGCTCGAGGCGTCGCGCCATCGACAAGGCATTTGTTCCTGCTTCCCACGCACAGAGGGTTTGTTCATGACGACACACAACACCATTTTACAAGGACTTCGAGACATCGGTGTCATGTCCGGCATGGAACTGGCCGTCCACACTTCGCTAAAAAGCTTTGGTCACGTTGAAGGTGGCGCCGAAACAGTGATCGCTGCCCTAAAGGAGAGCGTCAGCCCTGGAGGCAGTCTGTTCATGCCTGCGCTGCGGCTCTCCCCCGATCTTCCAAAGACCGAAGCGGATCTGCGCATGGGCATCACCTACAAGGCACGCATCCTTTCTGCGGAAGAACCCCGCAGCGCCATGGGCATTGTGGCAGACACCTTTCGGCTGATGCCGGACGTCGTGGTCTCGGAAGGCGTGTTCGGCACTGCCGCCTGGGGCCGGAACGCGGAGAAAGCCCGGACGGAAGGGTTCCAACACCTCATCGACAACGGCGGCATGGCCTTGATGCTTGGCGTGGACATCTACCGGCTCACGGCCATGCACTATGTGGAAGACCTGCTGCCGCAGCGCGTACGCGACATCTTCAAGCCCACTGATTCCGTGAGGGCTGTTTATCCGGAAAATCAATGGTTCGTGGAAACAGGCCATGCGCCGGTGAAGGCGTGGTACACCATTCAGGAGCGGGCCTTTGTCGCCGGGTTGATTCACACCGGCACCATCGGCGCCTGTCCGGTGATGTTTTTCCCGGTTGGCGACGTGGTGGGCCTTTATGCCGCCGCGCTCAGGGAGGATCCGCTTGGGCTGTACGGACTGGCGTGACAACGGCCATGGACAGACAGCCGGACTATCGATTCGGCGGCGTCACATGCACCTCGCTGCCTTCCGCTTCCGTCTGGAGCACGGCCTGATAGAACGAGGACAACCGGTTCACATCCTCCGTGATGAGGCAGATGCCAAAAAGGTTCATACGTGGATTCCCTCCATTGATTCACGTGTGTGTCACGCATCCATTCTATCCGATGTTGGCGCCTTGCCCAACCCGTTCTGTTGTCATAAGATGCAGGTGTATAAAGCCACCGGAGGAAGGGAGCACGTCATGCGCACACCTGGCTTTTTTATGGAAGCACCAAAAACCATCCCCGTTCGCCGACAATGCGACGTCCTGGTCGCCGGGGGTGGTGTTGCCGGCATTGCCGCCGCGCTTGCGGCTGCCAGAACCGGCGGGCGTGTCACGCTGGTGGAAAAGCAGTGTGCCCTTGGTGGTCTGGCCACGCTCGGCCTTATCACCATCTATCTGCCCTTGTGCGACGGCGAGGGTCGACAGGTCATCCACGGCATTGGAGAGGAACTGCTTCGGCTGTCCATCCGCCACGGCTGGGAAGGACGTTATCCCGCACCCTGGCTGGAGAACGGGACACTGGAGGAACGGAAGAAAACCCGGTTTCAGGTACAGTACAACCCTTGGCTGTTCGCACTGCTCGCCGAAGAACATCTCCTGTCCGAAGGTGTGGAAATCCTCTTTGATGCGCAGGTGGTGGACCTCCACCAGCAGGCCGGTCTCCCGATTGAAGCCGTGACGGTTCAGGATCGGGAGGGGCGCTGGGGGATAGCCGTCGGTTCCGTGATCGACGCAACCGGTGACGCCGCGCTCTTGACCATGGCCGGAGAAAAGACGACCGAGCATCCGGAAAACCGTTTCGCCGCCTGGCACTATCTTGAGGGCAAGGATGGCTTGCGGCTGCATATGCACGCCGCCCCGCTCTATGGGCCACTTCCTGACGGAGAGCGCTTTTATGATGGCACAAAGACCGCCGATGCGAACGCGCTCATCCAGGATGGACACCGCTCCCTGCTGTCCCATCTGCTGACCCAGCGGGAGAAAACCGGGGATCACAGCCTCATGCCCGCATCCATCCCCCTGGTGCCCTCCCTGCGCATGACGCGACGGCTGCAGGGGCACGACACGCTCGACGAGGGGGAAGTTGGCCGCTCCTTTGACGACAGCATCGGCATGACCGGTGACTGGCGGAAACCCGGCCCCGTTTTTGAGCTTCCCTTTGGAACCCTGTACGGGATTGTCCCGAACCTGTTGACAGCAGGCCGAAGCATTTCGGTCACAACGGCCATGTGGGACATCACGCGCGTCATCCCCACCTGCGCGGTGACGGGCGAAGCGGCTGGTACCGCAGCCGCCATGCTTGTCAAAGGAAACCATGCGTCAGTCCATGATCTGCCTGTTGCTGCCTTGCAGGAAAAACTACGATCTGCCGGCGTTCGGATTCACTTGAATGAATTGGAACCAATGGCATGAACGATTCTGGAAATTCATGGTCTATCTTGTGTGGATCACGCCTTTTTGAACAGGCAGTACAACTGGCTGATGCAATATGAAGACGCAACACACAATCTGCCTGTGTAGCGATACTTCAAACGACGAAGAGAGGATGGAAAAGAAATGGACCGAAGGAACCGTCCCCATACGCGCATCGCCCTCAGTTTGCTGATTCTCGCGCTATTGATGCCTGTCGGCGGATGTGGTGGGCTGACGGCAGGCAC
>JAEWSN010000151.1 GCA_023459915.1 Bacillota bacterium
AAGGCTTCGAGCCGGGCCATCATCCCGTCATCACGCAGGGCGCTGTCGATGAGATCCTCCAAAAGCGGCAGCACCTTGTCGTCCAGAAACCGGGGATCGATGGTTTTGCGGATGCCTTCCATGCGGATTTGCTGCAGGTTGTCATCGAGCAGTGTGTCCAGCTTGTCTGAAGACAGTCCCTCCTCAAGCCAGTCGTCCAGGCGGGCCAGCAGCGAGGGGTTTTCCGGCAGCCGCCCAATTCCGTCGCGGATGTAGGTCAAGAGGGTTCCGCGCGTGGCATTCTCCGGTTCGCCGAGATCCTTGACGGAGGTCAGCAGGAACTCCTGAATCAGCGCGCCAACCTTGCGTTCGCCCATCAGGCCGGCAAGAGCCGGGAGGGACAGCTTGAGCAGTCCTTTCAGGTGCATGTGCTGCAGTGCCGCCATGGCCATCTGTCCGGTCTTGAGCTGGAAGTCCTCGCCGGCGATGGTTTCCGACGATTTCTCCAGGATGGCGTCCAGGGTTTCGGTGTCGAGGTTCCGCTTGAGCCCTTCCTCGGTCAGCAGCCGCAGCAGGGAGGAAAAATCCGCCCGCTTCACGCGGTCCGCCAGCAAATGGCGGATGGCGTTGCGGATGTCCTCGAGCGGAAGGCCGATGAGAACGGATTGCATCACCTGCGTGAGGATGGCGCGCACCGCTTCAAGCCGCAGTCCGGCACGGATGCCGGTCATCAGCCGGCGGGCGGCGTCGAGCTGCTTGATCTTGGCGAGCAGGCTTTCCTTGTGCAGCAAATCGTTCTCCACCATGGAGACCAGCGCGTCCGTGATGCGATCCCGGTTGTTGGGCAGAATGGCGGTGTGCGGCAAACGCAGGCCGAACGGATGCCGGAAGAGCGCCGTCACGGCGAACCAGTCGGTGAGGCCGCCCACAAGCCCCGCCTCGCAGCCGGCGATGAACGCGGCCAGCCAGAGGTTGCCGGGCCAGAACAGCCTGTCGAGCAGCAGGGCGAGCGCGAGCCCGGCGGCCAGAATCAACAGGGAATTCACGGCCGCGCGCCGGTTGGCGCCGGGCGTCATGCGGAATTCCCGCGGAGCAGACGCGATGACAGGATTGCTTTCCGGCTCACTCGTTTTACGTTCCGGGTCGGTCATGTTGCTTTCCGGCTCACTCGTATTGCGTTTCGGTTCGGTCATGTTGCGTTCCGGTTCGGTCGTATTGCGTTCAGGTTCAGTCATAGTGCGCCTTTCATGCGGGAGACCCGTTGTGGGTGCGGCGGCTCGGGTTGCCTCCAATATACGGGGTGGCGGGGAAATAGTCCGAACAGACCTGCCGGGTGTCGGACATCCGTTCCGTCACGCCGATGCTTCATTAAGGAAACGAATGGCCTCTCTTTGAAGCAAATGGGGATGTTCCCGCCCCTTCAAACATGGTATCATGGACAACGTCATCATTGCCATCGCCGGACGACAGCATGAGACTGAGGAGACACGCCGATGTTCAAGAACGATTCGTTTCACCCGGGCATGAAGCGGGAGGCCATCCTGCTGTTCATCGCCATCGCGTTCATTGGTCTTTCCCAGGGTTTTTCTGAAAACATCTGGACCAACTACTACAATGTCATTGGCATGCAGACGGCGGATCGCACGCTGCTCGAACCCATCCGGGAAATGCCGGGCCTGCTGATGATGTTCATCATCGCAGGGCTGTCGTTCCTGACGCTGGGGCGCATGGGCGCGGTGGCCATGGTGACGCGCGCCGGCGGCCTGCTGGCCCTGGCCCTTTTTGTGGACGGGTTCAACCCGCTGTTCCTCTCCATGATGGTGGTGGTGAGCTTGGGCGACCACATCTTCATGCCGCTGCGCAACAGCATCGGCATCACGGTGGCGAAAACCGGCCGGGAAGGCCGGGTCATCGGCATGATGGATGCTACGGGCATGGTGCTGTATCTGGCGGCCAGCCTGCCCATCCTGTTCCTGTTTGGCGGAAAGGAAATTGCGGACTACCGGCTGCTGTTCTATCTGGCGGCCGGCGCGGCGGTCATGGCGGGCCTCGCCCTGTTTGGCATGCGCACCCGCAAGGCCGGAGAGGTGGCGCCAAAGGCGCGGCTGGTGTTCAAACGCAAGTTCTGGCTGTATTACCTCATCAGCTTCATCAGCGGCCTGCGCAAGCAGATCTATCTGGTGTTCGCGCCCTGGTTGCTGGTCAAGACCTTTTCGCAACCCCTGCAGGCCATGACCCTGCTCAACATCGTCGGGGCGGTCACCATCTTTTTCTTCAACCCCTTCATGGGACACCTCATCGACAAGTTTGGGGAACGCAAGCTGCTGGTTGGCGGCGGCATTGTGGCAACCGCCATCTATGTGGTATACGCGTTCATCTGCAACGAAAGCCCGGACAACAGCCTCATCGTGTTCACCCTGTTCGCCCTGAGCTATGTGGATCGCCTGTCCCAATCCACGCTGATGGGACGCGACGTGTTCGTGAAGCATACCGCGGAAAACCACGATGAAATCATGCCCACCCTGTCTGTCGGGGTGAGCATGGATCATGTGGCCAGCGTGGTGTCCCCCATGCTCGGCGGCCTCATTTGGACGGTCTTCGGCGCGCAGTGGGTGTTTGTGGCCGGCGCGGTCATCGCGGTGGTGTACACGGCCATGTGCTTCCTGGTGCCGGGCAAGCAGGTGGCGGAGGTTTCATGAGCACCGGGCTGGGCATTGATACCGGCGGAACCTGTACGGACGCGGTATTGTACGATTTCGACAACGGAAGGATTCTGGCGTCGGCGAAGGCCGTCACCACCAGGGACAACCTGGCGGTTGGCATACTGCGTGCCATCGACAGCCTGCCCGCGGCCCTTCTTGCGGATGTGGCGCGCGTGGCGCTGTCGACCACGCTGGCCACCAATGCCTGTGTGGAAAACAAGGGCGGCCGGGCCAGGCTGCTCCTGATGAATGCCCATCGCAAGGTGGTGACCGATGCCGGTCACCGCTATGGGTTGCCGCCTGTCGACGAATTGCGGTTCCTCGACGGAGATGCCCCCGATGCAGCGGCATGGGAAAATTTCTTTGAAGCGAACGCCGACTGGCTTGCCGATGCGGACGCGTTTGGCGTCGTGGAGCTCGATGCGGGCGTCAATGGCGCGAAGCTGGAGAAGGACGCGAAGCAGCGGCTCGGCGCATGCGTGCCGCGCCCTGTCATTGCCGGCCATGAGCTGTTTGATGAGCCGAATGTGCTGCAGCGAGGCGCCGGCACCCTTCTCAATGCCCGGTTGATCCCGGTGATCGGCGAATTCCTCCAATCGGTGAAGGAAGCCCTTTCCGTACGCGGCATCCATGCGCCGGTGGTCATTGTGCGCAGTGATGGCACACTCATGTCCGAATCCTTCACCGGTGTCCGCCCGGTGGAAACGCTTTTGTGCGGACCTGCGGCCTCGGTCATGGGCGGCATGGCCCTTTCCGACGCGCCGGATTGCCTGATTGTGGACATGGGCGGCACCACCACGGACATGGCGGTGGTGCGCAATGGTGTCCCCCTCAAGGCGCGCGACGGCGTTCGCATCGGCAAATGGAAAACCTATGTCAAGGGCGTGTACATCGACACCTTTGGCCTTGGCGGGGACAGCGAGATTCGGCAAACCCAGCATGGCGCGCTCCATTTGGACAGCGCGCGCGTGATGCCGCTGTGCATGGCGGCGGCCCGCTGGCCGTCTGTGGTCCCGCGTCTGGCGCGTCTGGTGTCAGAAAAAAGCCGGCACACCCTGCCGCTGCACACCTTTTTTGTCCTGGTGAAGGATGCTGCGCGCCAGACCCATGGCCTCGACCGCTACACCCCGGCGGAACGTGCCTTTTGCAGCGCCCTGGCCGATGGACCGCTGATCTGGACGGATGCAGCCGCAGCCATTGGGGTTGACCCCTACAATCTGGACATGAAACGGCTGGAACGTGAAGGGGTGGTGATTCGCAGCGGCCTCACCCCCACGGATCTGATGCATGTGCGTGACGAGTTCACCCGATATGACAGGGATGCGTCGCAGCTGGGACTGCAGTTTGTGGCTGCGTCCTGCGACATGGCGCCCGAGGAGATGATCGCAGCCGTTTACAACCGGATCCAAAAAACCATGTATGTACGCCTGGTCCGCCTGCTGCTGGAGGAATCGGATCCGTGGTATCGCAGCCACGGGTTGGGGCAGGGCTTGGAACGGCTCATCGGGGCGCGCTGGGACGCGCTGCAGGCGAACGACGCAGGCCCGGAACCAATGCGGCAGCCTGGAAACCCATTGCTGGAATGGCAGAAGGCGACCCGGCGCGAACCGGACGCGTCATCGGCGGCAGCCGCGGAACTCCTGGATCTCGGGATCCGCACCCCGGCAGTCCTTGTGGCCATCGGCGCGCCGACCCATCTGTTCCTGCCGCGCGTGGCGGCCGCTCTGGGCACCACCTGCATCACGCCTGCCCACGCGGGTGTCGCCAACGCGCTGGGGGCCATCCTCAGCCATATTGCCGCCGAGGCAACCGTGGAGATCCGGTTGGAGGGCGGACCGGGAGGCTTTGCCGGATACCGTGTGCGCGGATTTGAGGAGAGTCCCCTCATCGAGGATCGCGATCAGGCGCTGGCCCGTGCCCGCGAGGAGGCACAGGCGCAGGCCCTGGCGGAGGCACGGCGGCGGGGTGCTGTGGGCGAACTGACTGTTTCGGTGGACGTACAGCAGGATGTGGCACATGCCAAAGGCGGAGCCCCCATCACACTTGGGATTGCTGTGACCGCAACCGCTGTCGGGGCCATTGGCATGCCGGCAGTTGTTTGCCGCGGCCTTTCTGCGGGGATATAAACGCGGTAGGGCTTCAATGCGGCTTGGCAGGAACAGGAGTGTCATCATGAGCAAATTGTTCAGTGAATTCAGCCTCAAGGGCATGACCATGAAAAACCGCCTGATCATGGCACCCATGTGCATGTACTCGGCAACGGACGGACTGGTGTCGGAATGGCATCTGGTGCATTACGGCACGCGCGCCATGGGGGGTGTGGGCCTTGTGATGGTGGAGGCCACGGCGGTCTCACCGGAAGGCCGCATCTCGGACAGGGATCTCGGCCTGTGGGACGACAACCAGGTGCCAGGCATGGCCCGGTTGGTGGAAGCCATCCACCGGGGCGGCGCCAAGGCGGGGATTCAGCTGGGACATGCCGGCCGCAAGGCGGACATGGAAGGGGTTGAGCCGATTGCGCCGGTGGCGGTGCGCTTCGATCCGGAGTATCAGGTGCCAAGGGAAATGACCGGGGCGCACGTCAAGCGTGTGGTGGAGGCATTCGGCGCGGCTGCGGCGCGCGCCTTTCTGGCCGGGTTCGACCTGGTGGAAATCCACGGCGCCCATGGCTATCTGGTCAACCAGTTCCTGTCGCCGCTGGTCAATACCAGAACCGATGACTACGGGGGTACACCGGAAAAACGTGCGCGCTTCCTGCAGGAAGTCACGCGCGCCATCCGCAGTGGGTGGCCGGTTGAGAAGCCTCTGTGCGTGCGGGTTTCCGCGGAAGAGTATGTGGATGTCGGCAATCATCCGGAGGACGTGGCGGAATTGCTGGCCTACGCCATTCCGGATGGCATCGATCTTGTCCACGTCAGCTCCGGCGGTGTGGTGCCGGCCGGGGTCAGACCCTGGTCGGGATACCAGATTCCCCATGCGGAGATTGTCCGCACACGCACCGGGTTGCCGGTGATTGGCGGCGGGCTGGTCACCGCCCCGCGGCAGGCGGAGGAAATTGTGGCCAATGGCCGCGCGGATCTGGTTTTCCTGGGGCGCGAGCTGCTACACAATCCGTACTGGCCGCTGCACGCGGCAGCGGAGCTGAAGGTGGACGTGACCTGGCCCATCCAATACGAACGCGCCAAGGGATGAGCCGCCGGAAATCGTGTGAGCTGCCGAAAATCGTGTGGCCGCAGGCAATCGAATGGCTGCAGGCAATCGTGTGACTTCCGGCCGGCGTTTGTGGTGCGCGTGCCGGTTCAGGGGTTCGGCAGCGCGCTGGCGATGATGTCCCGTACTTTTTTCGGCAACATCTGTTTTTCTTCCCGCGTCAAATCCGCTGTCTGAACGGGTGGATGAACCGTGACACGGACGGTTCCGGGTTTCATGACGCCTTTTTGCTCCAGCAGGCGCCAGGATCCGTCGATGGAGACGGGAATGATGGGCGCGCCGGAATCCAGCGCCAGCCGGAAGCTGCCATGCTTGAAGTCTCCCAGACGGTCGGACTTGCTCCGGGTACCCTCCGGGAAAATGACCATGGGATAGCCTTTTTTGATGATTTCCACGGATTCGTTGATGACCCGGACGGATTGCCGCAGATTCTTTCTGTCCATGAACTGGCATTGCATCAGCTTCATCCATCGCTGGATGAACGGCAGCTTCAATACCTCGATTTTGGAGATGAGCGCCTTGGAACGCGCCACGTATCCCACCATGATGGGGATGTCGAAATTGCCCTGATGGTTGGCGATGAACACCAGCGGGCCCGCTTCCGGCACATGCTCGTTGCCTGTGATTTCCACCTTGCCGCCGCCGGCCCTCACCATGGCCTGTGCCCAGACACGGGTGACCGCCGCGACCAGCGCGTCACGCTCGGCCACTTTCCCTTCCCGATCCAGCCGCATGGCGCGCCGCTGGGTGGGATACCGGATGATGAGATAGAACCAGAAATGGATGAACCAGAAAATGGTGCGTATCATGGTGCCTCCTGCGTTCTGTATGCGGGGTGTGCGGCGATGTCCTGCGTGGACGGGTTCGGATTTATTCGGGGGCCGTGTTCAGCGGCGTAAAGATGTGGCGGATAAAGATGCCGGGAACGAGTCCGGGGATGGCGGCATATGTCGGCACCGTTTCCGCGATGCCGGAGCCGGTGTCCGGCGGGTGGTGGCCGGCGGAGCCAAAGGTGATGCGGGCGCCCCCGCATGCGGCATACAGCCGCGCGAGCGCCGGGGTGGGGAAGGCGTCGGAGAGCCCCCGCCGCACATGCTGGGTGTTGATTTCCAGGGCGATGTGGTTTTTCACCATGTTCGAGAACACGCGGCGCAGCATATCCTC
>JAEWSN010000152.1 GCA_023459915.1 Bacillota bacterium
CAAAAGGCGGTGCGCAGCGTATTCGCGCCGATCACCGCCATTCTATGCCTCTCCCGGTAAAGAAGTAAATCGCCGATTCCACCCATTCGGATGGACATTCTTGCTGGGGATCTGTCTACTTCAGCCGATAGGAGACAAATGCCAGATGCTTGCTGTCCGGGGCCCAGGAGTTCACGTTCAGGGTGCCCTGACCTCCAAACAACCGGACAAGGGTCTCCGGGCTGCCGCCTTCCGCGGGGAAGAGGCGGATTTCCACATTCTTGTTCGGGGGGTGATCCCCGGGGGCCACATCGCCCTTGGCATAGGTGATGCAGGCGATGCTTTGCCCATCGGGCGATACATGCGGGAACCAGGTGTTGGCGTCGTCAAAGGTCATCTGGACCGGATTCGAGCCGTCCGCATTCATGCGCCAGGCCTGCATCAGTCCGGTTCGGACGGAGTTGAACCAGATATACTTGCCACAGGGCGAGTATTCCGGGCCGTCGTCCAGCCCCGGTTCGTTGGTGATCTGCGTTTCCACGCCGCCTTCAACCGGGATGGTGTAGACGTCGTACTGTCCGTTTCGCTCCGCACAGTAGGCCAGCGTCCGGCCGTCCGGGGACCAGCCGTGCAGGTAGCTCGGCGCGATGGGGGTGACGAGTGTGGGCGTGCCGCCCGCGAGGGGGAACACATAGATGCGGGATTGCGCATCCTCCTTGGTGTGGTGGCTGACCGCGATGTGCATGCCGTCCGGAGACAGGACATGATCGTTGTTGCAGTCGTTGACAAACCCGGCGTCGACGACCGAAACCTCGCTGGTGGCCAGGTTGAACAGGCAGATGCGTCCTTCCCGGTTGAAGACAAGGGACTTTCCGTCCTGTGTCCAGTTCGGCGCCTCGATGAGGGTGTCGAATTCCGCAAGCAACTTGCGTTCGCCGGTTTCCACATTCACGGTTTCGAGCATGCTGATGACATTCCGTTGTTCGCGCGGGCGGGGGGCGGTCAGGACCTTCATGGTGCTTCCTCCGTTGGATGGTTTGTTGTTCGGGATGCAGGGATGCTTGCCGTGCAGATGGGTTCATCCTTGCTGCCTCCTCATGATATCCCAATGGAAAGCGGATGACAATAAAAAAATAAACTCGTGTTTATGGAACGAAAAAGAAAACGCCGGGCATGCCCGGCGCAATGCGGCGGCGGTTCGTTATGGCTGGGTGAGGGACTGGCCTTGTTGTGCTGTTGTGGGATTGGACTGCCAGCCGCCCATGGGCTGTTGGTCCCGGACAAAGTTGAGAAAGCGTGTGCCCTGAAAGGTCAGCTTTCCGTAGTCCCCCTCGAGCAGCAGGCCATAGGCGCTGTCCGGCACCTCGAATTCCATGCGGTCGCCGCTTTCCACTTCGAACGTGGCAAAATACGTGGTGGTGACATGGCCGTGGTGGCCGGTGCCGTTGTGGTTGGCGTGATGGTGCTGGCTCATGCTGGTGCGGCGGGTCAACACCCGGGAGGAGACCGTCAGGATGGGCTGCCGGTTGTTGTAGGCGTTTCGCCTGGCGGAGGTGACGATGCTGGAGATGATCACGCCGAGGATTGTCAGAAAAACCAACAGGAAGAGAATGGGGAATATGGCAAAGATGAAATTCATGTGTACCTCCCATCAAGCGGTGTCGGGGGTGTCGCTGATGTCATGCCGGACTTCGTGTGCCAAGCCGAATCGCGGGGTGAGCCGAACCCTGTGCCAACCCGAAATGCGTGGCTGCGCGGTTCCCGGCGAATCTGCCCTATCAGTTTACCTGATGGAAAGCAAAAAGTCTTGCCTTGTCCGAAGCCGCGCAAGGACATATGATGAAGGAAGCATGAGCCACAGGGCCATGCTTCGCGGCCTGGCCGCTTGCAAGGAGGGCACTGATTTGAACGGACAGTTTGTCAACCCCATTCTCCCGGGGTTTTATCCGGATCCATCCGTCTGTCGGGTGGGGGAGGACTATTGGCTTGTCACATCCACCTTTTCCTATTTTCCCGGTGTACCGGTTTTCCACAGCCGCGACCTGGTGAATTGGGAGCAGGTGGGACATGTGCTGGACCGCCCGTCGCAGCTGAATTTGGACGGGGTGGCGCATTCCCATGGTATTTTTGCGCCAACCATCCGGCATCATGCGGGCGTCTTCTACATGATCACCACACTGGTGGGCAAGCAGGGCAATTTCATCGTCACCGCCAGCCACCCGGCGGGACCATGGTCTGAGCCGTTTTGGCTGGACGACGCACCGGGTATCGATCCCTCCCTCTTCTTCGATGAAGATGGCACCGCGTGGGTCACCGGAACGGCAGATGCGCCGGATGCGGCCTATTGGGGGGACAACGAGATTTGGATGCGCCAGCTGGATCTTGAAACCATGAAACTGACAGGCCCGCGACATGGGTTGTGGCGGGGTGCGCTCAAGCAGGCCATGTGGCCCGAAGCGCCGCATCTGTACCGGATTGGCGACTGGTATTATCTCATGATCGCCGAAGGCGGCACCGAGTTTTACCATTCGGTCACCATCGCGCGCAGCAAATCGCTGACCGGGCCCTATGAGGGAAATCCGGCCAATCCCATCCTGACCCACCGTCATCTCGGAAAGGACGCGCCCATCTGGAATCCGGGGCATGCGGATTTGGTGCGGACGCCGGCCGGTGAATGGTGGATGGTCTGCCTGGCGTCCCGCCCGTATGGCGGGCATTTCCGCAACATGGGCCGGGAGACGTTTCTGGCCCCGGTTGTCTGGGAAGACGGCTGGCCTGTGGTCAGTCCCGGCACCGGGCGGCTGGAATTCCAGTACGCCACGCCGGTGCATGCGACAGCCGAAACCCCGGCAGGGGACGGCAGTTTTTCGGGTTCGCCTTCCGACGCTTCCGCGGATGTATCTGCGGGGAACTGCGCAACTGCGGGCGCAGAAGGGACAACGCGGCAGGCGGTATCTGCCGGAGGCGCCGCCGCGACCCCGTGTGCCGGCTGCAATGGCCGTACCGGGGGGTGCTGCGGCACCACCGGCCGGCCTTCGGTTCCCGGTGCCGTGGGCATGCAGGGGCAGCCCCCGACATCACCGGCATACGTTTGTGAACACGATGATTTTGACACGGAGACCTTGTCCCCTGTCTGGAATTTTCTTCGGACACCAAGGCAGCTGTGGTGGAGCCTGTCGGCACGTCCCGGGTTTCTTCGGATGCGGCTCAGGCCGGCTTTTCTGGGAGAGGCGGTCAACCCGTGCTTCCTGGGAAGGCGCCAGCAGCACATGACCTTCACGATCACGACGGAACTGCGGTTTTCTCCGGATCGCGACGGCCAGTCCGCAGGGCTCGTCCTGCTGCAGAGTGACGCATGGCATGTGCGGCTGGCGCTTGTCCGGATGGATGGCGCATTGATGCTGCAGCTGGTGCAGGTGCGAAACGGGGTGGAGACCGAGTTGGCCCATGCCGATTTGCTGGACGCGACGGAAGTGGCGGCAGGCATGCCACCGCTGGTGCTGCGCGTGGAGGCGGAGATGCAAAGCCTGCGGTTCCTGTGCGGCCGGGACGAGGCGCACCTGATGGTGCTGGCGGACGAGGTGGACGCCCGGATGCTCAGTACGGACATGGCGGGCGGCTTCGTGGGCACCTATGTCGGCATGTTCGCGCAGGGCGAGAATCCCGATGACCTCGCCCTGGCGGACTTTGACAGCTTCACCTATGAGGGTTGCTGACGAGGGTTGCTGATGAGGGTTGTTGACGAGGATTGTTGACGAGGATTGCTGATGAGGGTTGCTGACGAGGGCTGCTGAAGAAAGGGTGGAAGCGCATGGATCAACAGATTTCCTGGGAACAGGTGAAATGGATAGGGCTCTCCGGTTCGGACGCCACCGCTGCGGGCAGCGGCTCCCGCCCGTGCAATGCCATCGAAACCGCCATGTATCGCATTGCCTTTTCCTGTCCGGCGGAAATCGGCGCCGTCCGCCTGCCGGTCCATATCAGCGCGTCGGGGCGATACATGCTGTATGTGAACGGCCGGGCCGTGATGTACGGGCCCTGCCGCGGTGGCAGGCGGGAACGGTATTTCGAGTCGCTGGACCTTTCCGGATGGCTGCATCCCGGGAGCAATGTGCTGGCCGTGCGGGTGGTTGCCTACCCGCCATACGAAGCCCAGCGCGGGAATCAGCGGGCACCGTTCAGCTTCTATGGCAACGCGGCCGGGCCGATGCTCGTGATGCAGGGGCGGCTGGAGAATGACCGGGCTGAAATCCTGACCGATGTGTCCACCGGGGTGGGGGATTGGCGTGTTTCCCGGGACGATTCGCTCGGCTGGGACGCTTCGACGGCCACGCTGTGGATGGGTGCCATGGAGGATGTGGATTTGTCACAGGCCCCGGAAGGGTGGCACACCGCGCCGTCACTGCCGGAATGGGCCCCGGCGGAAGCCGCCTGGCCGGTGACGCCCAACGGATATGGGGAAATCATGCCGTTTCCACTGTCACCCAGACCCATTCCGCTGCCCTATCTGGCGGAACCAAAGCCATTTGCGGGGTCAGACCCCGTGTGGGCCCCGACGGGGTCAGACCCCGTGATCCCGCCGCATCAGTCTGTGACCTGGGTGCTGGACGCGGGCGTGCTCACCACCGCCTTTTTCCGGCTCCCGCTCTCCGGCGGAGAGGGCAGCCGCATTCAAATCACCTTCGCGGAGAGCTATACCGTGCCGGGAACTGGCCGGCGTCCGGAAAAGCAGGTGCGGGATGACGCGGAGAACGGGTGGATTCAAGGCGTTACGGACACGGTACTGGCCTCCGGCCGGGATGAGGTGTACGAACCGTTCCTGTTCCGCACCTTCCGCTTTGTGCAGCTGACCGTGAACACCGCATCGGCGCCACTGAAGCTGGGAACGCCCACCCATGTGGAAACCGGGTATCCGCTGCAGGTGAAGACGACCTGCACCAGTGCCCGGCCGTGGACCGCCCCGATATGGGACATGAGTGCCCGCACGCTGGCCCGCTGCATGCAGGAAACCTATACGGACTGTCCCTACTACGAGCAGCTGCAGTATACCATGGACACCCGGCTGCAAATGCTGTACACCTATGCGGCCGCCGGCGACGACCGGCTGGCCCGCAAGGCCGTGGCGGACTTCCATGCCTCGCTGCTGCCGGAGGGCATGCTGCAGTCGCGGTGGCCCAGCGATCTCCCCCAGGTCATCCCCGGCTTTTCCCTGCACTGGATATTCATGCTCCACGATCACTGGTGGGAAACCGGCTCCACGGAGCTGTTCCGGCGGTACCGGCCCACGGTGGACGCGGTTCTGGACTGGTTCGAGCGGAAAACGGACGACACCGGGCTTGCCGGAAAGCTTGGCCATTGGGAGTATGTGGACTGGGTTCGGGAATGGGAGGACCGTGCGGGGGTGCCCGAAGCGGTTGCCCATGGTCCTTCCGCCACGCTGAACCTGACGCTGGCGGCCGCCCTTGCGGCGGCGGCGCAACTGATGCGGCTGACCGGACGCCCGGATGTGGCCCGGGAATACGAAGCCCGCCGCGCGCGGATCCACACGGCCGTGGAGGCCGGCTGCTGGTCTCCGGACAAGGGGATGTATCAGGATGGCCCCGGGCTCAACCTGTTCAGCCAGCACACACAGGTCTGGGCGATCTTATCCGGGCTCGCCGATGGGGAGAGGGCCGGCACCGTGCTCAAGGCCGCGTTGGAGGAACCCGGTGTGGCCCGCTGCTCCTTCCCCTGGATGTACCTGCTGTTTCGCGCATTGGAGAAGGCGGACCTGTACGCCCGGACGGAACCGTTGTGGGACATGTGGCAGGCGCTGATTCCCCAGCATCTCACCACCATCCCGGAGACGCCGTTCAACACCCGCAGTGACTGCCATGCCTGGGGTGCGCTGCCGCTGTACGAGTTCCCGCGCGCGGGGCTTGGCGTGATGCCGGCGGAGGCCGGATGGCAGCGGGTGCGCATCTGTCCGCGCATGCTGTTTCTGCAAAGGATGTCCGGTGAGGTCACCACCCCGCGTGGCATGATTGGCGTGTCCTGGGAGGTGGCGGATGGCGTCTTTTCGCTGTCTGTGCGTCTGCCGGCCGGCGTGGCGGCGGAAATTGTGTTGCCGGACGGTTCGAGCCGCCAGGTCATGGGCGTGACCGATGAGCCATCGACCTGGTCGTGTGCGTTTGGGGCGGAAACAGGGCACTAAGGCGCCGGAAAGAAATTACCTGGTCTTTTTCCGAAAAGAATGGCAGGTTTGGCCATTGTTTTCGGAAATTCATAGAGCAGGTTATTTCTTTCCAAGTCCTAAATGGTGCTCCGGAAGCCTTTTCCGATGATTTCCGAGGTGGTGGTGATGGTGATGAAGGCGTCCGGATCGATGTCCCGGACGAACCGGCGCAGCAGCACGGCCTGTCGGCGTGTCATCACGGTGGTGATGACCTGTTTGGGCTGGTGCGTGAACGCGCCGCGCGCCTCGTGGATGGTCGCGCCGCGATTGAGGGTGCCGGTGACGTACTGACTCACCTCCAGCGGACGATTGCAGACAATCACCAGCTGCTTGCGGGCGTTGATGCTTTCAATGACGAGATCGATGAGAAACCCTTTGGCGAAAAGTCCAAGCATGGAATACAGGCCGATTTCCACGCCAAAAACGAACAGGGCACCCAGTGTGATGAGAAAGTCCGCGGCGAGCAGGGCCATCCCGACTTCCAGACTGGTCTTTTCACTGAGAATTTTTGCGACGATGTCCGTGCCGCCGGTGGAAGCATTCTGGTTGAACACAATGGCGCTTCCGATGGCCGGCAGGAGAATGGAGAATGCCAGTTCCAGCATCCGGTCGTTGGTCATGGGAGCCTTGAGCGGGAACAGCACATCGAGCACCCAGACCATGACGGACAGCGCAAACGAGGAGTAGACGGTCATGGAGCCGAAATGGCCTCCGATGGCCACAAACCCAATCACCAACAGCAACACGTTGATGATGCCCATCATGGGGCCGACCGCGATGTTTGGAAACGGCTGGCTGATGAGAATGGAGAGGCCGCTCACCCCGCCTGTGGCGAACCCGTTCGGCACCTTGAAGAAATGGATGCCGGCGGCGGTGAGAAGCAGCCCGAGGTTGACCCAGAGAAACGCAGGCAGTGTGATGCCTGCAAGCATGTTTTTGACGCGGCGCATGAAGTCTTGTCCTTTCGCTGATATACTGGTGTCCGTACCCAATCATTATACACCCGATGGCAGCCGGTTCGCATGTTCCTGCCGAGGCGTTGCATGGCGTTGGCCGGCGCGTTGCATGGCGTTGGCCGGCGCGTTGCAGGGGTTGAAGGAGCAGCAGGCATGGTCAAGCATTTTCTCCCGGTGTTCATCATTGTCGCTTCCAATATTTTTTACAATATATCCACGAAGTCGACCCCCGAAAAAATCAATCCGTTCTTCAGCCTGGTGTTCACCTATCTGGCTGCGGCCGGCGCTTCCCTCGTGCTGTTTCTTGTGACGGACACCGAAAGGAATGTGGCGGCGCAGACCAAAATGCTGAACTGGACATCATTTCTGCTGGCCGGGTGCATCCTGGGGCTGGAGCTGGGGTACATTCTGCTGTATCGGGCCGGCTGGGACATCAGCATGGGATCGCTGGTGGCCAACATCGGGCTGGCCATCGCCCTGATTGTCATTGGTGCGCTGTTCTACAAGGAACACATCACCCTGAACCATTTCATCGGCATGGTGCTGTGCCTGGCCGGCCTGGTGTTCATCAACCGGTAGCGCGGTCATCGGGTCAAAAAAGTGTCTGCCGCCGGGAGGGCTTCCTGTCCGTTGTTTGAACGAGTGTCCGCCGCCGAAGCGGCTGCCTGCCCGCTGTTGCCTGCGGGGAGGGGCTTCTGTGTTGCTTTCCGGTATTGCAGCGGCGTGTTGCCCAGGATTTGGCGGAATGTCCGGATGAAGTGGGGGACGCTGTTGAACCCGCATGCGGCGGAAATTTGCGTGACATTGTCCGTTGTGTCGCGCAGCAGCCGGGCGGCGAGATTCACCCGACGGCGCACCAGGTATTCCCGGAATCCATATCCGGTTGTCCGGTGGAAAGCCCGGGAGAGGTGGTACATGTCGTAATGGAACAGGGCGGCGATCTCCTTGAGCTTGAGCGGTTCCGTTTCGTGGCTGTCGAGATGCCGCTGCACCTCCAGCATGTCGCGGGCGGTCTGAGAAAGCTCGGCGGAGGGAAACCGGTTCGCGTTGGTCCGGTACAGCAGAATGAGCAGGGTGCGGAGCGCGTTTTCCATGGCAAGCGTTCGGAAGGGCAAATCCAGAGCCTGCTCCTGAACCATTTGCTGAAGCAATGCCTCGGTTTGCCCGGCCTCGGCCGGTTCCAGCCGAACCTTGTGACAAAAATGCTCCGGACGATAGCGGAACAGGGCTTCGAGTGCCGGCGTGCGCAGGGCCTCATACAGGGCATCCGGTTGAATCAGCACATAGTATCGGTGATACGGCCAGGCGAGCACCTCCACGTCGTGCGGTTCCAGATTGGAAATGAGCAGCAGATCGCCGGCGGCGGCCTCGTAGGGGTGTCCGGCGATATGGAAGCGGGAGCGGCCGCGGGTGGTGAGAATCAGTTCGTGGCTGTCGTGATGATGCGGGGCCAGCGCGTAGGACGCGGCATCTTCCCGGTACACCACGCGAAGGGGCTCCGAATCCTGGTTCACTGCGTGTGGTTTCATGGGCTGGCGCATGGCTTGACCTCCGCGGGGCTCGTATGGGCAGGGGGAATCGCAAAAAACATCAATTTCAAGTCAAAAAAACGCCACCATAAAAACGATGGTATGGATATAATCCAAACAAAGGCAACTTTCCTTGAAGGTGGCCAACAAGAACATCGTATCACGCGCCGCCGGAAAAAGGGAGCGCATGGGAGGCTTGCATGGCAGAAACAACCTTTACCGAATTCCATTATCAGGACATTTCCGCGTTGCGGCAGGATGCGGCGTCGCTGGGACTGTCGCTGCCACTGTCCGATGATTTGTCCGTGCTTGGCCAGCCGCTCACGCTGACAGCCGGCGGACGGGCGTGGACACTGCCCAACCGGTTGGCGTGTCATCCCATGGAAGGCAGTGACGGCAATCCGGACGGCACACCGGGGCCGTTGGTCATCCGCCGTTATGAGCGTTTCGCCGCCGGCGGCGTGGGGCTCATCTGGTTCGAGGCCGTGGCGGTGGTGCCGGAAGGACGCGCGTCACCGAACCAGCTGGCCATCAACCGCGACAACTGGCAGGCGTTTGCCGCGCTGGCCGCCCGCATCAGGGAGATTGCCGCGGACACCCATGGTCCGTCCCACAAGCCGGTGCTGCTGATGCAGCTGACACACTCCGGCCGCTTCAGCAAGCCGGAAGGGGTTCCGGCCCCCATTTTTGCGTGCCGCAATCCGTTTCTGGACGAACGGACGAAGGTCACGGACGAAAGCCGGGCCATCACCGATGACGCCTTGGAGGCGTTGGAGGACAAATTCGTCGAGGCGGCGCTGCTGGCCAGGCAGGCAGGGTTCGACGGGGTGGATCTCAAGGCCTGCCACCGGTACCTGGCGTCCGAGCTGTTGTCGGCGCACACCCGGGAAGGCCGGTATGGCGGCTCTTTCGAGAACCGAACCCGGTTTTTGCTCAATGTGGTCCGCAAGGTGCGGGCGGCCTGTGGTCCGGATTTTCTGCTCGGCTCCCGGGTGAACCTGTACGACGGCATCGCATACCCGTATGGATGGGGTGTGGATGCGCAGGATGTGACCCGTCCCGATTTTTCGGAACCGTTGGCGCTTGCGAAACTGCTGTATGCACAAGGGGTTCGCCTGTTGAATGTCACCATGGGCACCCCCTACTTCAACCCGCATGTGAACCGGCCCTATGACAAGGGCGGCTATGTGCCGCCGGAGCATCCGCTGGTTGGCGTGGCCCGCCTGCTCGAGGGAACGTCCCTGGTGCAGCGGGCGGTGCCGGGCCTGGCCGTCGTGGGCACGGGATACACCTGGGTGCGGCAGTACGCGGCCCAACTGGCCGCGGGGATGGTGTCGGCGGGCAGCGCATCCGTGATCGGGTTTGGGCGGCAGGCCTTTGCCTACCCGGATTTTGCGGACGACATCCTCCGCGCGGGCGGCCTGTCCAAGGACAAGTGCTGCATCACCTGCGGCAAATGCGCGGAAATATTGCGCGCCGGCGGCACCGCGGGTTGTGTGATTCGGGACGCCGGCGTCTACGCGCCGGTCTACAAGGCCTGCTGCCGGTAACGGATGCCGGCGGCACAATTCCGTTCAACAGTTGGAGCCGGGTGCTGGCGGCAACAGGCTTGGCCGACAGGCAGAGCCGTTTGTCGGCCGGCACAATCCCATCCAAGAGGCGGAGCCGGATGCGCGGGAGGCATTTCGATGAAACGGGAAGCGAAGAAGAAGGTTGTGGCACAGGTTGTGGAACAGGTGGTGGATGACCAGCGTGTTGCCCTGGTGACAGGCGCGACACGCGGCATTGGCCTTGGCATTGCCAAAGCGCTGGCGCGGGACGGATTTGCCCTGGCCATCACAGGCACCCGCGCGGCCGCGGAAGCGGCCGATGCCGTGGATGCGTTGACGGACGAGGGAGTTCCTGTGTTCTATGTTCAGGGCAACAATCGGGACCCGGAGGCCCGTACGCGGGTGGTTTCGGAGACGTTGGCGCGGTATGGCCGCATCGATGTGCTGGTCAACAACGCCGGCGTGGCCCCGGAGGTGCGCCGGGACCTGCTCGAGATGACCGAGGAGAGCATGGACCGCGTGCTGGACATCAACCTCAAGGGGACGTTTTTCCTGACCCAGCGGGTGGCCAACGAGATGATTCGCCTGATGGCGGGGGGCATGCCCCTGCGGCCGGCCATCGTCAATGTTTCCTCCGTGTCGGCCTACACCGTGTCCACGGCCAGGGGCGAGTATTGCATCTCCAAGGCGGGCCTTTCCATGGTGACGCAGCTGTTTGCGGATCGGCTGGCCGAACACGGCATCGGGGTGTACGAGGTGCGTCCCGGCATCATCCGAACGGACATGACGGCCGGCGTCACCGACAAATATGACGCGCTGATCGATGGGGGTCTGACCCCCATCAAGCGCTGGGGGACACCGGAGGATGTCGCGGATGCCGTGTCGCTGCTGTGTGGCGGGCGCCTTGGATTTTCGACCGGGGACATCCTGAATGTGGACGGCGGATTCCACATCCGGCGGCTGTGACGCGGAGGGCGTGACGCGCTGCTTTCCAACCCCCGAATCATTGGTGGCATTCGGCATGCGCGCCACAGTTTGCCTGTGGACAGGGAGGAACAGATGGCCATCCAGACGCAAACCATTCAAATGGATGATGTTCAAATGACGGTGCATACCCTGCACACCCTGGTGGTGGGATCCGGCGCGGCCGGCCTGCAGAGTGCCGACCGGCTGTGCGCCCTCGGGGTACCGGATGTCGGCCTGCTCACCGAGGGCATGAGCATGGGGACTTCCCGCAACACCGGGTCGGACAAGCAGACCTACTACAAGCTCACCCTCTCCGGGGCGGAACCGGATTCGGTGCAGGACATGGCCCGCACGCTCTTCGAGGGCGGCTGTGTCCATGGGGACATCGCGCTGGTGCAGGCGGCGCAGTCGGCCCGCTGCTTTCTTCGCCTCTGCGACATCGGCGTGCCGTTTCCGCAGAACCGGCTTGGCGAGTACGCCGGTTACCAGACAGACCATGACAGGCGGCGCCGGGCCACCTCTGCCGGGCCCCTGACCTCCCGGTACATGACCGAACGCCTGGAGGCCCAGGTCCGCAAACAGCCGGTTCGGATCTTTGACCGGTTTCTGGCCATCGGCATTGTGACGACGCCGGATGCACCCATGCAGGAGGCCGCTCACTCCGGGAACACATCCGCGGTGGGGCTTGTTGCGCTGGATGTCAGCCGGCTGTCGGACCCGGGCCATGGCTTGACGTTGTTCCACTGCACCAATCTGGTGTGGGCCACAGGTGGCCCGGCCGGTATTTACCGGTACTCCGTCTATCCGGAAAGCCAGACGGGTGCCACCGGCATCGCGCTGGAGGCAGGGGCTGTCGCGTCCAATCTCACGGAATCCCAGTATGGCATCGCCTCCACCGGGTTCCGCTGGAATCTTTCCGGAACATTTCAGCAGGTGCTGCCGCGCTATGTGTCCACAGATGCAAATGGCGAAAACGAGCGGGATTTCCTGCTGGACTGGTTCGACTCACCGGGCCCCATGCTCGACGCCATCTTCCTCAAAGGTTATCAGTGGCCGTTCGATCCCGCCAAGACCGGCCCGGGCGGATCCTCGGTCATCGATTTGCTGGTTGGCATGGAGGCGGCCAAGGGGCGACGCGTCTTCCTGGATTTTCGACAGGATCCCTGTCCGGATTTCGACTTTGCATTGCTTGGACCCGAAGCCCACAACTATCTGGCGCGCTCCGGCGCCCTGTTCGGCAAACCCATCGATCGGCTGCGGCACATGAATCCGCCGGCCATCGCCCTGTATGCGGATCATGGCATCGATTTGGCGAGCGAACGGCTGGAAATTGCGGTTTGCGCGCAGCACAACAATGGCGGGCTGGTCGGGGACCTTTGGTGGGAGAGCAATCTCCGTCATTTCTTTCCGGTCGGTGAGGTGAATGGTTCCTTTGGGGTGCACCGCCCCGGCGGAAGCGCGCTCAACGCCACGCAGGTGGGCGGGTTGCGCGCCGCGGAACGGATTGCCGCCCGCTATCGCATGGCGCCGGTGCCGCTGGACCAATTTCTCGAAGCGGCGAAGCCGCTGGTGCGAAGCCGGCTGGCGGAGGCCCGCTCGCTGCTGGCGCCTTCAGGCGCGGAACCGCCGCGGATGTCGGTGGAAGCCCTTCGCCTGCAGGCCGGTACCCGCATGACCGAGGTGGGCGCCCATATCCGTCCCGTCGCGGCGCTGGCGGCGGCGGAGGCGGAAGCGGCGGCATGGCTGCGGGCCTTCCCCACGTTGGTTTGCTGCGGGAGCCCATATGAGCTTCCCGACGCGTTCCGGCTTCGGGACATTCTCCTCACCCGGTATGCGTTTCTTGCTACCATCCGTGAGTATGCCGCCCATGGGGGCGGCAGCCGGGGCTCAAGTCTGCTGGCGGAGACGGGCGGGATGACGTCGGATGCTGTGGCATCTGGCGACGTGGCATCTTGCGATCGAAAGTCCGGAACGGGGGTTTCCCATCACACGGCATCCCGGTTGCCGGGAGGGCTCGTGGTGCGGCCGGAAACGACTTCCCTGCGGGACTGGATTTGCGAAACCTCGTTCGTTCCCGAAGGAGGCGCCCTGCAGCCCCGTTTCCGGTGG
>JAEWSN010000153.1 GCA_023459915.1 Bacillota bacterium
GATTGCCTGCCAAGGGCAATCTGCAGATCGTGGATCATGGCGGCGACGGGTTCAAGTTCCACGCTTCCGTCGAGGGCATTGTGCAGTCCATGTCGGAGGACATGCTGACCTTCAATGGCGTTGGCCTACTGGACGGGGAAGAACGGCATGTGACGGTGAACGCCTCTGATTTTGACAAGGACGGGCTCTGGGATTACATCGAGGTTTGGGTCATGGGTGAGTACTACAACAAAGGCGTACTGCAGGGCGGCAACATCAACATCAGATAGCTGGTGCAACGTCTGCAGTCTGCGTGTGGCAGCGTGTGATCTCCGGGCACCGGAACAAGACGGTATTTGCCACCACTGATGCTGTCAGACCGGGTGGAGGGTACTCCGCCCGCACCGCCCTCACGCAGGCTGGTCGGACAATGGCCATCTGGAGGAAAAGCCCCAACGCAACATGGATTGTCGCATTGGGGCTTTTTGCTTTGCGAAAGTCGGTGCATCACTTGGCAGCAAAATTGTGGGACGCCTTGGCGACGGATCAGTTCATGGTTCCGAACGAACGAACAGACATCAGAATGGCCGCCTCCCGTGTGGCCTGCCCGTAAGTGGTCGCCTTCTGGGCCTCCGTCACGGCCTTGGGCATGAAATTGCCATTGGAGCCCTTGATGATTTCCACCTTCGCCATGTACTGTGTCGCTTCCATCGCCCAGGCGGAGATATGTGCCTGATCCTGGAAAGCAACAGGCGTGGTGACGGTGTAATCCTTGTTGGGAGCCAGTTTCTTCAAGGCACGATACAGCATGGTGGCACATTGTTCCCGATTGATCAGGGCATTTGGCGTAAAGGTGGTGCCGTCGCCGGTCCCGGCGGTAATGCCAACCGTAAAGGCTTTGACAATCTCCGGGTTTTGCGTGTCTGTAAACGGGTTGGTTCCGGCAACGATGGGGCTGCCCGTCACCGCTTCATACAATTTCACGGCCAACTCGGCAAATTCCTCACGTGTGATGGGTTTTGTCAGATCCGCGCCCTTGAGCCGATCCGGAATCAGATCGTTCGCGGCGGCCTCCGCCACTTCTCCCAATGCCCAGGCACTGGCCTTGATGCCGGCCGTGGCGATATTGGAGTATGCCGAGGTTACGCGGTCTGCCGCCTCATAGGGTTCATAGGCATACAGGATGCGGAAGGCATACACGTTGGCGTCGATGACAATCATGTCCGCCATTTCGCGTTCCACCGGGTCGAACAGCAGGGCTGATCCCATGGGATCGCTGCTCCACCAGTCGTGGGTATGTGTTTCAGAGAACCATTTTCCGTTCCCCACCCGGAAATCGACCTTCACCTTCACCGGGAAGGCTTCGTCGATGGTGAGCACATCCGCCGGATTGGTCCACCGCAGCTGGAAACGCGTGTACTGGTTTTCGTCGGTCACAGGCTCCACCGTCAACCCCTGCGGTGCGGAAAGTGACGTCGGCGCCGCAACACCGGTTTTCCCGCCGATGGAAGTCAGGTTCGAGTAGGGGGATGTCTGGAACGCGGCTTCCGGTTCCGCATCCGGATCGGCAAGGGCCAGGCGCATCCGGAACTCGTAGCGATGGTTCACCAGATCAATTTCTTCTTTGAGCCCGTAGCTCCAGTGCGTTGTGAAAATTTCCTGCGTCTGGTTTTCATCCCAGAACAGATTGGACACCAGCCCAAAAAACGAGGTGTCCTCTGCATTGTCGGTATCATAGGTGGTTCCCGTGACAGCCGGCACATCAAAATGCCAGGGCCCGCCATCCACGCGCCAATCGATGCAGTAGTACAAGTCACCGTCCAGTTCATCCTCAATGTGTGCAACCGCTGCATCCGGCAACGTCCAGCGCAGCTGGATGTCCGTATTGTCCTCCCGCGCCGTGAGATTCACCGGCGCCTCCGAGGTGGCCGTCACCACCGCAAAAGATGGAATCCCGAAGGAAATCAGGACCGCGATGACACACAACAACGACACCAGTCTCTTGCCCATACCAGTCTTCCTCCCTTTCACCTTGCCACGCGCGGATTGCAGGCGAATGACACCCTGTTGGAAGCCGGAGGTTGCTCATGGATTGGCGCATCCGCAATGAAACCGCCTTTACTCTATCAGTTGCGGGGCGTGACGTATGGACGGGATTGTGTGATTTTCAGACAGTATCCTGCCATCCCGCCGTTCCCGATCGCGCAGAAGCTGCTCGCGGTATTCTCTTGGCGTCATGCCGGTCTCCATGCGAAACAGGCGGGCGTAATGCCCATGGTAGTCGATGCCGCAGGCCGAAAACGCTTCCGCGATGGTCAAATCGGGGTTCATCAGCTGTTCCCTGATCCTTTCCACCTGTACCCTGGCGTGATACGCGTGCGGGGTGATGCCCTCCTGTTCCCTGAAAATGCGATGAAAATGGGATGGGGAGAGATTCACCTGCGCAGCCAGCGTCTCAATCCGGAAGGGATTCGCCAATCACTTTTTCATACGTCCGGTTGTCGAGTTGGACATCCGCGATGTAGCTGGCTTCGCCGCGCATGGCCTGCCGGAGGGGCTCATCCCAATGATTCTCCAGCACAAAGGGATCCGAGAACGCATGGTATACACCGACATGGCTTGCCGGATCCAGTGAGAACGTCTCCTGCATGGCACGGTTGATCCACAGGCAAACACCTTCGAGAGACAGCAACTGCATGGGATAGGGGAATGACTGAAACAGCTGTTCAAACAGGTTTTGGTGGGCGCATGGTGTTTGCATTGGTGCGTCGCAACTCATGTGACACCTCCCGGATAGGGAATGGGGAGCCGCCGCGCCTGGCAACAGGTGCGAGGCGGCTCCCCCCACGCAAGGAAACCCCTTGCCAGCCGGTCGTTCGCTTTTGTCGAGGATGAGTGACGATTACAGGCGTATGGCCCGGATGTCTTCCTTCATCCGTTCAATATCACGAATCCAATCCTCGATGTCGTGCTCGTGCTCCAGTTCGTCATTGAGGATCTGCACCGCCATCTGATAGGTGGAATGGTCTTTGCCATTGGTGAATTCCGCAATTTCCTCGTACCGCTGGATGGCGCAGCGCTCCCCATTGAGGTTCTGGTTGAGGATGGTTTCGATATAGGGATCGCTGGGTTCATCGTACGGACACCGCGCGTATTCCTTCCATTGAACAGGGTTGAGCAACGGCGTTCCGCCCAGCTGGATGATGCGGTTCACCACCAGTTCGGCGTGACCGAGCTCCTGTGTGGCATGCAACAACAACTCCGGCTCCACCTCGCTGCGCATGGGGCCTTCCATCATGCGTGCGCCAATCCAGTACTGGTAATACGCCAGCCATTCCTCCGCCAAGGCCTCGTTCAGCATGCGGATCAGCTTTTCCACATCCAGATTTGAAATTTCGACTGCTTTTTTGCCCATGGGACACCTCCTGTCATTTCGATACGGGCATATGCCCGGATCGATTGTCACTTACCCCTATCTTACCGCACAAAAACCGGATTTGGGCATGTTCTTCACTGCTTTGTCCAAAAAAGCAGGGCGCATTCGCGCAGGTGGGCGCCCCCGTGCAGCATCAGTACACCCCAAGAAAAGACAGCGTGGGGCATACCCGGGCGTCCGGAATCCGAACGCGCAGCGCTGTCGTGACGCATGTTGGGAAAGAGGCAATTCGCTTGTATCCAACAACGGTTCCCGCATACAGCGGCATTTCCCGCCCATCCACGACAGCAAGCATCTCGAACCGCTCAATCCGCTGGCTCAGCTCAATCTGTTCCTTCAACACCACGCGGCTGACCGTCTGCGGATTCGGCCATGCAATGTCGATGACGGTTTCTTCCGCTCCCTCAACCCCTTTGAAAAAAAGGCCATCGTCTTCATTGCGCACTGCTTCAATCCCAAACCCCGGCTCACTCGCGGAAACGGACAGGGAGGCCGTCTCAAGCAAATTGTGCGCATAGGTTTCCCGAAGTTGCCGCCCCAGCAAATCCAGGCAGGCGCAGTCATTCCGGTGGAACAGGCCCTCCGGGGTCGGCGGAATGTTGAGCAGGAAGGTGGCGTTGCCGCCCACCGAGCCCTCGTAAATATGGACCAGTTCCGCCACAGAACGCACCTTGTCATCCTCTTCCGCGTGGTAAAACCAGCCTGGGCGGATGGAGGTGTTCACCTCGGCCGGATACCAAATCAGATCCATTTCATCCTTCAGGACTTCGCGGCTTCCCAGATCCTGATCCCATGCGCGGATTTTCCGCTGCCGGAATGCCGCGTCATCCGCCTGCTGGCTGTCCCCGGCAATCCGTTCCGTATCTCTGGTGCGGCTGGGCACCACGCTCCATTCGGAGGGACGGGTGTCTCCCGCCTCGTTGCCGCACCAGCGGATGTCCGGCCCGCAAACATGGATGCAGGCGTTGGGCTGCAGTGTGCGAATGACTTCGTAGTACCTGTCCCAGTCGTAAACCTGTTTCTTCCCGTTTGACCCTTCCCCGCACGCGCCATCAAACCAGACGGAGAAAACCTCGCCGTATCCGGTCAGCAGCTCGGTGAGCTGTTGCACAAAATAATCGTTGTAGGCGTCCCCATACCCATAGGCGGGATGATTGCGATCCCACGGGGACAGGTAAACGCCAAACGCGATACCACCACGGCGGCAAGCATCCGCGACTTCCCGGACCACATCTCCCTGACCGTTGCGGAATGGGCTCGCCGCGACGGAATGCCCGGTGAACCGGCTTGGCCACAGGCAAAAGCCGTCGTGATGCTTGCAGGTGAGGATGAGCCCCTTCATGCCGGCCGAACGGATGGCCGCCACCCACTGGTCCGCATCAAACCGGGTGGGATTGAATATCGCAGGACTTTCCGTCCCGTCTCCCCATTCCTTCCCGGTAAAGGTGTTGACAGTGAAATGGACGAACGCGTAGAACTCCTTCTGCTGAAGGGAAAGCTGGCGTGCGCTCGGCGTCACCTGCACCAGTCTTTGGTCGAGGGAACCATCCTGCTTTTCCATACATCCTCCGGCGGACAGAAATCTTCATGGGGCACGGTCTTCAGCCTTGCTCCGGCAACTGCGGCGCCCCATACAGCCAAGTCATCGCCCGCTCGATGTGCGCGTCCCAGTACACCCAGTCGTGCACGCCGCTTCCCTCCGCATAGTCATGCGGCACCCCAAGGGTCTCCAGATGGGCATGAAAACTGCGGTTGGGCTCAATCAGGAAATCTTCCGCACCGCACGCCATGTAGATGCGCGGCAGATCCGCACCAGTTTCAACCAGCTTGCTGGCAAGCGCCTTGGGATCGCGGTCCGAACCCAGCACCTGCCCCCGTTCCCCAAAGGTGTGGCGATAATAGCTGTAGGTCGCGATGGGGTTCTGGTCCTCGGGCTTCAGCGCGTCGACCATGTCCGTGATGAACGCGGAGGAGAGGGCGATGATGGCCCCGAAGGTCTCCGGATACCGAAGGCCGGTGCGCATCGCGCCGAACCCGCCCATGGACAGACCACCGATGGCGGTGTCCTCCCGCTTGTCCGAGAGCGGAAACGCGGTTCGGGTGAAGGAAACAATCTCCTCACCCGTCATTCTGCCGTAATACGCGTCCCGAATCTCGTCATCAAGATAAAAACTGTTTTCTGCCGAGGGCATCACCACCGCGACACGGTACAGGCGCGACAGCGCGTCAATGCGGGAGCTGTGCAGCCAATCGCGGTGGCTGCCGGAATACCCGTGCAGCAGATACAGTGTCTTGAACGGCATCGGAGAGGGGATGGCGGCCGCTTCCGGCATATTCGGCGCCTCGATGGGCAGCAGCACCGTCAGCGGCATCGTGCGATGCATGGCATTCGAGAAATACTCCACATGAAAAATGGCCATGG
>JAEWSN010000154.1 GCA_023459915.1 Bacillota bacterium
GGCAGGCCCAGCATGCAGGCCTCCGCCTCAATGCCGCCGACGCCCCAGCCGAGCACGCCGATGCCGTTGACCATGGGGGTGTGGGAATCCGTGCCGACCAGGCTGTCCGGATGGAGGCAGATGCCCTCCGGCATTTCTTTTTCCGTGATGACACTGGCCAGATATTCCAGATTCACCTGATGGCAGATGCCGACGGAGGGCGGGAAGACGCGGAAGCGGGCAAAGGCTTCCTGTGCCCATCGCAGGAACTGGTAGCGTTCGTTGTTGCGTTCGTATTCAAGTTTCACATTGCAGGCCAGCGCATTTTCGGTGCCGTGGCAGTCGATGGTGACGGAGTGGTCGATGATGAGATCGACCGGAATGACGGGGTTCACCCTGGCCGGATCCCCGCCGGCTTCCTCCAGCGCGGTGCGCATGCCGGCCAAATCGACGATGGCGGGGACACCTGTGAAATCCTGCAGGATCACGCGGGCCGGGAGGTAGGGGATGACCTGGCCGCCGGTGCCATCCCATTCGGCCAGCGCGCGGACATGCTCGTCGCGGACCAGTTCTCCGTCGTGATGGCGCAACATGTCCTCGAGCAGGATGCGCAGGACGAACGGCAGGCGTTCCAGTGACCCCATGCCATCCTGTTCCGGCCCTTTGAGGCGATGATACCGATATGTTTTCCCCGCGACTTCCAATGTTGCGGCATACATTCCTTGTTTTTTCATGGTGGCGTCCTCCTTGTCCGGATGTGTGCCCGCAAGTCCCGTCCGCGTCCTTGCAATGGCTCCCCCGGGAGGGAGGGCGTGACGCGGAAGCTTGAACCATAGGGTTCCCGTATCCAACAGCATATCATAATGGTACACTTTCCTTGTTCCCAAATCCTCCCTTTGTAAACGATTGACGGAGGTGACCTCATGCCGCAGGATTTCGCAGACGTGCTCGCGCAGATGGGTCCGGACGATTACAAGGCCTTCCGGCCGGATCCGGAGGGGCGCATGGTGCTGTATCGGCCCCGGGTATTCAAAGTCAACGGTGTGTCCGCGCCCAGGGAGTACCATTTTTGCATTCCCACCGCGCGGCCGCCGGCCATCCACATCGAAGGGACTGTTTTGAAGCCGGGGGCCCGCTGCCTGCTGGTGTTGCGCCCGGACATCCCTTTTTGGATCGAGACCCAGGCGGAAACCAGGGAATATATGGCCATCGCCATCGATAAAAACTATTTTGAACAGACGCTGCGGGAAGCTTTTGGCACTTGCTCACCGGAGACGATGAAAACCGGACATCGGGTGGGGGCGACGCTTGTTTCCCTGCTGCAGCGAATCGAGAGGGAAACCGAACGGGGACTGGATGCCAACCCCCTGATGCTGCAATGCCTGCGCACAGAGCTGATCATCGAGCTGTACCGGACTGCCAGCGGACTGTCCAACCGCACCTCGGCGAACCGTGCGGTCAGGAAGACCGGGATGGCTGCCGCCCTCGCGTACATGCAAACCAATTATGCCGCGAATATTTCCCTGACGGACATCAGCCGGGAGGCTTGCATGAGTTCTTACTATTTCACCCGCAGGTTCCGGGAGCAGATGGGCACCACCCCGCACCGATATCTGTTGGCATTGCGGCTGCGTCACGCGACGGATCTGTTGCGCCGAAACGGGTGGACGCTCGAGGAGATTGCCCGTCAATGCGGGTTCCTGAGCCTGGCCCATTTTTCATCCGCCTTTCGTAGGCATTATGGCAAGGCGCCTTCCGTCTGGCGTGACTTGCCGGACATGCCGGAGCATCCCTGTGGCGGGTATACGACTGAATGAGCAATATTTCGCAAGTCGCCAGCGCAAGATTTTGTAACCAATCCGTCGTTTGCATTCCGTAATATGGAAATATCCGCATCGCAGCTGTGATGGCGGTTCATAAACGGGAGGATGAAAACATGAGAAAAAGCAAGCCGTTCGCGATACTGTTGATGCTCTGTCTGCTCGCGGGACCGCTGACCATTCCAGCCAGTGCCGCATGGGCACCGCCTGCGACCATCGGCGCGCCGACAAGCCTTTCCGTGAGCTTCAACATGGACGAAGGGGAGAACGCGCGGTTTTCGTTTGACATCGGCTACGCTGCCTCAAGTGAGGTGCGCGCGTTCGTAGATGCCATTGAGGAAGGCGGTGTCTATGAGGAAGCGGGATATGACAGCCCCGGTGTCGCCATTCAAATCGATTATAAACTCGATGATGGCGCCTGGCGCTACACGGCCAGTTGGGATGAAGGGGAGACACCGACAGACTTGAGTCGGGGTGCCGGCCTGGAGAAGGGCACCTATTCGGCGGTGGCAAATTTGGCTGAAAGCGCCATGGGAGATATTTTCCCGGATGAAATCCTACCGGGGGGCACGGCGTTCTTTGACACACATACGCTCCATTTCCGCATGCGGTATGTGCTGGACTGGAATCACCCGGAGCTGGACGTAGGCCAGGCCATTTCTCCCTGGTCCGAAACGGTATCCTACAACAATGGCACAACCAAGGAGGATCCGGCCAGGCTGATCAACCACGCCCCTGTCCTCCAAAGCGTGACGCTGAAAAAGGACGTGGACGGCCACCCTGTGATGGTTTTCAACAGTGCCCCGGCACACGCGGATTTGCAGCAGCTGAACGCAGATTCAAACGAGCGCCTGTTCACAAATGTCTGGGTGAAGGTTGGTTCTGGAGAATGGCAGGATAACGGGACGACCATGTTCTTTCTTGAACAGTTTGATGTGCCGGCCACGCAGTTCTTCCCCGATGATACGGATGTGGCCGCAGCGGCTTTTGAAGTGAAATTCCGGTATGAGCTCGACATGTTCTATTATCCCGGCAGCACTTCGAACGCTGTGCTGTACAGTCCGTTCTCAAACGTCCTCAAGCAGGGAACGCCTGCGTATTCCAATGCGTCTGGATGGGCGGTCAAGGAACTTGGGGATGCCGTTGAGGCGGATCTGATTCCCGACATGCTCAAGGGTGCTGATATGACGAAGCCCATCACCCGAGAAGAGTTTGCCGCGCTGGCGGTCCGGCTGTACGAAAGAACTTCGGGTTCAACCGCAACGCCTGTTTCACCGAATCCCTTCAAGGACACGACGAACCCCGAAGTACTCAAGGCGTTCGCGGTTGGGATTACAGCCGGAACTGGAGATGGCACCACCTTTTCGCCGAATCTTTTGATTAACCGGGAACAGTGTGCCACCATGCTGTTCCGCACCATCAAGGCACTGCAGCCGAATGAAAATTACAGTATCACGGGCTTGCCGGATTTCCCTGATCAAAAACGGATTTCAGGGTGGGCGGTTGACGCGACAAAATACATGGCAAAGCTTGGCATCGTCAAGGGAAATGCGGAAGGCTACTTCATGCCTAAAGGGGAAACAACGGCTGAACTTGCAGCGGGATATGGA
>JAEWSN010000155.1 GCA_023459915.1 Bacillota bacterium
TCTGCTGCTAACAGATGGTGACGAACAAGGGGGCGCCATTCCTTTCCCTTTTTGTGGTCATTGTATCCGTCAATTCGCGGTCAGGCAAGACCGTCAGCAAACGGCCTCGCTGCGGCGGCGCAAACACCCAGGTTATGTACGCGTTGAGAATATACTGGAAGCGAGATATGCAAGAAACCCAAAAATCGTAAGAACACTAAATAGATACCCAAATCCCCCAAATAAAGATATGGGTGAAGGTCTAAATACAACCTTTCAAAAAATGAAAGAATTTGGGCTTAAGGCTCCGATTATTTGCGAGGATGGGAATTATGTAAAAGTTGTGTTGCCGCATATCCCTCTTGGAACTGCTGCTGAACTAATTCTTGACTATGTCAACAAGAACAATGTAATCACAAACAAAATAGCAAGAGAGTTAACTGGGATAAAATCGGAGAATCAAGTCAAGCTTGTTTTCTATAGATTGAGAGATCAAGGTTTGATTGAAAGGGTTTCTGGCCTTGATGGTAATAAAGCGGCATGGAGAGCTGTGAAGAATAATGTTTAGTGTGTATAGAACCTCGCTAACCATGTGTCCCCAGTATTCTCTCACCGTGCGAGCCGCGCGCTCTGAAACAGGTCTCTGGATAACGGTTCGGAAACACATTCACGCAAACCGAAGATAGTGTAGTACGGAAAGCTCAGGAACAAGATATCGTAATAATCGCAGCCACGCTAACGCCGCTTGTTTGATAACACTTGCCAAATTGATGAAAAGCGAGGTAGCTGTCGTGAAAAAAGTTATGGTGTTTCTATCTGTCATCCTTATCTTGTGTTTTGCCGGATGTACTGATAATACCTATGAAATTAAGGCGCTTCAAGAAGAAATCGCATCATTAACCACAAAAGTAAGTGTTCTCACCACAGAAAACCAGCAACTTATGGAAGAACTGGCGGATACGAAAAAGATCTCAGAACGAGGGTTACTGGCTCAACAACCAACATCAGAAGCATCAATAGAGCAGAAAGCAAAAGATACGTCAGATCAGCAAGTGGTGACAGATACACCATCCGAGCTAGTAGCGACAGAAACCCCTGTTTCAGAGATAGCGACAACGGCGCAAACACCTGCTGCAACCCCTAAAAAAATTCAATCAGTCAGCCCATCAAATACTCCCACCCCAATCCCTAAGCAAAAAGAAACCGCCGTAACCGTGTACATAACAAAAACCGGATCGAAATATCACAAAGCTGGCTGCAGATATCTCAGCAAGAGTAGCATCCCTATCGACTTAGCCTCAGCGAAAAGCAACTATTCACCGTGTAGTGTCTGCAGACCTCCAAATTGAGACACTGCAGGACCGGTATCTCATTGAAACAGGCATTTTGTTCTGCGATACTATGAGGGCAACCCTTGCTTCATCCGACCACACAACGCATTGCAATCGTGGCGCACAACATCATCCTGGAGGTACCATGAAACCCACCATTCGCCGGTTATCTGTATTACTACTCGCCTTAATGATAACACTGACCACTGGTTGCACAAACACTGACCCAAACGCAGCCTCACTCGTTGCTAGCTCAACCGTGACTTCAACAGCCACACCGAATCCTTCTGCCACCACAACCACATCGGACGCGTCGGCCACCGCCACACCAGAAGCCACACCGGAGGCCACTCCGGAACCGCGCTTAATCGACCTGGTGGCGGATGGCACCATGACCATTGACGACCTCCTCACCGAAATGACCCTGGATGAGAAAATCGGGCAGATGATTCAGGCGGAACGCGCGTCCGCAAGCCCCAATAGTGTCACCAAGTACACCCTCGGGTCCATCCTCAGCGGCGGCGGTTCCGTACCGGGCGACGGAGGGCAGGAAGCCTGGCTTGCCATGATGCAGAAGTACCAGGACGCGGCTGCGCAAACACGCCTCGGCATCCCGGTGCTGTACGGGGTCGACGCGGTGCACGGACACAACAACGCGGCCGGTGCCGTCATCTTCCCGCACAACATCGGGCTTGGTGCCGCGAACGATCCGGCGATGATGGCGCAGATCGGTGATGCAACCGCCCGCGAAGTGGCGGCCACAGGGGTTCGCTGGAATTTTGCGCCGGTTGTCGCACCGGTTGGAGACATCCGGTGGGGTCGTACCTACGAGGGCTTCAGCCAGGACCCCGCGCGTGTCGCCGCCCTCTCCATCCCCTACATCACGGGTCACGAGGCCTTCGGTGTTGTGGCCTGCGCCAAGCACTTCATCGCTGACGGCGCCACCATCTGGGGCACCGGCGACCACGGATACCACATCGATCAGGGGGATGCTCGGATGTCGGAGGAAACCCTGCGTTCGGTCTATCTGCCGCTTTACAAGCAGGCGGTTGATGCCGGCGTGCAGACCGTGATGGTGTCCTTCAGCAGCTGGAACGGTGTCAAGCATCATAGCAATCAATACTTGATCACGGATGTGCTCAAGGGCGAGCTCGGCTTCGAGGGCTTCGTGGTGACCGATTGGGAGGCCCTGCATCAGGTGGAGGCGGATGGCCTCCACGATCAGGTCGTCAAAGTGATCAATGCCGGCGTCGACATGTTGATGGAACCGGATCATTGGCCTGCCTGCCTGACAGAGATCAGAGCGGCTGTCGATGCCGGGGAAATCCCACAGGCACGCATTGACGATGCCGTCCGCCGCATCCTGCGCGTCAAATTGTCCATCGGGCTATTGAAGAACCCGCTGGGGCCGGCTTCCGGCACACAGGCCACGCTCGGTGACGACTCGGTTCGTGCACTTGCCCGGGAAGCTGCGGCAAAATCGCTTGTTCTGCTGAAGAATGATCAGGGCATGCTGCCATTGGCGAAAGACGCGAAGCTTCTGGTGCTGGGCCCTGCCGCCGACGATCTCGGTGTCCAGTGCGGCGGCTGGACACGTGAATGGCAGGGAGGCCGGGACAGGGCGAACATGCCCTGGGTGCAGGGTACCACGATCCTGGAGGGACTGCGGTCTGTCGCGGAATCCTCAGGCGGACACATCGTAACCGATCCGGCCGAGGCGGATGGCGCGGCGGCTGTCCTTGTTGTGCTCGGGGAGCGGCCCTATGCGGAGGGCCAGGGCGACGATGGCACCCTGACCCTGTATGAGGGAACGGCGCTGCCCGAAAACCGCGCGGCACTTGAAGCCGCTGAGGCGACGGACCTTCCCGTCATCACCGTGCTGGTCTCCGGCCGCCCGCGGCTTGTGACGGAAGAACTGAATAACTGGTCCGCCTTTGTGGCGGCATGGCTGCCCGGTTCCGAGGGAGCCGGTGTGGCCGACGTGCTGTACGGAGACAAGCCCTTTACCGGAACACTGCCCTACGCATGGCCCAGGACGCTGGCACAGGCGGATACAAAGGTATCCGCCACCGATGTGGGGGAACCGTTGTTCCCGCTGGGGTACGCCTTTTCAAAGTGACGGAGCCACCAGACATCAAGGGGGCCGCCCTCCCGGGGCGGCTGAAAGGGGGACTCTCCATGAACGGCATCGCACAACGCATCGACCGCCTGCCCTCCACGCCCTTGCTGCGCAAGGTGCTCTTCCTCACCGGCATCGGCTGGATGTTCGACGCCATGGATCAGGGCATGGTTTCCGGCGTCATGGCAGCCATCGGCAAGGATTGGGCGCTCGGCACCGATCAACTCGGTCTGCTCGGCAGCGCGGGCATGCTCGGTATGGGCCTGGGCGCCGCGATTTCCGGTATGGCGGCTGACAAATGGGGCCGCCGCAACGTCATCCTCGCCACCCTCGTGCTATATGGCATCGCAAGCGGTCTTTCCGGCTTCGCGACAAGCTTTCCGATGCTGCTGGCACTGCGCTTCCTGACCGGTTTCGGTCTGGGCGGGGAACTGCCGGCCGCCTCCACGCTTGTCAGCGAGTGGTCGCCGACCCGTATCCGTGGCCGCAATGTCATCTTCCTCGAAAGCTTCTGGGCCTGGGGCTGGATCCTCGCCGCCCTCGTCGCCTATCTGCTGATTCCTGTATACGGCTGGCGCATTGCGTTCTGGATCGGTGCGGTTCCCGCTCTTTTTGCAGCGATTCTTCGTGCCGCGGTACCCGAATCGCCCCGCTGGCTTGAATCGAAGGGCAGGACCATGGAAGCGGACGGCCTGCTGCGGGTCATGGAAAAACAGGCTGGCATGGAGTCACCGGCCTCACCGGAGACTTCCGCCGCAACCACGGCGCACCGTATCACCTTCCTCGACCTGTGGTCGAAGAAGTATCTGCTGTCCACCATCGTGCTGTGGGCGATCTGGTTCGGCATCAACTTCGGCTACTACGGCTTCGTGCTCTGGACACCGTCGCTCCTTGTCGCCAAGGGCTTCGCGCTGGTCAAGAGCTTCGAGTTCACGCTCATCATGTGTCTGGCGCAGCTCCCTGGTTATTTCTCCGCCGCCTGGCTTGTGGAGCGTATCGGGCGCAAGAAGGTACTTGCCGTCTACTTCGCGGGAACGGCTCTTGCCGCCTGGCTTTTCGGACATGCAGATACCACCGCGACCGTATTGGCTGCGGGCAGTTTGCTGTACTTTTTCAGCCTTGGCGCCTGGGGTTGTGTCTACGCCTACACGCCCGAGGTCTACCCCACCGAGGCGCGCGCAAGCGGCACCGGCTGGGCTTCCGCCTTTGGCCGCATTGGGGCGTTCATTGCGCCGCTGACGGTACCGGTGATGTACAAGGCATTCGGCGAACAGACCGGGTTTGGGGCGGTCTTTGCTGTGCTGACGGGCGTATTCGCCGTCGTGGCGGTCATCGTGGTTGTGTTCGGCAAGGAAACGAAGGGACGATCCCTCGAGCAGATCAACGGATAAGGTGCCGCATGGGCCAACCCTTGTATGATGCCCTGTTACCCACTTTCATGGCATGTTCCGCCACTGCGCGCGAATCTGGCACTGCATGCCCCGGCTGTGCAAGAGACGCATTGTCGGCAGTGCCTGCAGGCCTGCCGTACTGTCACGCCATCGCAATGGAAACCACAAGGGCTTCCCCTTCAATCTCCACAGCCGTCGCAGCCTGCGTCACTTCGCCAACCTCACTCAGCGTCTCCCGGCAGACATATTCGATCCACTCCTGCGGATACTCGCCCGTGACACTGATGACGATGCGATCCGTGATATCGCATCCCATCTGTTTTCTCGCTTCCTGGATATGACGAACCATCTCACGGGCAAGCCCTTCGCGCTTGAGATCCTCTGTCACCGTCAGATCCAGCGAAACCACAACCCCCTGATGGCCGGCGGCATGCATGCCTTCCCTTGCCTGGTAGGTCACAAGGAGGATGCTTTCATCAAAGCGTTCCTGCCCGCCGTTGATGGTGAGCCACACCCCATCCTCACGCAGCGCAAATTTGCCGCTCTTGATGGCCTTGATGATCTCCGGAATCTGTTCGGGATACCTGTCGCGGATTGCCTGAAAGAATGGGTCGTACTTCACAGTGACAATGGCGCTGGCATCCTGAAGCACCTCCACCACCTTCACATTGAGCTCTTCCGCGATGATCTCCTTGAATTCCGTGACGATGGCATTGTGCTCCGGATCGGTAAGCGCCACCTTCAAGACGCCCAGCGGCTGACGGTTCTTGATTCGGTTCTTGTTCCGGATGGATCTTGCAAGGTTGATCACGTTCTGCACCAACTCCACCTTCTGCAACATGGCATCATCCTGGAACGACGCCGGAATGCTTGGCCAATCCGCAAGGTGAACCGAGAGCTCATCAGTGAACGTCTTGTAGAGTTTCTCCGAGAGAAACGGCGCAACCGGCGCAAACAACACGGCCGTGTTCACAAGCACGTAGTAGAGCGTCTCATAGGCATTCCGCTTGTCCAGGGACATGCCCCTGCCCCAGAACCTTCTCCTGGAGCGCCGGATATACCAATTGGTCAGGCCATCCACGAGTGAGACGAGACGCTCCACATACTGGTTCACGAGATACGCGTCCATGCTGGTCGTGATCTTGTCAGCGGTGTCGTACAGCTTGGCCAGAATCCACTGGTCGAGCGGGTTGTCGGAATCCGGCACCTTCGGCGTCTTTAGGCAGAACCCATCGATGTTCGCGTATGATAAATAAAAGTTGCAGGCATTCCAATAGGGCAGCAGCAACTGCTGATAGGCATCTTGTATGCCCGTTTCGTCAAAGAGCAGATCCCCAATCAGCATCGCATTGGTTTGGTACAGATACAGCCGGAACGCGTCCGTGCCCCATTTCTGCATCAGCGTCATGGGGTCCGTGTAGTTCTTGGAGGACTTGGACAGCTTTTTCCCGTCCTTCGCCAGAATCGTGCCGTGGACAATGCAATGCTGGAACGCGGGCCGGTCGAACAGCGCGACGGCCAGCACATGCAGATAATAGAACCAGCACCGGATCTGCCCGGTGTACTCCACGATAAAGTCGCTAGGGAAGTGGGATTCAAACCAGTCCTTGTTCTCAAAGGGGTAATGCTTCTGGGCAAAGGGAACCGAACCGCTTTCAAACCAGCAGTCCAGCACTTCGGGGATACGCCGCATCGTGCCGCCACAGCAGGAGCACGGGAAGGTGACCTCGTCCATGTATTGCCGGTGAAGGTCTGTCAGGCGAATGCCACTCGCCTGATGGATTTCGTCGATGCTGCCCAGCACCACGCGCTCCGCGCACGCCTCACATTCCCAGATGGGCATGGGGGTGCTCCAATACCGGTTTCTCGAGATGTTCCAGTCCCGCGCGTTTGCCAGCCAGTTGCCGAAGCGGCCATGCTTCACGGTTTCCGGGATCCAGTCAATCTCTTCGTTGCAGGCCAGCAGCCGATCCTTGATCTTCTCGATGTTGAAATACCAGGCATCCATCGCCTTGTAGATCAACGGACGCTTGCAGCGCCAGCAATGGGGATAGTTGTGCTCCAGGGTGCCGTCCGCAACCGCTTTCCCGCGCTCATGGAGGAAGCGGATGATGGCCTGGTTCTGTTCAAGCACCTGCTTCTGGCCGTCAGGATCATAGAAGTCCGAAATTTCGGCGGTAAACCGCCCCTTCGCGTCAACAGGGTTCACCAGCGGGATATGATGCTTCTTGCAGGTCCAGTAGTCGTCCTCGCCAAAGGCCGGGGCGGTGTGTACAATGCCCACGCCATCCTCGGCATCCACATAGTCTGCCGTCACCACCTGGAACGCGCCTTCGGCCTTCTTGTCGGCAAAATAAGGGAACAACGGTTCATACGTCATGCCAACCAGCTCGGTGCCCGGAACCACCTTCCTAATCTGCGGCTGCTCACCAAACACCTTCGGATACCTTGACAGGCAACCTTCGCTCGCGATCAGGACCTCCTGCCCCACATCCACAAACGCGTAGCCGAACGTGGGCCCCACGGCCAAACACATGTTGGCAGGCAGTGTCCAGGGGGTTGTGGTCCAGGCCAGAAAGTGGACGGGTTTGCCTGCCATCCGCGTTCCGGTATTGAACTTTGCAATCACCCACCGGTCCTGCCGCGGGCGTGTGGAATCGGATTCTCTGGTGTCCGAAATCGACAGCGAGGTTTCACAATGCATGCAATACGGCGTCACGCGATAGTCCCTGTAGATCAGGTCCTTGTCATAGCACTGCTTGAACGCCCACAGCACGCTCTCCATAAACGGGGTGTCCATGGTCTTGTAGGCGCCGTCATAGTCGACCCAACGCGCCATGTGCGCAACGTACTCCCGCCAGGATTCATTGTTGTGGGAAACGATTTCCCGGCATGTGTCATTGAACGCGGCGATGCCCAATTCGTTTTCAATGACATGCTTGCCTTCAATGCCCAGCTGCACCTCCGCCTGATTCTCAATGGGCAGTCCATGACAGTCCCATCCCCACACGCGTGGTACGGAATAGCCACGCATGGTCCAATAGCGGGCGATCATGTCCTTGATGAAGGAGACCAGCACCGTTCCGTGATGGGGTTTCCCCGTGGGAAAGGGAGGGCCGTCATAAAACACGACCTCGCCACCGGTCTTGCTCTCCACAGACTGCTCGAACAGCTGATGCTCGCTCCAGAACTGGAGAAGTTCGGCCTGTGTCTGCGGGATGTTGGGCTTGCCTGTCAAATCTTCATACTGCATGTTCGGCTCCTCCGATGGCTTGTGATGGCGGATGATGGCGATGGTTTGTTGACAATGGTACCAACTGATCATTTTGGGGGATCAAAAAAGCTCCCGCCCCCATAACAGGACGAAAGCCAAATTT
>JAEWSN010000156.1 GCA_023459915.1 Bacillota bacterium
ACGGCGTATCAGCCGAATGTCAAACTGGCGGTTGCTTGTGTTCTTGCTGGGGCTGGGTGGTGTGGTGGCTTTCTCTTTTCTGCGTGCGCCGGTTTTCGCCTGGCTGACGGGTGGTGTGGCGCTTGCCCTGTTCGTGGTTCTGGTCGCCTTGCATGAGCGGGCATACCGGTCACAGCGCAAGGCGGACGCTTATCTGCAAGTCAACCGCATGTCCTGGAAGCGGCTGGCGGGGGACTGGCATGAACTGCCGGAGGACGGGGGCCGGTTTCTCGATCCGTCACACCCCTACGCGGCCGATTTGGATGTGTTTGGTCCCGGTTCTCTCTATCAATTCTGCAGTACGGCGGTGACGCCTGCCGGGCAAACCTGTTTGGCAAACTGGCTGTCCGTTGGCACAATGACCTCCGTGGAGATTCGTGCACGTCAGGAAGCGGTCTGTGAGCTTTCGCCGCGGCTCCCTTGGCGGCAGCGGCTTCAAGCGGAAGCCCTCCTGCATGCAGACGCCCTTCGCAACGCCGATGCGTTGACCGCATGGGGGAAGGACGGTGCCAAGGGCGCCGTCCGGTTGTCCGCGGGCCAGCTTCAAAGGATGCGGGTCATCGCCTTTGTGGTGCCTGCACTAACCATCTTTTCGGCCCTGTTGCCGGGGATCCTCCGACCCATGCTCCCCGGGTTCGGATATGGGCCCCTGGGATTGTTGCTCATTGTGGAGATCCTGCTCCTTCTGTGGCGCTGGAAGCCGGTTTCAGCGGGGTTGCGCGCTGTGGAGCAGGTGTCCGGAGATATTCAAGCACAGCAGGTGCTGCTGGGGAATTTCGAGTCCCTGCAGGTGGCGTCGGAGCGGTTGAAGCACCTGAAAACACAATTGCAGGACGATGCGGGCCATTCCGCGTCCGTTCAGGCCGGCAGACTCGCCCGCATTGTGGACGCGCTCGGCAACAGGCGGCACCAGCTGTATGTGTTGCTCAACATCCTCTTTCTGGCAGACTGGCACTATCTGTTTGTCGTGGAGAAGTGGCGTCGTGACTCGGGCGGAAAACTGGGTGCATGGGTGGCGGTGAGTGCCGAGCTGGAGGCCCTGTGTTCGCTGGCCGCGCTCAAGTACGGAAATCCGGACTGGACCATGCCGCAGGTGCGGGCGAACTCCGGGGAAATCCGTGTTCCGGAAAGCGGAGGAATTGTCGACCATCTTGCCGCTGATTCAGTGGGGCATCCGCTGCTGGGAACCGCATGTGTCACAAATACGGTTCGGTTTGGCCAAGAGGATCTGGTGGCATTGATCACCGGTTCGAACATGTCGGGAAAGAGCACCCTGCTGCGTACCATCGGATTGAACCTGGTGCTGGGCATGGCCGGTGGTCCGGTATTCGCAACCCGGCTTGTGTTCACACCGGCGCGGCTGTTCACCTGCATGCGGACCCGGGACGATGTGGAGCAGGGGATTTCCTCTTTCTATGCCGAGCTGCTGCGCATCCGCATGCTGGTCGCGGCCGTGGAGGCGGGCGAGACGGTGTTCTTCCTGCTCGACGAGCTCTTCAAGGGAACCAATTCCGCCGATCGGCACGCCGGCGCTGAAACACTTGTTCGCTGGCTTGTCGCTGCAAACATGCCGCAGACACCCGTCATGGGCATGATTTCCACACACGATCTGGAACTGGCCGAGCTGGAAAACAGCTGCCCTGGTGTTTGGAATGCCCATTTTCAGGAACAATACAGGGAAGGGAGGCTGTCCTTCGACTATCGGCTGCAGCCGGGTGTCTCCACCACGCGAAACGCGCTGTGGCTGATGAAGCTGGCCGGTCTGCCGGTGGACGCGAATCCGGAAGCAACCTGAGGCATGTGGTCTGGAACTGGAGCATTGCTTGACGTGGATGGATTGGAATAAGGAAACGAGGTGACACAGATGGATCTGAAACAAATGCTGCCCATGCCCAAACTGGAGGAATGCAAAAGCCTGTTGTGCATCCAGCCGCATCCGGATGACAACGAGGTGGGGGCCGGCGGCACCATCGCCAAGCTGGTTCGGCAGGGTTGCCAGGTCACGTATCTCACCGTGACCGACGGGAGCAAGGGGACGGATGATCCGCAGCTGCGTGGCAAACGCCTTGCCGAAATCCGCAGACAGGAGGCTGTCGAGGCCGCGAAGGTGCTGGGGGTGGTGACGCATCACTGGCTCGGCCTTCCCGATGGCGGGTATCCGGATGAGGAAGCGCTGACCCGTTCCATCGCGGCAGTCATCCAGGAGGTGCGTCCGGAGCTGGTCCTGACGGTGGATCCCTATCTCCCCTATGAGGGGCACGTGGATCACCGGCGTGTGGGGTTGGCGGCAACAGAAGCAGTCATGTTCAATCCACTGGATTTGCCGGATGCCCGGCCCGATGACCCGACGTGGCAGCCATGGCGTGTCTCCGGGATTGTGTACCAGTCCACCGCATGGCCCAACACTTTCATAAATGTGGATGATACATGGGATTTGCGCAACAAGGCCATCCTGACACATCGGAGCCAGTTCGACGAAACATCCTTTGCCCTGCTGGGTGCCTATTTTGACATGAAGGCACGGCAGTACGCGCAGGGAATCGGCTGCAAACGGGCGGAGGCGTTCAAGGTGCTGCCGCCCGTGCTGCTGCACATGTGTGTGGACACCATGAACCTGTAGTCGGTATGTAGCGTTTGAGAATTGTGCGGGCAGTCGGTCTGCCTCATGGCAGGATTGTCCAGGCGTACAACGGATTTGAAGGAGATGTGTATGAAGACCGTGCGGCCAACCAATCCCATTCTGTATGCGCTCGGGATGCTGGGACTCACCATTCCCGGACAAATGTATACGGCGTATGCCACCTTTTTCTACAACGACAAGATGAACCTGCCGCTGGCAATGATTTCTGCCGGCATGGTTTTCTTCACCATCTGGGACGCGTTCAATGATCCGCTGGTGGGTTTTCTTTCGGACAAAACCCGTACGCGTTTCGGACGCCGCAGGCCGTGGCTGCTGGTCGGTGCGCCGTTGTTCTGCCTGTTCTACATCCTTTTCTTCACGCCGCCGTCCGGAATGGCCACCGTCCCGCTGGCCGTCTACTTCACTTTGTTCCTGATGCTGCTCGAGACGATGGGCACCGTCACGGGAACGAACTACCACTCCCTGTTCCCCGAGCTCTTCAAGGGCAAGCGGGAGCGAACCTTTGCCAATGCACTGCGTCAGGCGCTGCAGCTGGTGGGCATGATCATCGGTGTCTCCATGACGCCCATGCTGGCGGAATGGTTTGGTTATCCGGCAACCGCCGCCTTTCTGTCAATTCTGGGCATGTCCCTGCTGGTGCTCGCCACCTTGAACAGCCATGAGGATCCGAATTATGTGACATCCGAAACCCCCGGGTTGAAGGAATCCATGCTGGCGGTCGCCAAGAACCGGAACTTCTGGACCGTTGCCTTTGCGAACTTTTTCTACCAGGCAACGGCAGGGCTGCTGCTTGCGGCCATTCCGTATTTTGTGAAATATGCGCTGGGATTGCGGGATGGCGATGCCACCTTCCTGACGGCGGCCGTGTTTGTGACGGCCATTCCGGCCATGATCCTCTGGGCACGTCTCATCAACCGGTTCGGCGCGCTGCGGATGTGGCGCATTGCGCTGGCATTTCTCGGCGTGTCCGTCATTCCGCTCTTTTTTGTAAATAGTCTGCTGGGTGCCATGATCTTCGGGGCGTTCGTCGGGGTGGGCATCTCCGGCGTCACGGCCAACATCGATCTCATCAACGCAAAAATCATCGATGCCGATGCCCTGACCTCCGGCTTGCGCCGGGAAGGCATCTACATCAGCGCCATCAGCTTTCTCATCCGCTTTTCCGGGTTCGTCCGCAGCCTCATTTTTCTTGTGATAACCCTGGCCTTTGGATTCGTGGACGGCTCAAACCCCGGGCAAAACCCCGGCATGGCGGCTCGCTTCATGTTCTCCGTCTTTCCGGTTGTCCTGATGGCCATTTCCTGGGGTATTTCACGGCTCGTTCACTTTGACATGGACAAGGAGGGCGCATGAACACTGAACATATCCGTATCGACCAGGCCATTCTTCACATTCTGGATTCCGGCATCGACACGCCGGTGCTGTCTGATGCGCCCCTGCAGCTCGACGAGGAAACCGGGGCCTATCTGGAGGCCCATGTGGCACGACTGCTGGACAGCGGAGACACCA
>JAEWSN010000157.1 GCA_023459915.1 Bacillota bacterium
CTGTTCATGGACCTCATGGCGGACAAGGATCGGGAACGCGTGGCGGCACGGCTGCAAGCGCTGCTCAAAACCAACAACTTCTATCTCAAGACCGGCTTTGTGGGCACACCGTACCTGTGCCGCGTGCTCACTGCCAACGGGTATAACGACACGGCGTACAAGTTGCTGCTGAACGAACAGTTTCCAAGCTGGCTGTACTGCGTGAACCTTGGTGCCACCACCATCTGGGAACGCTGGAACTCCGTGCAGGCGGACGGGCTCATCGGTGATACCGGCATGAACTCGTTGAACCACTACGCCTACGGTTCCATTTGCGAGTGGATGTACCGTGACATGTGCGGGATCAATCCCCTGCCCGAAGCACCGGGGTTCCGCAAGGTGCGCATTGCGCCGCAGCCAAATGGCCGGCTTCAGTACGCGATGGCCCGGTACGATTCTCCGGTGGGCATGTATGAAAGCGGATGGGAGATAAAGCCCGACGGCGAATTGTCCATCCGGGTGGTGGTTCCCTTCGGCGGCAAGGCGGAAGTCGTCCTGCCGGACAGCGGACGGGAACCGTTTGTCGTTACGCGTGGCACGCATGTCTTCACCTACCGGCCAACCCGTGAATACCGCTTTGTCTGGTCCACGGCCACGGCCACAGTCGGTGAGATGATGGGCAACCCGAAGGTCATGGAAATCGTGGAGGCCATCCGGCCGGGAACCTTTGCCTATTTCTCTTCCGTGATGGGTATGAACGATCATGCCGCGACGTTCCGGGAGCTGCAGGGCAAATTCGGCTTCCAGTGCACCACGGATCAACTTGACGAGATGGACCGGATGCTGGCGGATGCTGGATATTCCATGTGACGGACCGGATTTTCCATATCCCCCCGCATGTGCCCGTGATATGCTGGGGCATGGGGCGTGATGCCGTCGCCAGCGAACAGGGAATCGTCACAGGGCGGCCGAAGGGCCGCCCTGTTTCATTGTGGAGGGTACATGCGTTTTCAAACCCGTCTGCTGCTGGTTTTCTCATTGCTGATTGTCCTGTTGGTGGGCGTGCTGGGTGTGGGCTTTTATCGCTACAGCACAAAACAGCTAGAGCAGGAAGCCCTTGTCGGCCAGGAAGTGGCGGCTGCCCAAATGCTGCATCAGCTGGACAATCTGGTACGGCCCATGGATTTCATCAGCACTTATTTCCTGTCCATTGAGGACATTCTCACATCCCTCCGGGTGCTCAGCGAGGTGGACAGGAACAACCCCGACAATGCGCTTTATGTCATGGATGCACGCCAGTCCATCAAGAGTGCCCTGCTCAGTTACTCGTTTGACCGCAATTTTCATCGGGTGAATATTCTGACCCGCCAGGATTTCCTGACCAGTAATTTTGTGTCGCCGAGTGTCCCGGATGCCCGTGTGGCGGAGCGTCTGGCGGCCATCCCATGGTATGGAGCAGCGGAAGCCGCCAAGGGTCGTGTTGTGCTGATTCCGCCATTTCGGGATCCCTGGGGGCCTGAACCGGGTGACGGACCGGAGGTGTTCGCGCTGGTGCGTGCCGTGCAGGGCGGCGGCATGGGCAACGGTTATGTGGAAATTCAGCGGCCCAAGGCGGAGCTGACAAGCGTATTCACGGTGGCGGAACCGGAATCCGTTCGGATTCTGGCCCGGACTCGTGAGGGCGCGCTGCTGTATGCGGCGGGATACGCGTCCAAGGAGCTCATGGAACAGGATTTGGCAACCATTTCCCATGGCCCCCGGCCGGCGGCCATGGTGGTCAATTCCCTGACCGATGAACGGGAGTTGATCAGTATCACCGATTCAACATACAGTGGCGTGACCATTTTCATGGCGCGAAACCGCAACGCACTGCTGCAGCCCATTGTGCTGGCGGGCAGATTTACTGTTGTCATCGGCCTTGCGACGCTGCTGCTTTCGCTGGCATATATCGCTGTCTTCACAAACCGGTTGACCAAGCCCATCCGGGAACTCAAGCAAAGGATGGAGCAGACGGAGCTCGGCAACCTGCCCGAACAGAATACGCCGCTTGGCAGCAACAACGAAATTGAGTCCCTCAATCAGTCCTTTGGACAACTGCGCGCCCGGCTCAACGAGGCGGTGAAGCGGGAAATTCAGGCACATGCGCTGCAGATGCAGGCTCATTTTGATTCGCTTCAGGCACAGGTGAATCCACATTTCCTGTTCAATACGCTCAATGTCCTCTCCCATCGGGGGCTGATGAGCGGCGATGAGGAGGTTTGCGAAATCTGCGACAGCATCGCGGCCATGCTCCGCTATTCCACGGAGACCGGCACGCGTCATGCGACGGTCGCGGAAGAAGTGGCGCATGTCGGCAACTATCTGCTGCTGATGAAAAAGCGGCTTGAGCACAAGCTGGTCTATCACATCGAGGTGGACCCGCGTATCCGCCGGGAAAGGCTGCCCCGCATCGTGTTGCAGCAAATCGCAGAAAATGCTGTGGTGCATGGCATGAATAAGGCGGGCGGTGTGCTGCGGCTGGAAATCATCGGCACATCGCTGGCGGACGGATGGCAAATTCTCATCCGGGACAATGGCGGCGGGTTCGCGCCGGAAACGCTGTCCACGCTCAAAGCGAAGATGACCGACATCCGCCGGCAGATGGACGGACCGGGGGTTTCTGCGGGCATGGGTTTTGGCGGCATGGGCATCGTGAATACCTGCGCACGCCTGCACGCTTTTTTTCAGGGTGACGAGCTGTTTCGGATAGGCAACGCCGCCGCCGGCGCGGAGGTTGTCGTCGGCGCCTGTGTCCGGTGCGGACAGGGGTCTGCTCCGGATGAGCCCTCTTCGGGGAAGAAAGCTCCCGCAGGTTGCCCGGGTGGGGAGGGGACTTGATGAGACTGATTCTGGTTGAGGATGAACCGGCGGCCATGCGGCATCTGCGGGCCATTATCGAAACACGCTGCTCCGGATGGGAGGTTGTGGAAACCGCCGAGGATGGCGGGGAAGCCATCGGGAAGATTCTGCGCCTGCGCCCGGATGCCGTCATCACCGATATTCGGATGCCGGGGATGGATGGCATGGCGCTGCTTGAACACATTGCACGGGAGTGCCCGGAGGTGCGGCGCATTCTGGTCAGTGGCCATCAGGACTTTGACTACGCGCGCGGGGCCATCCGGCTTGGTGTCAGCGAGTACCTGCTCAAGCCCGTCGGCGTGCAGCAGGTGCAGCAACTGCTCGATGGCTTGTATACCGATCTGGTGCAGCTGTATCGGGATGCGCGGGTCTCATTGTGCCGGCGGCATATGGCCGGATTGACACCCGAGCCGTGGCATTTGGAGAAGTACCTGCCCTCCGGGGGGTATCGCGCGGCGCTTGTCCGAGTCGGCGGGCTGCCCTCACGATTTGCGCCGGAAGAATCGGGTGATCCGGCCATGCCGGGCAGTGGTATGTTTCTCACCGGATGTCCGGCTGCACGGGAAACGGAGTGGATTGTTCCGGGCCGGGACGCGCGGGAACTGCTGGTTTTTTCCGTTTCCGAAGAACCGGATGATCGGCGGTTCCGTGACGTGGTGCGGCAGGTTTCAGACTGGTTGCCGGAAGGGTTTCGGACCATCGTCATGGCCGGAGCCGTGTTCACGCTGTCCGGGATGAAGGCTGTCCGTGACGGGCTGTACCGCCTTGTTGACCGCAGTCTGGTCACGGGCAAGGATCAATGGCTTTTCTGGACGCCTCAAGGGGTGGGTGTCAGCGATGCGCCACCGGTGCTGGCGGATCGCCAGCGGGAACGGATGCAGTATTTGCTGGTGCAGGACCAGGCGGCGGAAATCAGGCAGGAGTTGATCCGTTTGTTCGATGACTGGGAGCGGGCGGAACGCCCGCAGTGGTGGGTGGAAGGGATGCTGCACCAGATTCTGATGCTGGTGGACCGGCATACGGCGCGGGTGCCGGTGGAAAACACATGCGCGGCGGAGGCGGTGGATGTCTTTTACCCCGATGAGGTGCTCCGGGACGCGGCCTCTTTTGGGGAAGTGATGGCGGCATGCTGGGCTTATGTGGAAAGCCGGATGGGCCATGCCGCGGTACCCGCAGGCAAACTTGATACTCCGGCGCTGGTACGGGAGGTTGAGGCGTGGATGGATCGCAGCTTGAGCCAGCCGATGACACTGCAATCCATCTGTTCCGTGTTCGGAGTTTCACAGACCTATTTGAGCCGGTTGTTCCGTCGGTATGGCGGAAGAACATTCAGCGAGCGGCTCACGGCGATGCGTATCACACGGGCCAGACAGCTGATGGGAGACAACCCCGGCATGCCGCTCAAGCAGGTTGCGGCGCTGGTTGGGTATGAGGATCCCTTCTACTTCAGCAAGGTGTTTCGTGCCGTGGTCGGCATGCCGCCCTCGCAGTATGCCGAAGGGCTGCCGCAGGGACGGGACGGACGGTGCTGATATTTCCATGTGCGCCGGCCCGTTCCTTCCATGTTCCCGGATGAGGATGGATGGTAGGATGAGCCTGTGGTTCCGGAACACCACCCCCATCTGTGAGGAGGATACAGACAATGAAAAACAATACGCGCGTTGTCGCGCTCCTACTGACATGTTTGATGACGGTCTCCCTGTTTGCCGCTTGTGGCTCGGAACCGCCAACCCCGTCAGCCGCGTCGTCCGGGGAGGCCGCGGTGTCTGCGACCGAAACGCCCGCTGAGTCATCGGCCGCCGCCGCGTCGTCCGAGGCGACACCGGAGACGGTGTACGAACCGGTGACGCTGACATTCCTGATTGACAATCAGGCCATCCTCGACGGCATTGAAGCCGTGGCGGCGGAAGCGGAGAAACGCTTCAACATTTCCCTCGAAACCGAACTGCGGCCGGGCGGCGCCGAAGGCGACAATGTCGTGAAAACCCGTTTGGCCACCGGAGACATGGCGGACATCTGCGCCTATAATTCCGGTTCGCTTTTCCAGGCACTGAACCCGGAGCAGAATTTCATCGATCTCACGGACGAGCCGTTCATGGCCAATGTCATCGACTCCTTCAAGGTGACTGTTTCGGCCAACAATCGTGTATACGGCATTCCGTCCGGCGCAACCATGGGTGGCGGCTGGTTCTACAACAAGAAGGTTTATGAGGAACTCGGGTTGACCGTTCCCAGGTCCTGGACGGAGCTGTTGGCGAATTGTGAAGCCGTGAAGGCCGCGGGCAAGGTGCCCGTGCTGGGGTCATACAAGGACAGCTGGACGGCGCAATTGATTGTGCTGGCGGACAATTACAATGTGATGGCCGAGCTGCCGGCATTCGCCGATGACTACACGGCCAACAAGGCAAAAATCGCGACAACGCCCGCAGCGCTGAAAAGCTTCCAAAAGCTGCAGGAGGTGTTCGACCGTGGCTACATGAACGAGGATTTGGTGTCCACCACATATGATGCAGCGCTCAAAATGCTGGCCGAGGGGACCGGCGCACACTATCCGATGTTGACCTTTGCCATTCCGAATATTGCGGCCAATTTTCCGGAGCTCATCAATGACATCGGATTTTTCGCCCAACCTGGCAATGATGCGGCGGACAACGGCCTGACCATCTGGCTGCCCGGTGGTTTTTATGGCAACCGGAACAGCGAGCATGTGGATGCGATTCTGACCTTCTTCTCCCTGTATGCTTCCGTGGAAGGCATGGACATTTACATGTCCGCACAGAAGCCGGACGGCCCGCTGCCCATCATCGGAAGCACCTTGCCGGACGATGTGTTCCCCGCCGTCAAGGACATGCTGCCCTATTTCCAGGCGGACAAGACGGCGCCGGCACTGGAATTCCTCTCGCCCATCAAGGGGCCGAACCTGCCGCAGTTCTGCGTGGAGGTCGGTGCCGGCCTGAAGCCTGCGGAAACCGCGGCTGCCGAGTACGACAAGGACGTGGAGAAACAGGCCAAACAGCTGGGACTTGAAGGCTGGTGAGCCCTGATGACCGGCAAACCCCGTTGGCGGGAATCCCGTTTGATCAGCGGGCTTGATGGTCTGGACAGGCGCGGGGGCCATGCGGCTCCCGCGTTCTGCGACAGACGGGTGAGAACAAAGTGGGTCCCGACTTGAGGATCCACATTCAGCATGCGAAAAGGAGCCATCCCGATGAGTTCATTGACCAAACGCCTGTATTCGTACGGGTTTCTGCTGCCGGCCGGCATCATCTATCTGCTGTTTTTCCTGTTGCCGACCCTGATGTCCTTTTTCTTTAGCATGACCCGGTGGACGCTGATGGACTGGGAGTTCATTGGATTCGAGAATTTCGTGATGTTCTTTGAGGAGAGCTCCTTGAACATCGGCTTTCGGAACACCCTCGTGTACGCGGTGCTCACCAGCGGTTTGAAGGTACTGCTGGGGCTTGTCGCCGGCACCTTGCTGACGACCAGTATCAAATCAAGACATTTTTTGAGATCCGTTGTCTACTTCCCGAACCTGCTCTCGACCATCGCGGTCGGGATCACCTTTGGCAGCATGATGCATCCCTCCACCGGCCTCATCAATGTGGCCCTGTCCAAAATCGGCATCGACGGGCCGGACTGGCTGGGGAATGTGGACATCGCCCTGTTGTCCGTGGTCGGTGTGGATGTCTGGAAAGGGGTGGGGATGGCCACCGTCATCTATATCGCCGGCATCATGTCCATACCCCGGCAATATTATGAGGCGTTGGGCATTGACGGCGGCAATGCATGGCAGAAGTTTCTTCACATCACACTGCCATTGTGCCGGCCGGCCATGAATTCGGTGATTGTGCTCTCGTTCATCGGCGGCCTGCGTTCCTTTGATCTCATCTGGGCCATGACCAAGGGCGGCCCCGGCTTCGCGACGGATGTTATCGCCTCCATTATTTACAAGCAGTATCAGGGTGGCTTTTACGGCTTGTCCACTGCGGGCAATGTGTTGCTGTTTTTGGCGGTGTCCATTCTGGCGATGCCCCTGTACCGGGCACTGAACAGGAGAGAGGTGGATTTGTGAGTGGCTTGGTGGATGTCCGGAGGAATCAGGGACGGTTGCGGGAAGGGGAAAGCGCCACCATCGGTGGGCGGATGGGACTGGCCATACTGGAATTGGTCTGTATTGTGCTGGCGGTGCTGCTCTTTGGTGTTCCCTTCTGGTTTGTCATTGTCAATTCTCTGAAAACGCGTGTGGAGGCGGCAGAAATGACGATCGCCTTCCCGGAGGCGATACAGTTTTTTGAAAACTATGCGGCGGTGCTCCGGGAAAAGGACGGGATGCTGATTCGGGCGTTTTTCAACAGCTCTGTCATCACGATTGTCTCCATCGCGGTGCTTGTGGTCGTGTGTGCCATGGCAGGATTTGTGCTGCAACGGCGGCAGGGCAGGGCGACGCCGATCATCGACTTTCTTGTGCTCGCCGGTCTGATGATTCCGCCGGCGGTTGTCCCAACTGTCTGGGTGCTCAACCATCTGGGCCTGTTCAAGACGCTCCCGGGCCTGATCCTGGTGGAGGTGGCGCTGTCATTCCCATTCTCCGCGCTGCTGTACAAGGGGTTCATGGCATCGCTGCCACGTGAAATCGACGAAAGCGCGGTGATGGACGGTTGCTCCGGATGGCGCATGTTCTTCCAAATCATCCTGCCGCTGCTCAAGCCCGTAACGGCAACGGTGATCGTGCTCTCCTCCGTAAACATTTTCAATGACTTTGCCAATCCACTCTATTTTCTGCCCGGCGCGAAAAATGTCACCGTACAGTTGACCCTCTACAACTTCACCAGCATGTACATCTCCTCCTGGAATCTGCTTTTCGCGGATGTGGTGCTCATCTCCATTCCGCCATTGCTCATCTTCATCTTCTTCAACAAGCGGATCGTGGCGGGCATGACGGCAGGTGCGGTCAAGGGCTGAGTGATGCAGGGTCCTTTCTTTTCTCATGATGTGCGTGCGGGCAGGCGGGATTTCGCCTGCCCGTGTTTTTTTGGGACTGTGAGCGACGATATGTGCATTTTGGGAAGCCATTTTCCCTGAAATGACGTATCCTGTAAGAAGGATGCAATGCTTGTCTGTACAACAGGGGTGACGATGTTGCCTGTACTGAAGCTTTGAAGGAGGATGGCATGGAGATTCGCAACGACCTGGGACGGGACCGTTCGTCTGCGGCAGCCCGGGGTGGACTGGTGCTGCTGTGTCTCATGGCGGCGGCGGGCCTGTATCTGGTGGGTATGGAATTGTCGCTGGCTTTCAGGCAGTACAGCCCCGCCTATGGACTTGCGGCATCGCCCTGGATTGGCTTTGCCGGGTTCCAAAAGCTGTTCTCCTCTCCCGGATTCGGGGATGCGGTCGCCAATACGGTGATTTTTGGCCTGCTGTTTGCCGTGTTCCATCTGCTGATGGGGACAATCGCCGGGACGCTGGCGTTGCGGCTGCCGCTTGTCGCGGGAGAGGCCTTGGGCATCCTGTTGGTCCTGCCGGCGTTTCTGCCCGCGGAAGTGTTTGCGCAATGGGTGTTTCAGGCAGTGGGCACGCAAACCCTGATCTCCGCGCAGGCCATGCGCTGGCTGGTGCCATTGCTGTGCGCAATCAAGCTTCTGGGGATTCCGGTCATTGTGTCACTGGCCCTGCGGGAAATCCACGGGGGCCATCTGGCCGGCCTGCCGCTCAAGGTCTCCGGCCTGTTCGCGCTGGTGTCCCTGATGCTTGGCGCCAACACCTTTTATTCCCTCTCCCGGCTCCTGGTCAATCCCCTGGTGTACCAGACCACACAGACGGTGGATGTGCTTGTGTTTCGCGACCTGTTCATGCAGATGACGTCAACGCCGCTGCCGTTGCTGCAGCTGTTGTTTGGCTGGCTGGCGGCGGCGGTGCTCGCCTGGCCGGCCATCCGGCTGGCCAGGGAGGTGTTCGCGCCCATCCATGATGCCCAGGCGTTCACACAGGGAGAGGGTTTCGGGTGGAAACCCCTGTCCGCGGTGCTGGGGTTGCTTGGCTTTTCTGTCGCCTATTTCTGGCCTGTGTTTTCCACCTTTTCCAGCAACGGAGCGGTCACCGCGCCGGAGATGGCAGGCGGATGGTTGCCCGCCGCGCCGGGCTGGCTGCTGCAGGCCGCCGGGGGCGCGGTGGTTGCCACGGGGCTTGCGTATGCCGCGTCCGTCGCTGTGCTGCAGTCTTCCGGAAGAATGCGTCGCCTCGCGCTGGCGCTCCTGTTGTTCCTTTCGGTCTTGTGCGCGCATCCCACCCTGTTCTCCAAATACATCCTGATTCGCCAGTGGGGGCTGATCAACACCTTGTTGTCCATTGCCGTGTCATCCGTGTTTTCGGTATCGGCCGTCTGGGCCATGATGGCCTTGTCCGCGACGGATATCAGTGCTTCAAGGAGGGCGCAGCCGGGTATGAACCTGTTGGCGGTATTTTTGGTCCAGGTGGCTGTCCGTTGGTCGGACGGGCTGCCGGCGTTGCTGTATCTGCATGATGCCTCGCAATCACCCATCAATGCCTATCGGCAGATGATCACGGGCGGACAGACGCTTGCGGAAGGTGCGGAGCGGGTGGCCTGGGAACTGGGACTGCATGTTGCCGGATACTGGATGGCTTTGCCGGCGCTGATTTTGGTGCTGGCCGTGTTTGTGTTGCTTCCCCGCCGGAAACTGCTGGCGGTGATGGCCGCCTGGAGCAAGCACTGATGCCGGTCGGAACCGGAGAACGACACAGAGCGGCTTGTCACAGAGGTGATGGAGATGGACTTCAACAAACCCTATGTGTGTGTGCTTGGTGGTGTGAACGCCGACATCCAGGGATTTGTGCGGGGGCCGCTGATCCTTCGGGACTCGAATGTGGGCAGGGTGCGCACCTCCATGGGCGGGGTGGGGCGGAACATTGCGGAGAACCTGGTTCGGCTGGGAATCCCGACAACCCTGGTCAGTGTTGTCGGGCAAGACACCTACGGACAGCGCGCGCTGCTGGAGGCGGACAGGCTGGGTCTGGACACACGGCATGTGCTGGTGTTGCCGGATGCGGACACCTCCAGCTATCTATCCGTCCTGGACGAGGGCGGCGACATGCTGGTGGCCATCAATCAGATGGATATCTGTGATCGCATGACCGCCAGCCGGCTGGACGGGAAGATGGACGTGCTCAAGCGGGCGGCGCTGTGCGTGATGGACACGAACTTCCCTGCGGAGGCGCTGATTCACGCCATTGACGCGATTCCCCCGGAGGTGCCGCTGTTTCTGGATCCTGTCTCAACGGCCAAGGCGGAACGGGTCAAATCCCGCATCGGCCGCTTTCACACCATCAAGCCCAACCGGCTCGAAGCGGAAACGCTGTCGGGGGTTTCCATTCCCGAGGCGCGCGGGGCCGCCCAGTGGGACGCGCTGCACCGTGCCGTGGGTCGATTTCACGAGCTGGGTGTGCGACATGTATTCATTTCTCTCGGCGCGGCGGGCACGTACTGCAGCATCGGCACCGCGCAATGGCACCTGCCACCCCCCACCTGCCAAGTGGTGGCTGCGACCGGTGCCGGAGACGCTTTTTTGGCGACTTTGGCCATGGGCCATTTCCGGGGGCTGGATATTCACCGGACCGCCCGGATGGCCACCATCGCGGCCGCCATGGCCCTTTCGCACGAGGACACCATCAATCCGGACCTGTCGTACGACAGACTGACAAGGGAGGAACCATCATGAGCAATCCCGCATGGAGCCGTTATCTGGACATCAAACCCGAGGTGGCGCAGGCCTTGGCGCGCGGAAAGGCCGTTGTGGCGCTGGAATCCACCATCATCTCACATGGCATGCCTTATCCGCGGAATGTGGAAACCGCGCTGGAGGTGGAACGCATCGTCCGTGAGAACGGCGCGGAACCCGCCACCATCGCCATTCTGGGGGGGAGGCTGAAAATCGGTCTGTCCCGGGAGGAAATCGAGCATCTGGGCAAGGCGGAGAATGTGGTGAAGACCTCACGCCGGGACATTCCGTTTGTTGTCGCCAAGAAAATGGACGGCGCCACGACGGTGGCCTCCACGATGATACTGGCCGCCATGGCCGGCATCCCCATTTTTGCGACCGGCGGCATTGGCGGCGTGCATCGCGGCGCCACCCAGACCTTCGACATTTCCGCCGATCTGCAGGAGCTGGCGCAAACCAATGTCGCGGTGGTCTGTGCCGGTGCCAAGTCCATCCTGGACATCGGGCTGACGCTGGAATATCTGGAGACCAACGGCGTGCCGGTGGTGGGCTATGGTACGGATGAAATGCCGGCCTTCTACACGCGCAAAAGCGGATTTTCCGTGGATTACCGTGTGGACAGCGTGGAAGAGCTCGCCGAGGCCATTCATGCCAAATGGGCCATGGGGCTGGCCGGGGGACTGATCATCGCCAATCCCATTCCTGAAGCCTACGAGATGCCATCCCGGATTATCAACGATGCCATAGAGCAGGCCATCCGGGACGCGGAACGCGAAGGGATTCACGGCAAGGCGGCCACGCCTTATTTGTTGGCGAAGGTCAAGGAACAAACTGAAGGCGAAAGCCTGGAATCGAATATCCAGTTGGTGTACGACAACGCCCGGGTGGCGGCACAGCTGGCTGTTGCGCTGGCCGCGAAGGGATGAAGGTGCCTGCGCCCGCCTGCACCTGCATCGCACCGGCATGAAAGGTCAGCCTGGAGGCCGTGGGTCTCTCAGGCAGCCTGGAGGCCGCAGGTCTCTCAGGCTTCGTCGGGCGCCAGCACGATGGCTTGATCCTTGCCGGCGTGCTTGGCCGTATACAGGGCCTTGTCCGCCCGGATGACGGCCGCTTCGGCCTCCCTGTCCGCCGGGCCGTGCCAGGAGATGCCGATGGAAATGGTGACCCGCCACGGGTCTTCCGGACTGCCAAAGGTCTGCGTGCGAACCGCCTCCAGCAGCTTTTCCGCAAGCGACAGGCTCCGATCCCGCGGCAGATGTTCGCAGAACAGCATGAATTCCTCTCCACCCCATCGGCACAGGGTGTCGGTGCTTCGGATGTTTTCGTTGATGCGGCGGGTCAGCGTTTTGAGCACCTCATCGCCCACCGGATGGCCATGGGTGTCGTTGACGTGCTTGAAGTCGTCGATGTCCATCATCATCAGGCAGGGGCTGTCCGGGCTGTCCTTGCTCCTGCGGAACGCGTCTTCCAACAGCTCAATCCCCGCGCGCCGGTTGGCGACACCCGTGAGCGGATCCACATGTGTCTGCGTTTTCCAGGTGCGGCTGGTGGAGCGGAAATACCAGCGTTCCAGCCACAGCAGCATCAAAAAGGCGACGATGAGGATGCCGGCCAGCAGCAGGGCCATCCGAACTGTCAGCTGGCGCAGGTGCTCCTGGTTCTCCTGAATGGACATGTCCAGATAGGCCTGCACGTCATCGAGATGGATGCCCATGGCCACCACCCAGTCGAAGGGTTCGTACAGCCTTGCGTAGGTGAGTTTTTCCGAGATGGTTTCCTGATTCAGCTTTTTGAAAAAATAGGTGAAGAATATTTCGCCATCCGCCCGGATGCCCTCGAGCTCCTCCAGATAGGGCAGGTTGCCCTGAATGTCGGTCATGTCGGTTGAGAGCAGCATGCCTTCTGTTTCCGGAAGATTCGGGTGGACCCGGCGGACGGCGTAGTCCTTGCCGCCCTCATAGTTGATGATTTCGTTGACCCATATATAGGCGTCATTGGAGAACCGGGACTGGTGGATCAGCTCGGCCGCCTGATCCTTCACTTCCTCGTCCAGCGCCTGTTGGGACACCCCGAACACCACCCGGTGGCCGGCATAGGTCTCTTCGTGGCGCACAGGGAAATGATTCGCGATGAGGGTTTGTCCGGAGTCCCCTTCGGATGCCAGCATGTCGTCGGAGACGTTCCGACGCAGCAGCAGGGCGCCTTCCGGCGAGAACAGCAGCACGCTGAAGGCCTGCTGACTCTCCTCGAGGGAAAAGTGTCCCACACAGAGCGCGGCAAAGCTCTCCGGGGAATACTGTGCGAACAAGGCCAGCCGGGCGGCGATGCGGCGGGTTCTTTCCCGGTAGAGGGTCTCCTGGGTCTGGCGCTTCTCGTCTATGATGCGGATGACATTGCTGACATTGTCCTTGAGAAAATCCTTCTTGATTGCGAGGATGCTGTCTCGGGTGTACGACTCGTATACCTGCCTTTCGGCCGTCAGATTCTGCAGGTAGACAACACCATAGACCAGCGCGACAACCAGCACCAGGCAGAACAGCAGCAGCCGGTATTGGCGCTGAAGCCGCCGGACATGGGACATGGCGCGTGCGCGCGGTTTCTTTTGGGCAGCGCCCTTTTCCGCCATTGGCTATGTCTCCTTCTCCCGGACAGCCTGCAACACGTGGTTTTTGCCGCCAATGCCGGGAACTTTGGATACCGTGAAGCCGGCCGCCTCCAGCCCGCGCCGCACGGCGCCGGCAACCGTAAAGGTGGCACAGGTGCCGCCGGGAACCGTTTTGGCTCCGATGGCGGACAGAAGCTCCGGCCGCCACATCGCCGGATTTTTCTTGGGTCCGTGCCCGTCGAGAAACCACGCGTCGCAAGGGGTTTTCAGCGCATGAAGCATTTCCAGGGCTTCGCCAAGAAACAGGCGAAGCTCGATGATTCCCTTGTCGTGGGGAAGTGTCAGGATATGCCACCCGGAGATGGAGGAATCCACGGCCTCATAGGCCCGGATGAGTGCGTCGATATCAGCGGACGCACGGGTTCTGAATCCTTCCAGGATGGCGGCCAGCCGCTCCGGCGTCAGCGGGTGGAGTTCCACCGAATGGTAGCGGATGGTTCCGGGAACCCGTGGCAGCCGGGCCAGATATTCCAGCAGCGCGATGACATTGCGGCCCGCGCCAAACCCCGTTTCCCCGATGGAAAATGGAAGCTCGGAAGGCCAGCCGGACAGCCGCTCCGCCAGCCGGCTGTTGTCAAAGAAGATGTGCTGCGATTCGTCGAGCGCGCTGACGATGTCGAAATATCGGTCGTCATAATGCTCATTGAGCAGGTGCGCCGGGATTTCGCGATGGTTTGGGCCGAGCGGCGCGGCACCGGGCGGAACCGTCTGATGTGGGTGCATCTTGTTTGGATCCGTCGTGGCGTCGGCGCGAGGTTGCGCCGGTTGCTGGGTGTCACCCCGTGGTTCAGAGCGCATCGGCAATCTCCAGGATGAGGGTCTCGGTGTCTTCCCACCCAAGGCAGGCGTCGGTGATGGACTGGCCGAAGGTGCACCCGCCCACGGGCTGGGAACCCTCCACCAGATAGCTCTCTATCATCAGGCCCTTGATGAGGCCGCGGATGGCGTCGGAATAGCGCATGCTGCGGAGGACATCCAGGGCGATGCGGGGCTGTTCCTTGAACTGCTTGATGGAGTTGGCGTGGTTGCAGTCCACGATGACAGCCGGATTGGCAAGCTCGCGTTCGGCATATTTCTTGGCCACGAACCGCAGATCCTCGTAGTGATAGTTGGGGATGTTGCGCCCATACTGGTTCACCGCGCCCCGCAGGATGGCGTGCGCGACGGGGTTCCCGGAGGTCTGCACCTCCTTGCCCTCGTGCATGCAGACATGGGAGAGCTGGGCGGCCTTGATGGAGTTGAGCATCACCCCGATATCGCCGCTGGTGGGGTTCTTCATGCCCACCGGCACGTCGATGCCGCTGGCGATGAGCCGATGCTTCTGATTCTCCACGGATCGCGCGCCGACCGCGTGATAACTGAGCAGATCGTCCATGTACCCCATGTTGTCGGGGTACAGCATCTCATCGGCCGAGGAGAGGTGGGTCTGCTCGATGACCCGGATCTGCATGGTGCGGATGGCCTTGATGCCTTCTGTGATATTGGGGATTTCATTGGGGTTGGGCTGGTGCATCATCCCCTTGTAGCCTTCTCCGGTGGTGCGGGGCTTGTTGGTGTAGACCCGGGGAATGAGCATGATTTTTTCGGCGACCTTTTCCTGCAGCCAGGCCAGCTTTTCGGCATAGGCGAGGACGGCGTCCGGATCGTGCGCCGAACAGGGGCCGACAATCAGGACAAACCGGGAATCCTTCCCGGTGAAAATGTCCATGATGACGCGGTCGCGTTCGGCCTTGATCTGCGCGAGATGCGCGGGGAGCGGAAGCAGCTGTTTGATTTCCGTTGGGGTGGGAACCTGGTGCAGTGTTTTGAATGACATCGCTGTACTCCTTGCATGGACGGCGCGCATCCATTCCGTTCTTCCGGCCTGCTCCCGTTCCCGGGGAAGGGAGGTTGGCCCCTACATGCGCCTCACTCCATGATACCACGACGGCCACATGACTGGCCAGATCCGCCTGACGGCTTGCCCGGCAAGGAGGACGATTCACCCCAGCGTGTCGCTGCCGTTGACGCGCTTGAACAGATCGGTGAAGACCGCGTCCCTGTCGACATGGCGCGCGACCCGGATGAGATGGCGGGAGTTGTCCGCGCTCCAGGTCAGCTGATCGGTCAGGATGGGGCTGTGCACCAGGTCGGTGGGCACCCAGTCCGGGTTGTTGAGCCAGGCGATGGTGGAGACGTCCCAGATCACCCGTGACCACGCCATGTTTTCCCTGCCGCAGGCGCGCACCGTCTCGGTGAGGTAGGTGCCGATGTCGCTTCGTCCGTTGATGAAGCGTTCCAATTCCGGCACGGTGGTGGTGAGATGGGTGACCACCCCCTGGCAGGGAAGCAAAACCAACGGTACGCCGGAGTCCAGGATTACGCGGGCGGCGTGGATGTCCTGCTGCAGGTTGAACTCCCTCGTGTGCGGCCAGTACAGGGCGTTTCCACCCAGCCAGACAACCACGATTCTTTCGATGATGCGGGGCTCCATCAGAATGGCGGAAGCCACATTGGTGATGGCCCCGATGGCCACCACATACAACGGGTCCTCCGAGGCCATGGCACGCTTCACCAGGTCGGCGGCCGCCGCGCTCTCAACAGGGGTTTCCGGGCCCGGAAGATATCCGGGAGAACCCTGGAAGACAAAATTTTCCTGAACCGGCAGGTGCATGCGATCGAGCACGCGCAGGATTTCGGCGTGGCTTTTTTCCATGCCATCCCGCGGGCCGGTGGACATTTCATTGAAAAAGGGGGCGGCGTACAAAGCCTCCACAGCCATGCGTTCCCGGGAGCAGAGGGCATACACCACGGCAAACTGGTCGTCCACCTCGTTGTAGGTGTCGGTGTCGAGCACCATGCGAATTTTTCCTTCGGGGGATGCCAGCCGTTCCAGGCGAAGCGCGTCGGACAAAACCGGGTATTTCATCTTGCATACCTCCATCAACAGGCCTGCCACGGGTCGCAGGCATCCGCGTGTGACCCTTTTTGTGCGATTGCGGCGGGTGTGCCGTAGTCTCCGGCACGCGCCGCCTCTATTGAATCAGATGGATGCCGTTTCTGTCCATGCCCGTTGCGCGGATGACGTCCGCGGTGAGCCCGGCCTCCACGATTCTGCCGTCCTCCAGATAGACCATGTGGTCACAGACGCCCGCCGCAAAGGCGATTTCGTGTGTCACCATCAGGATGGTGCGCTTCTCGTCCGCCAATTCCTTGAGCATGTCCAGCACTTCACGCGTCATGAAGGGGTCGAGCGCGGAGGTGGGCTCGTCGAGCAGGAGCAGACCCGAGCTGACCGCGATGGCGCGCGCGATGGCGATGCGCTGTTGTTGCCCGCCGGAGAGCTGTCCCGGCTTCTTGTGCATGTGCTCGGTCAGTTTGAACCGTTCGAGCAGATGCTCCGCGCGTTCCTGGGCCTGGGCCTTCGCGATGCCGTGCACCACGGTCATGGGCAGCACGATGTTGTGCAGGGCGGTGAGGTGGGGGAACAGGTTGTACGCCTGGAAAACCACGCCGATGGATTTTCGCCATTCATGGAGCGCATCCTCCTCGAAGATGATCTCCCGGCCATCCAGCGCGACCCGCCCGGATTGTGGTTTCTGAAGGCCGGCCAAGACCCGAAGCAGGGTGGACTTCCCGCCGCCGGAAGGTCCTGTGATGGCCAGCGTGGCGACGTCCTCCATGTGAAGGGTGAGATCCTTGAGGATCTCCTTTTCATCAAACCGCTTGTTCAGTTGGTCTATGTCAATTCGCATTCAGGTTCTCCTTGGGGGCGGGAATGGGGTCTGACCTCACTTGTCACGCTTCATATGCGAAACGCCGTTCCAGCCATTTGGATAGTGCCGACAGGGGGAGCGTGATCAAGAGATACAGCCCCGCCAGCTGGATGAAGGTTTCGATGGTGGCGTAGTTGAGGGAGTCGATTTCCTGAACCACCTTGGTCACCTCGCTGACCGCAATGATGGAGAGCAGCGAGGAATCCTTCACCAGCGACACCAGTTGCCCGGCGATGCCCGGGGTGATGCGCTTGGCGACCTGCGGCAGGATGACATACCGGTAAAGCTGGAATTTGGTGAAGCCCAGCGACAAACCGGACTCTATCTGGCTGGTGGGAATGCTTTCAATGCCGGCCCGGATGATTTCGCTGACATAGGCGCCACTGAAAAACGCGAGAATCAGTGCGCCAAGCAGATAGCGGTTGGTGATGTGCAGGGCTGTGCCAACCACATAGAACAGGATGATGATTTGAACCATCAGCGGCGTGTTCCGGATGAGCCCGATATACATGCGGCCGAAGGTGACCAGCGGCACCAGCCGGGAGCGGCTGGAAAGTGCCGTCAGCAGCCCGATGGCCAGGGACAGGACCAGCGCGATGCCGCTGATGATCAGGGTGTTGAGGAATCCGGACAGCACTTTTTCGCGGTACAGCCACAACAGGTTCCATCGCGGCGTGTAGTCGAGCGTTTGGAAGGTCAGCACAAAAAAGGCCGCAATGATGCCGCCCACCAGGATGCCGTTGAGCCATTCCTGCCCTTGGGAAGGAGGCTGTCCCTCGTGTCGGAGGAACAGCCTCTTGAGCAGGGGTCTTTTGACGGGTTCCGGTTGTGTGCCGGCATTTGCCGCGACAACCGGGGACAAGGGTTCCTTTTGTTTAGAAGAAGAAGGGGATACCGAGTTCATCAAACACCGCTTTCATGTCCGAGAGATATTTTTCCGCGACACTGCTGAAAAAGCCGTTGCTCTTGCTTTCGCGGATGAAGTCGTTGATTTTACCCTTGAGCTCCTCTTCTCCCTTGCGCAGTCCGATGCCCCAGTTTTCGGGGTTGGCGGCAAATGGTTCAAGATTGGCGCGGGTGGTGTCCTGATTGGTCTGCCAGGCCTTGTAGATGCTCATCTGGTCGTAGATGAAGACATCCGCCTTGCCGGTGGTCACCTCCAGAATGCAGGCGCCCTCCGATTCCAGCACAAGCACCTCTGCGTCCTGGAAATTGGTGTCCGCGTAGACATGGGCGGTGGTGCCCTTCTTGACGGCGACCGTGGTGCCGGCCTTGAGATCGTCGGCGGTTTGTACGGGGGAATCCTTTGCGATCAGCAGCGCCAGGTTGGCCTGGGCATAGGGCTCCGAGAAGTCAATGGACTCCAGGCGCTTGTCCGTGATGGTCATGGAGGAGAGGATGATGTCGATCTGCTTGCTCTGCAGGGCGGGAATGAGGCCGCTGAAGGCCGTGTTGACAATTTCCACCTCGCGGCCGAGGTATTTGCCAAGCTCATTGGCGATGTCCACACTGATGCCGGAGGGATTGCCGCTTTCATCCGTGGTCTCGAAGGGCGGGTATTGCAGTTCCATGCCGACGACCAGCTTGTCTGATTTTTCCGTGCATCCGGCCGCAAGTGCCGCCACCAGCAGGATGGCCAACAAAAGGGATGCAATGCGAAGGTTTCTTTTTTTCATGGGGGGATTCCTTTCCTTGCGAATCAACCGGCTGGGCGTTTTCCCTCAGCACGGGTGCGTCTGTGTTTGTTACGTCAGGAAGGTATTTTCCCCAAACCGACAGGAATAATCAAGATTTCGCAACTTCCCGCACTGCGGTCTTCCGGCCCCGGATGGTCAGGGCGGTGAGACTGCCGATGATCAGGGTGGCACCGATGATCTGTGTGAGGGTTGGAATCTCCGCGAGCAGCACCATGCCGGTCACGATGGTGACCACGGGCATCAGGTTCAGGAAGGCGGAAGGGATGACCGGGCCGAGCTTTTGCAGGCCGTACAGGAATGCCACATAGGCCGCGGCGGAGCACAGGATGCCCAGAAACGCCAGATTGAGCAGGGAGAGGGAGGAGGGCATCCGCCAGGCGGGTATCTCATGGAGCAAAAAGGGTACGAACAGCGGAATGCTGCAGAATGTCTGGATGGTTGTGATCTTCAGGCTGTTGTATCTGGTGGAAAGCCGCTTGCTGACATACGTATAGGCAATCCAGGACATCATGGCGCCAAAGACGAGCAGGTTTCCCAGAAATGTGTCCGAGGAGAAGTCCGGCAACCCGTCCTCGAATAGAATCAGGTACACGCCACCGATGGAGACCAGAATCATCGCCAGGGTGAACAGGGCCAGCTTCTGCTTGTGGCGGATGCTTTCGATGGTGAGTGTGAAGATCGGGATGGCGGCGACCAGCATGGAGGCATTGGAGGCCGTGGTGTACTGCAGGCCGCTGTTTTCAAAGACAAAATAGAGAACCAGGCCAAAGAAGGCGGCCACAAAAAACAGGCGGAGCTCCCCTTTTTGCAGGGAGAGCGTCTCGCCATTCATCCGCAGAATCATCAGCAGGGGGACGATGGCGATGAGCTGACGGAAAAACGCAATGGAGACAGGCGGCAAATCCGCCAGCACCACCTTTGTGGAAACAAAAGAGATTCCCCACACCAACACGGCAAAAAGGACGGTGAGTACAGGGAGGATGCGTTCCGCTTTCATATGACACCTATCCTCTATTGGCGACGGTTTGTATTTCAACAAGATGTCAGGCAGGCTCGGGAGCCAATGGAGGACGTTGCAGCGGCACCTATGTGATGCGTCAAGGCTTATCCTCACGTGTATGGCATTCCCAATCATACCATTGGGGTCAGCCCCCCGGCAACTGTGGCGGCCCTGAATCGGCTGTCCCCATGATAACACGCATCCAATGCGGTTTTAATATGCACGGGGTAGGATGGGGCGGCAACCTATTGACAGCGCGTCAAAAAAGCAGGCAGCTGAAGGGTTTTGGGGGGTATCAGCATGTGGAAGGCAAAATTGAAAAGATGGCATTTCAAAGTCCGTCATCCCGGCATCCGGGGTAAACTCCTGCTCCTTGTGCTGCCGGCAATACTGGCGCCGATGCTGCTGTTTGGCGCGTTGGCGATTGGGACGGCCGGAGACGTGCTCACCAAGGAGATACAGTCCGGGAACCTTCTGTATGCAACCATGACCAAGGCGCGCATGGAGGCGTTTTCCCATGCGCGCGAAGGCGATGCGCGGCTGCTTTCGTCGTCCCGCATCCTCCGTGAGAATATGGAGACCCTGAACGCGTTTTCCGCGGACAAGCAGGAACAGGTAATCATGGGGGAACAGTTTCGCCCTTTCTCTCCGTCGCGATTGAGCAATATGGGGATACCGATCTCTACCTGACAAACGGCTATGGCGAGGTCATCTTCAGCCAGAATTACGATCCGTTGGATCTCGCGCCACTCGCGGTTTCGCGGGAGGAAACAAGACAGGCGCTCTCGGGAGCCCAGGTCTGGTCGGACGTTTTCTGGAACAGCTTTATCAAGGACAACATTCTGGTGCTTTCCACACCCGTCTCCGCCTGGTCAAATCCGGATTTGGCGCCGGTTGGCACACTCAATCTGGTATTGAATCAGGCCGCACTGGACAATCTGGTCCGTACAGAACTGACCCGGCTGGGTGCATCGGCGGATGCCTATCTGGTCCGAAATGACGGAATTTTGCTGACAAATCCCGTTATTGAGACGCCAAACAAACACTGGGCACCTCTGCCATAATTTGTAATTATAATGGTATGGATGAATTAAGAACTAATGCGAAAAACCTGTCACAAGCAGAACAATATCAAATACGAAAAAATATTGTCAGAATGTTGAGCTCAGGCAAGAAACCCGATGAGGTTGCTGTTGCGCTTGATATCAGCAGAAGTCTGGTCTACGCAACAAAAAAGGCCTACGAGGAGAAGGGAATCGAAGGGATAAAAGCCGGAAAGCGTGGACGCAGAGTTGGTGAGAAACGGACGCTCACTCCTGAACAAGAACGTGCAATCATGA
>JAEWSN010000158.1 GCA_023459915.1 Bacillota bacterium
GCGTGTGCCCGGCCGCATTGAGAGTCGACGTGTCGCAGAGGGGATCCGGACGCATGCAGAGGCGTATCGCCTGGGCGCGCAGGGGCCGGACCCGCTTTTTTATCACCACTGCTTTCCCGGTGACGGGAAGGGCAGCCTGGTGGCGGTGGGGCAGCATCTGCACGCGCACCGGACAGGACAGTTTTTGCGGCATGGGTTTCGGCAACTGGCTCCCGTTTCATGGAACGAAGACTGGATGACACTGGCAGCCTGGTTGTGCGGCATGGTGTGCCACTACCACACGGATCGGGCGCTGCACCCTTATGTGAACGCGGTGTCCCACAACTGGATCTGGACGGAGGCCGGCGTTCCCGTCCAGACCACGCACGATGAGGTGGAACGCATGCTCGACGTGCTGCTGTGGCAGGACGCGGGACATGGTCCGGCCACACGGGCACGGTTGCACACCTTGTGTCCCGGCCCCGGCCCCTGGCCCGAGCCCATTGTGAATTGCTGGGTGACGGCACTGTATGAGGTCTACCGCCTGCATGTGGACGAGAAGCTGCTGGAGGAGATCCCAAAGGACATGCACCGGGCCAACCGACTGCTGTACGACCCGCGCGGCGTGAAGAAGAAGCTGCTGCACTGGGTGGACAGCCTCACCGGCGGCGCGTTTCATCCGGCGAAGGTGCCCTATCCGGAGCAGGCGCCTGCGGACATCGACTGGCTCAACCGCAAGCGGCGGGGCTGGTCACAACCGGAACTGCCGAACACGCGGCGCAATGAGTCCGTGGAAATGCTGATTCAGAAGGCCGCGGACAACACCGCCAACACCATCAACGGCATTTTTGCCGTTTTGTTCCGGCAACAGGGGCGGCTGGAGGACTGGCTGCCCGACATCGACTACAACACCGACCTGCCCTGCGTGGAAGACCAGGCGGCAGGCGAAGGCGCAACAGGAGAGACAAATGGCTGAACACAAAAACACCCCCGGGCGCCAGCAGACGGAGAACCCGCTGGCGTCCGTTCCCAATGAAAACCAGACGGATCGGCTGGTGCGCGGCATGGCCGCGGACGGCGCGGTCCGTGTGCTGGTGGCGCGCACCACGCAGATGGTATCGCGCGCGCAGGAGATTCATGGCTTGTACCCGGTGCCATCTGCCGCCCTTGGGCGTCTGCTCACGGGCGCGGCCATGATGGCCGGCAATCTCAAGAACCCCACGGACGCCCTGACGCTGCAAATCCGGAGCGAAGGCCCCATCGGCGGGCTCATCGCCGTGTCCGATGCCGATTCGTTCGTCCGCGGCTATGCGAATGTGCCGGATGTGGACTTGCCGCTGAACGCAGTGGGCAAGCTTGATGTCGGCGGCGCGGTGGGCGCGGGAACCCTGCACGTCATCAAGGATCTGGGCATGCGCGACCCGTATGTGGGCACGGTGCCCCTGATCTCCGGCGAAATAGCGGAGGATCTCACCTGGTATCACGCCACCTCGGAGCAGACGCCCACCGTCATGGCATTGGGAGTGCTGGTGGCACCGGACGGGCATGTGCTGCAGGCCGGAGGCCTGATGCTGCAGCTGATGCCGGACGCGGACGAAACACTCATCGGGCGGCTGGAAACATTGGTGGCCGGGTTGCCGCCCATCACCACCATGCTGGCCGAGGGGGAAACCCCCGAAGCCATCCTGGTCAACCGGTTCGCGGAACTCGGGGCCCGCATTCTGGACGTGCGGCCCACCGGGTATCGGTGTACCTGCGGCCGCGAGCGCATGGAGCGAAACCTCATCAGCCTGGGCCGGCAGGAGCTGGCGGATTTGGGGTCAGACCCCAACGGCATCGAGCTGACCTGCCATTTTTGCGAGAAGAAATACCATTTTTCCATGACGCAGGTCCGGGAGCTGGCGGACATGGCCACCAGACCATGACATCAGACAAAAACAGGATCCGGGTGTAGGCTTTGGTGTCGGGCTGCAGGCGTTGCGCAGGCGGCCGGGTACATCAGACCGGGAGGAAACAATGAAGGCAAAACAATGGGCATCCTGGCTTCTGGCCGGGATCATGGCGCTGGGACAGGCACCGGTTGCGGCAACCGCCGCGACGGTTCCCGCTGCGCCGGTCACCACGGCGGCCGCCACAGCCGATGTGCCACCGCAAGCCGTGGTGCTGACGCGTGATGACGCACTGCTGGAGGTTCGTGCGCTGCAGGCGATCAAGAATGCCGTGCTGGACGAACAACAGGCGCTCAAGGATTGGAAGAATGCCGTGCTGCGCGCGGAACAGCTCGACCCCGACAAAATGGTGGTGGAAAACCCCTTTACGGGAGAAGACATGGAGTTCTTCTTCAGTGATACAGTGCGCATGCGGCAGATGCAGGTGAAAACCGTTGTTCCGCAGCAACTGGAACTTGCCCATGCGTTGCGCGTCAAGAGTGTCAAGGTCATCACAGCCACCCTCGAAAACACCATGGACTCCCTGCTGCTGGGACTTCATGCCGCTCAAAACGAGGTCTTGTCCAAGGAACGTGCCGTGACCCTGGCCGAACAGACTCTGGCCAGAACGCAGGCATCCTTTGCGGCGGGCCGCGTGGTGCAGTTGGATGTGGACGCCGACGCGCTTGCGCTGAGGAAGGCGGAAGCCGCGTTGCGCGCCTCGGTTCGCGCCCGTGAGAACATGGTGCGCAATTACAACCGGTTCGTCGGCAAGCCGCTCGACAGGGATGTGCGTGTGCGCCTCAACCCCAGCGGGCGCATGCCGGAAGGGCAGGCGGACGATTTTGTGCTGCAGGCACTGGAAAACCGGATGGACATTTTCCAGCAGCGCGGCACCATCGCACTCAACGAGAAGCAGGCGGAATCCATGACCTACCTCAATGTGCATGTCAATGATGCCGATGTGGCCATTGAGTATGCGCGCACCCTGCTCCAGATTGAACAGGGCAGGCTGCAGCTTGAAAATGAGCAGCGCCGGATCACGGCCGAAATTCGGGCGGCCCATCTGCGGCTGCGCATGTCCGAACTCGATGTGGCCAACACACGCGAGACACTGGCCCGCCAACAGGCAAAGCTGAAAACGATACAGAGCAACATTGCGGCAGGACGGATGCCGGCCTACGCGGATGACGCGCTGGAGGCGGCCATTGAGGACATCAAGGCCGGGCTTGTCACCGCACAATTGTCACTGGATGCGGATGTCAGGAAATTCCTGCTGGCAACCAGGGAAGGACCGGGGCTGTAACGGCTGTCCCGGAGCCCGCTTGGGGATTCCGGCGCGCAACAGGGGACACAGGCCAATCCACAAAACAACGCCGATGGGCGGGAGGAAACGCACATGAAATCAATCTGGAAGGGACGCGGAGTGGTCCTGGTGCTGGTGGCGGTGTTGCTGGCGGGCATCACAACCGTGTTTGCCGCGGAAGACACCTTGATGGCCGCGCTGGAAGATCTGTACGCGACGATGTATGGGAACCGGAATACGGTCACGCTCAACCAACTGGATATCCAGCTCATTGAGAATGAAATTGAGGACGCGGATCAGGAATCCGCGAAAATCTTCAATACCGGTGTTTACGAACAGGGTTACAACAACACGGTAACCCGGGATGTCACACCGGATGAGGCGCGTTCCCGCCTGGAACAGGAGAAACGCGCGCAGGCCAGGGAACCGCTTGTGAAGGAAGGTGCTCTGCACAAGGCCATTGAGGCCTTGCGACTGTCCCGTGCACAGCTGCAGACGGAAACCCGGTTGCTGGCGCTGACCAAACAGGAAGTGGCCATCGCCGAGGCGCGGTACACGGCAGGCATCATTTCCCTTGCGGATCTGGAAGATGCGCGGGCCACCGTGACGGCCGCGGAGCTGTCCCTGGAGAAACTCGCGCTTTCCGTCGCGTCAGCGGAGCTGGAAGTGAACAGTCTGGCGGGAACGGATCTGGACACGTTGCTGCAGGGCGGGGACGAAGTTGTCCTGATGGAAACCCGGTTTGGGGACATGTCCGCATTGCCTGAATGGGAAGAACTGGCCAAGGCGGCCGATCCGGCGCTGTTCGCCAAGGCTGAGGCCCTGCGGATTCTGGATCTCAAAATTGCCATCGCCAAAAATTTCATTCCGGACAATCACAGCCGGGTCATCCAACTCAAGCGCGACCGGGAGGATGCCCGTGTGGCCTTGCAGGACACAACGGACGGCATCGTGGTGAACCTGCGCAATACACTCAATGATCGGCTCACGGCGGCCGAGAATCTGGAACTGGCCCTGCTGGATCAGGACATGGCAGCACGCCGGCAGACGCTGGCCAAGGCAAGGTATGACGCGGGTGTGGCCAACAAGCTCGACCTCATTGCCGCTGAAAAAGCGGTTGTCCAGGCGCAGCAGTCGGTGTGGTCGGCCACGGTGTCGCTCAACCGCGTGGAGACGGATTTGCGGGTGCTGACCGGTCTGCCCGTCGTGACCGAGGCGTTTGCGACGCTTCCCGTGCCGGAGGTCACCACGGGGGCTGCGGTGGAGGCTGTGGAAGCACCTGCCGGGGAAGCCACCCCCGTGCCGGTTGAATAAGCGAACGCCATGCTCCAGGGAACAATGGACATTGTTCCAGGGAACGATGGACATTGTTCCCTGGAACTATGGACATTGTTCCCAAGAACGGTGGAAATGTTGTTCAGTGCCCCCCTTGTTTTCTTTTGCCGTGGTGTGGTAACAATACATTGAAAGCACCACAAATGCCCGATGAGCGCACGTGGTGCGCATCTCGGACTGGTGAAAGGGGTTGGTTCCATGAAGTTTTACATGAACGCAAAAAACACCAGTGTCTCGGAAGCCATGCAGGAAAAGGCGGAGAAGAAGGTTGGCAAGTTCGCCAAGTTCTTCAGGCCCGACACGGAGGCGCATCTCACCTTCGATGTTGAAAAGGATCGCAATATCTTTGAAGTCACCCTCAAGTCCAAGGGGCTGTTCATCCGGGCGGAGGAGACCACGGATGACATGTATGCCTCCATCGATCTCGTCATCGAGAAGCTTGAGCGGCAGATTCGCAAATACAAGACCCGTCTGGGCAAGCGCATCCATCAGGAGGCGATGGTCCCGGAAAATTATGACATCGAGGAACCCATCGACGAGGAGAGCGAACACCGCATCGTCAGAACCAAGCGGTTCACCTTCAAGCCCATGGATGTGGAAGAGGCCATCCTGCAAATGAACCTGCTCGGGCACGCCTTCTTTGTCTTCACCAACGCGGAGGATGAACAGGTCAATGTGGTGTACAAGCGCAAGAACGGTGATTATGGGTTGATCACACCGGATTTCTGAAATGGTGGCGCGGTTCCGGCCCGTTCGGGCAGAATCGGTTGAGCTGTTGATCCGGCCCCGCTGCAATTTGTGGCGGGGCCGGATTATTTTCTGTTTCATTTCGAAAAAACATGGTAATCAACAAGTGGTGGGTGCGTTTTACATGCAGTTCCCGCCATTTTGTCAAACCGTTGCATAGAAAGGAAGTGTAGGCATGCAGCAGAAGATGACCGTCCTCAATGGACATGATCGCACCATTCTTGGCCAGTATGCCGATTTCCGGCTGAATGACCAGATGCAGTCCATTTTGCAGAACGAGATGGAATCCGCAAAGGCAAATCGGAAAGAAATGGTGTCCATGCTTTCCGCCAGACGGCAGTTGGTGGGAAAAAAGTCGATTTTGTGATCACACTCCATGTTTGAACGCGCCGGCCCCGGGTAAAAGTAAGGTGTGGAGTGGCTTTTTCATTTTGTTCCTCCTTTCAATAACAGGCATGAGTTGATTTCATATGGCATTGGCCAGGGGCACAAGTCGGGAATCATTTTTATCATTCACAGACGGTGCCTTTTTTTGTACCCGGAAACCGGATCAGGTTTCAAGGTTCCCTCGGGCCGCAAGGGGTTGCCCGGGAAGGGAGAGTCGAGACGATGCAATTACGAGATTGTGCCGGCGGTGTGGTGTTCCATGGAAACAAGGTGTTTCTGCTCCGGAACGAAAAGGGGGAGTGGGTGTTGCCCAAAGGCGTCATCCGCAATGGAAAGCCGGCGGAGGACACCGCCTTGCAAAGCGTCATGAAGGAAGCCGGCATCTCGGCGGACATCATCGACAGCGCAGGGAGAACCTATTATGAGTTCTACTCCATCACACGGCAACGGCCCGTCTGCAATCGCATCGCCTGGTATGTCATGGACTCCGAAACCGAGGACTTTCACATCGGTGAACCTGAGAAAATGACGGAGGCCGGGTTCTATCCCGTGGCAGAAGCCCTGGAAATGGTGACGTACAGTCAGGATCGGTCGTTGTTGACACAATCCTACCGCAAGTATTGTGAAAAAACCGGTCGTGCCGAATAGCGGCGTGATGTCAATCGGAGGCTGGGAACCCGGACGGGTTCCCGCTTTTTTTTGTCAAATTTTCCGGCGGCGCACGGCAAGGTGACAGGGATGGGCCATTCTGGTAAAATGGTTGGGCGGCGCGGTCGGCGCGCGGACGGAGAGCATCATGGCGACGGGCGGTTACCGAATGGTGAAACAGCTGGGGACGGGAACCTATGAAGAGAAGCGTTCCCGTTTTGTCGCCTCTGTTTCTCCGGTTCGCTCCGAGGAAGAGGCACTGGCCTTCATTCGCGAGGTGCGGAGCCGGGGCTGGGATGCCCGTCACCATTGCCACGCGTTTGCCGTGGACGAATCGGCGTCAATCCGCCGTTCCAGCGATGACGGCGAGCCGTCCGGAACAGCCGGCATCCCCATCCTGGAAGTGTTGAACAAGCAGCAGCTCACCAATACCGTGATTGTGGTGAGCCGCTGGTTCGGAGGCGTGTTGCTCGGCGCGTCCGGACTGGTGCGGGCCTACGGGAAAGCCGCGTCCCTCGGGGTGGCCAATGCCGGCATCCAGATCGTGAAATCCTGTTTGCGGACCACGGTCGTCATGGATTATTCCCTGACCGGGAAACTGGAGCACTATCTGTCGCAGGAATCATATCTCACGGGAGAAACCCTGTACGGCGCGGACGTGCGCATGCAGGTGTATCTGGAACCCGAGCGGCGGGATCTGTTCGTCCGGGAGGTGGCCAACCTCACGGCCGCGCGCGCGCAGGTGGATGTGGGTGGGCCGGTTCATGCGGCTTTTGATGAGAAAGGTGTTTTTTTACAACTGGTGTAAAGGAGAAATCTTATGTCCGGACATTCCAAGTGGGCCAATATCAAGCATCGCAAGGGCAAGGCGGACGCCATGCGCGGCAACATGTTCACAAAAATCGGCCGCGAAATCGCCATTGCCGTCAAATCCGGCGGACCGGATCCCGTGGCCAACTCGCGCCTGCGCGATGTCATTGCCAAGGCCAAAGCGGGCAACATGCCCAACGACAACATCCAGCGCAGCATCCGCAAGGCGGCGGGAGAAGGCGACGCGGCCAACTACGAGGAAATATCCTATGAGGGCTACGGGCCTTCCGGCGTCGCGGTCATCGTGGATGTGCTGACGGACAACCGCAATCGCGCGGCCGGCGACATCCGCCATTTCTTCGACAAGTTTGGCGGCAACATGGGAACCTCGGGCTGTGTGTCCTTCCTCTTTGACCAGAAAGGGCAGATTCTCATCGGGCGGGAACCGGGCATGGAGGAGGACGCCGTCATGATGGCCGCGCTCGAAGCCGGCGCGGAAGACTTCGCCGCGGAAGAGGAGTACTTCGAGGTGCTCACCGCGCCCGCGGACTTCTCGGCCGTTCGCGAAGCGCTCGAAACCCAGGGATTCCAATTCGAAAATGCGGAAATCACCATGATTCCCAAGACCACCACGCTGCTCGAGGATCCCGAAGCGGTGGAGAACATGGAAAAGCTCATCGACAAGCTTGAGGAACATGATGACGTACAGCATGTGTGGCACAATTGGGAGATGGCGGAATAATGCGCCGCGTGCCCGGGAGGGACAGATGGAACCAAGAAAGAAAGACTGGCTCGATGCGATAGACCTGCAGCAGATTTTGCCGCACCGGTACCCCTTCCTGATGGTCGACCGGCTCACCAGGCTGCCCCCGGCGGAGGCAACCCAGTTGTACGAGGGCATGCAGGTGGCCGGCATCAAGAACGTGACGTTCAACGAACCCTATTTCCCCGGCCATTTTCCGGGGACGCCCATCATGCCCGGCGTCATGATTGTGGAGTGCATGGCGCAAATCGCCTGCGCGGCCGGCCTGATGCTCAGGGACAACCAGGGCAAGCTGGGCCTGTTCACCGGAATCGATGACATGAAATTCCGCCGTCAGGTGGTGCCTGGAGACACCCTGCTGGTGGAGGCGGAATTTCTTGCGTTCCGCCGCAGCATGGGCAAGGTCAAGGTCCGGGCCACCGTCGGGGGGGAAGTGGCGGCGGAGGGCATCATCCGGTTTGCCATTGTGCCGCCGCCTGAAAAAAGGTCACTTGGACAGGCGGATCAAGGCACACCGGTGAGCGGCTGTTAAAATCATACGGAGGAATCATGGCGCTGTACGCGATATCGGATCTTCATCTCGCCATCGGCGTCAACAAGCCCATGGATGTGTTCGGACCCGAGTGGGCGGATTACATGACCCGCTTGCGGGAAAACTGGCTGGACACCATCGCCCCGGAAGACACCGTGCTCATGCCGGGAGATTTTTGCTGGGCCACCTATCTGCCGGAGGCCCTGCCGGATTTTCAATGGCTGGAGGCGCTGCCGGGCAGAAAAATCCTCACGAAGGGCAACCATGACTACTGGTGGACCACGCGGGCCAAACTGGACGCATTTTTCCTCTCTCATGGCCTTAAAAGCATCCAGGTGCTGCACAATGACGCGGTACAGGCCGAGGGGTGGGCCGTCTGCGGGGCACGGGGCTGGAAATCTCCGGGTGACGAGGACTTCAGCGCGGAAGACCGAAAAATCAACCTGCGTGAACAGCAGCGGCTCACCTTGTCGCTGCGGGCCGCGGCAACCATCGACGCCGATCGCATCATTGTGATGCTGCATTATCCGCCGTTCAACGCGCAGCGCGAGCCCGGGGAATTTGTTCAGATCATGCAGGCGCATGGCGTGCGCCAATGCGTGTATGGCCATCTGCATGGCCGGGGCCGGTATGCCGCCATTCAAGGCGAGCACGACGGGATTGCCTACCGGCTCGTCGCGGCGGACAATCTGGCGTTCCGGCCCGTGCGCATCGGCTGATGAAAACTTGCCGTTTCAAGGGTTTTGTGGTACAATCAAACGGTTTTACGACATCCGGTACGGTACGGCCGTATCCACGATAAAGAATAGCATGTCAGGAGGCGCGGCAACATGAGCGTAAAAATGGAACAGGTTGAAAAAAACGTTGTCAAGTTGACCATCGAGGTGGATGCGGCGGCGTTCGAAACAGCCATGGAAAAGTCCTACCAGAAGAACAAGACCAAGTTCGCCCTGCAGGGCTTCCGCAAGGGCAAGGCGCCCCGGAACATTCTCACCCGCATGTATGGAGAAGGCGTGTTTTATGAAGACGCCATCAACTTCGCCTGCCCGCCGGCGTATGAGGCGGCGGTGGAGGAGTTGGGGCTCGAACCGGTCGACCGCCCCGACATCGACATCGAGGATATCGGCTCCGGCAAGGCGCTGGTGTTCACCGCCACCGTCACCGTCAAGCCTGAAGTGACCCTGGGCGAATACAAGGGCCTTTCCATCGCGCGGGAGCCGGTGCTCGTCACCGACGACGACGTGGAAAAGGAGCTCGAACGCATCCGCCAGCGCAATTCCCGCCTCATCACGGTGGAGGACCGCAATGTTCAGGATGGCGACTCGCTCACCATCGATTTCGAGGGCTTCTCCGACGGCGTCGCGTTTGAAGGCGGCAAAGGCGAGGATTACAACCTGGTCATCGGTTCAAACACCTTCATTCCCGGCTTTGAGGAACAGCTCATCGGCGCGCCCCTGAACCAGGAAGTCGAAATCAGCGTCAGCTTCCCGGAGGAATACCACAGTGCCGAACTGGCCGGGAAGCCGGCCCTGTTCAAGGTGACCGTCAAGGAAATCAAGTACCGCGAGATGCCGGAGCTCGACGACGAGTTCGCCAAGGACGTCAGCGAGTTCGACACCCTCGAGGAGTACAAGGCCGACTTGCGCGCCAAGCTCACCGAGACCGCGCAAAAGAACGCGGACCGCAAGTTCGAGGAGGATGCCGTGAAGGCCGCCGCCGCCAATTTGACGGTGGAGATTCCCGACGCCATGGTGGAGACCCAGCTCAACAGCATGCTGCGCCAGTTCGACATGAACCTGCGCTACCAGGGCATGAACCTGGAAAGCTACATGCAGATGATGGGCATGCAGGAAGCGCAGATGCGCGACGATTTCCGCGAAAATGCCCGAGAGAACGTCCGGCAGGCATTGCTTGTGGAAGCCATTGTCAAGGCGGAGAACCTCACCGCCACCGACGAAATGGTACAACAGGAGCTTGAGGACATGGCCAAGCAGTATGGTCAGTCTGCCGAAGACATCCGCAAGCAGCTTTCCGAGCATGACATGGAGCACGTGGCGGAGAACGCCTGCAGCAAGGCGGCTGTGAAGATCATCACGGATTCCGCCGTGTCGGCCTGAAAAGCAAACACAGAAACGATTGCACCAAAGGGGTGGAAATGTCTCGGGCATTTCCGCCCTTGCGATATTGCGGTGGCGTCAAAATGTCCGAAACGGTCAAAACTCCGGCCGTTGTGAGAGAAGCATTCAGGATGAAATTGTTTTAGATATTCAACGGCCGGAGTACTGTTTCCGGGGTCACCCTTTCATCGGTGAAAACAGGGGCGTGACAATGCGTCCCCCGGCGCTGGATACCCGGTGACAAGCGGGACAAAACCGAATGATGTTTGCAATCCCCTGCAACGGGGGATATAATATCAGAGTAGGTCAAACTCGTGTTTGACTGAAACATGATTCAGACATCCGGTGGCTTCAATCCTGTATGATGATACGGATTGGCCGCCTACGGCCGACCGCAGACCGGCCCGCCGCATTGCCGGCACCCTTGAAAGGAGGCACCCATGTCACTCGTACCGATTGTCGTGGAACAAACCAGCCGTGGAGAGCGCTCATTCGACATTTTCTCCAGGCTGTTGAAGGATCGCATCATCATGCTGGGAGACGAGGTCAATGATGTGACCGCGTCGCTCGTCGTCGCCCAAATGCTCTTTTTGGAAGCGGACGACCCGGACAAGGACATCCAGCTGTACATCAACAGCCCGGGCGGTTCCATCACCGCGGGCATGGCCATCTATGACACCATGCGCCATGTCAAGCCCGATGTCTCCACCATTTGTGTGGGCATGGCCGCGTCCATGGGCGCGTTCCTGCTCTCTTCGGGCACGAAGGGCAAGCGGTTCGCGCTGCCCAACAGCACCATCATGATTCATCAGCCGCTTGGCGGCGCACGTGGCCAGGCCACCGACATCAAAATCCACGCCGAGTGGATCCTCAAAACCAAAGACAAGCTCAACAAAATGCTTGCCGAACAGACCGGCCAGCCCCTTGAGAAAATTCAACAGGATGTGGAAAGAGACTATTTCATGGATGCCGAAGAGGCCAGGGTGTATGGGCTGGTGGACCAGGTAATGCAGCGAAGAGCTTGAAGGTGACGAATGGCGAAAATGGATGACAAGAAACAATTGAAGTGCTCGTTCTGCGGCAAGTCGCAGGATCAGGTGCGCCGTCTGGTGGCGGGGCCCGGGGTCAACATCTGCGATGAATGCGTGGAATTGTGCGCGGACATCATCGACGACGATTTCGAGGAGTTCAGCGGTCCCACCCCGGCGGACGAACTGCTCAAGCCCGCAGAAATCAAGGCGATTCTCGACCAGTATGTCATTGGTCAGGAACGTCCCAAGCGGGCGTTGGCCGTGTCGGTTTACAACCACTACAAACGCATCCGGGCGGAAAAATCCAAGGATGATGTGGAGCTTCAGAAGAGCAACATCCTCCTGATTGGTCCCACCGGCAGCGGCAAGACCTATCTGGCCCAGTCGCTGGCCAAAATCCTGAATGTGCCGTTTGCCATCGCAGACGCCACTTCCCTGACCGAGGCCGGCTATGTGGGTGAGGATGTGGAGAATATTCTCCTCAAGCTCATCCAGGCAGCCGATTTCGACATTGCGCGCGCCCAGCAGGGCATCATCTACATCGATGAGGTCGACAAGGTCGCCCGCAAGTCGGAAAACGTGTCCATCACACGGGATGTCAGCGGCGAAGGCGTGCAGCAGGCACTGCTGAAAATCCTTGAGGGCACCGTGGCCTCCGTCCCGCCGCAGGGCGGGCGCAAGCACCCGCATCAGGAATTCCTGCAGATCGACACCACGAACATCCTCTTCATCTGCGGCGGCGCGTTCGACGGTCTGGACAAAATCATCCAGGGACGTATCGGCAAGAAGTCCATGGGCTTCGGTGCCACCATCGAGAGCAAGAAGGATCTGGATACCAGCGAGCTGTACCAGCAGGTCAGCCCCACGGACCTGACCAAATACGGGCTGATTCCCGAATTTGTCGGCCGTCTGCCTGTGGTGGTGCCGCTTCGCGCCCTGGATCGCGCGGTGCTCATTGACATTCTCACCAAACCGAAGAACGCGCTGATCAAGCAGTACGAACGGCTGTTCGAACTCGACGGTGTGAAGCTCGAGGTGGAACCCGAGGCGCTTGAAGCCATCGCGGATCGCGCGCTGGAACGCAAAACCGGCGCCCGTGGCCTGCGGGCCATCATGGAAGAGGTCATGCTCGATGTCATGTACGACATCCCCACCACGGAAACGGTGGAAAAGTGTGTCCTCGACCGCGATACCGTGGCCAATGGCACCAATCCCAAGCTGGTGCATGGGGAAGGTCGCCGGGCCATTCCCGCGCCCACACGCAAAAAGAAGCGCAACGAGGTGGACTCCGCTTCCTGACGGGAGATGGATGATCCGCAGCGCATGAAAACAGACTGAATCGCAAATCAATGATACAGGCCGCATGCCAGAGAGCGAAACCGCTTCGGCGCGCGGCCTGTATGTGTTTGGTGATTGATTGCAAAGGAGAGGAACGGATGTCGGAATCACATGGCTGGCGTTTGCTGGAAAGATACGAACCAAGCTACCAACCACCGTTGGACAAGGCGGCGCTGGCAACCCATGTGCCTGAACCGGACACCATCTGGTTTTTCTTTGAGGGGGATCGGATACTTGTCTTTGCGGGTGATGTCGGCGCGGAAGAGACTGCTGTCGTTGGGTTTGCTGCAGGCAGTATTCGGCTGCCCCAGGGCGGCACCCCTTCCAACTGGGCGCATGGCGTTGTCCGTGTGCATCCGCTGGGGCGTTTTTGTGGTCATCCCTGCTGTGCGGTGCTTGTGGTGCCGGAGCCGGAACCGCGTGAACCGGACGTGCTGATGGCGTCGGTGCCACAGGAGATGGTTCCAAAAGAGACGGACTCACGGGAGTCGGTCCCACAGGCGATGGACTCACGGGAGTCGGCAACACGGGACGGGGTGCCACCGGAGACCGTGCCGCAATGGCTTGGGTTGCGTGATGTCCTGCCCCGGATGGATGACGATGCCGGTTTCCTGGCGGGACGCGCGTTGCAGATATTGAACTGGGAACGGAACAACCGTTTCTGTGGGCGGTGTGGTGACCGGATGGCACCGCGGCAGGACGAACGGGCCATGCGGTGCCCTTCCTGCGGGTTTCTGCAGTACCCCAGGCTTTCTCCGGCTGTCATCGTGTCGGTGTTGCGCGGGGACAAACTGCTGCTGGCTCACAACAACCGGTTCCCAAAGGGGCGGTACAGCCTGCTGGCCGGTTTTGTGGAACCGGGGGAAACCTTTGAGGATTGCGTGGAACGGGAGATTTTTGAGGAGGTGGGGATCCGCGTCCGGAACATCCGCTATCTCTCCAGTCAGCCCTGGCCTTTTCCGGATTCCCTCATGGTGGGGTTCACCGCGGAGTGGGAAGCGGGAACGCTTGCGCCGGACGGCGTGGAAATTGCGGACGCCCAATGGTTTGGCCGGGAGGACATGCCGGAGATTCCGGGGCCGCACACCATCGCGGGGAAAATCATCCGTGGGTGGCTGGCGGATACGTAGGGACGCGTGGCCTGTTCAGGCCGCCGGTCAGCCATTGCGCAAGCTGCTTTCCTCCTGGGCCATCCATTCTTCCAACCGGCCAAGGATTTTGAGCACGTCGCGTCGCGCCGCGACAAAAGAGGCGTTGTATCTTGTCTGTGTGGACCAGGCGTTGAGCATGAAGGAGACTTCGTCCAGCCAGTCGGGATACGCAATTTGCTTTTGTGTGGCCAAATCCATCAACAGGCTGAGGTTGTGTGTTGCCGGATAGGTAACGCCGGACAGGTTCAGCACAGACTTCAGCAATTTTTCAATGGCTTGTTGCGTATGGTATGCGGCGATGTTGATGGACAACTCGTCTTGCAGGGAGTCGAGCGTCAATCGGGCAATCCTGGCATCCGCTTTTGCAATCTCAAAGAGGCCCTTGTCGTTCATTGCAATCCTTCCTCCCGATCCCAAATCTTCAGGCCATTCGTTTGAATGCTGTGGTAGATGCTGTCTGGCGCGTGGGGATGGTTGTAGAATTCACTTTTGCCAACAAGGACAAGATCCAGCGGAACGCCCTGTAGAACCCACAAATCCTTTGTGTCTTCCAACCTCACATCACCAACCAGACAGACATCCAGATCGCTGTCCTGGCCGCAACGCAGGGTCAGTGTGCTTCCGAAAACCCATACTTCATCCACGGACTCCGGCAGCATGGCCAGCAAGTCCAGCAACGCGCGCTGATGAAGCGGGAACACATGCCGAATGCGTCCCCCTGCCCGGTGGAGATCCTTGAAATAGAGCAGATTCATTCCGAACCTCATGGCCCGGTCGTTGTCACGATCGGGATTTGCGTGTACTGCCTTGGTGGCGTGACTTCTTTTTTGATTGTATCATAATGTCCGTGGTATAATGAACAGATGTTTGAGGAACGTGATACGACGGAGGAAGCCCATGGCGGAGAAACAGAAGCAGGAATATGGCAATGAGAGCATCACCTCGCTCAAGGGGGCGGATCGCGTCCGGCTTCGTCCGGGTGTCATCTTCGGATCCGACGGGCTGGAGGGGTGTGCCCATTCATTCTTTGAAATCCTCGCCAACGCCATCGACGAGGCACGCGAGGGATACGGCAAAGTCATCCATGTCATCCGCCATGCCGACAGCAGCATCACGGTGGCCGATGAAGGCCGTGGTGTGCCGGTGGACTGGAATGCCAAGGAGGAGCGGTTTAACTGGGAGCTGGTCTACTGCGAGCTTTATGCCGGCGGCAAATATCAGAATAATGTTGCGGATGGCAATTACGAGTTTGCGCTCGGCTTGAATGGGCTGGGGGCCTGCGCCACACAATATAGTTCCGAGTGGATGAACGTGGAGGTTTTCCGTGACGGGTTCCGTCACGAGCTGCATTTCGAGAAGGGTGAAAATGTCGGGGGGTTGAAGAAAACCAAGGCCGACTATCCGCACACCGGCACACGGGTGACGTGGAAGCCGGACCGCGATGTGTTCACTGAAATCGACATCCCCATGGATCATTACCGGCAGGTGCTCAAGCGCCAGGCGGTGGCCAACGCCGGCCTGCGGTTCGAGCTGCGGGACGAGATTGCGGGAACCGTGGAGACCTTCTGCTATGAAAACGGCATTGTGGATTACGCGCAGGAGCTCGGCGGCGAGAAGAACATCACGTCCATCCAGTATTTTGAGGGGACCGCCAAGGGGCGGGACCGGCAGGACAAGCCTGAATACCGGGTGCGCATGCAGTTTGCGTTCGTGTTCAACAACGAGGTGGAAATGCTGGAATACTATCACAATTCCAGCTGGCTCGAGCACGGCGGCGCGCCGGACAAGGCGGTCCGCAACGCGTTTGTGGCGGAAATCGACAAATACCTCAAGAACAACAACAAGTACAACAAGACAGAATCCAAGATTACGTTTGGGGACATCGAGGACAGCCTCATCCTGCTGTCGAACTCCCATTCCACGCTCACCAGCTATGAGAACCAGACCAAGAAGGCCATCAACAACCGGTTCATCCAGGAATGCATGACAGATTTTCTCAAGCAGCAGCTCGAGATTTATCTCATCGAGAACCGGGACGAGGCCGAGCGCATCGCGGCGCAGGTGCTGGTCAACAAGCGCAGCCGGGAGTCGGCCGAACGGGCACGCATCGACGTGAAGAAAAAACTCGGCGGCGGGCTCGATTTGGCCACCCGGGTCAAGAAATTTGTGGACTGCCGCACCAAGGATGTCAGCAAGCGCGAACTCTACATCGTGGAGGGCGATTCGGCTTTGGGATCCTGCAAGATGGGCCGTGACAGCGAATTTCAGGCCATCATGCCGGTGCGGGGCAAAATTTTGAACTGCCTCAAGGCAGACTATGACCAGATTTTCCGCAGCGAAATCATTGTGGATCTGCTCAAGGTGCTGGGGTGCGGGGTGGAAATCCGGACGCGCCACAACAAGGATCTCAGCGCGTTCAATCTGGACAACCTGCGCTGGGACAAGGTCATCATCTGCACGGACGCGGATGTGGACGGCTTCCACATTCGCACGCAGGTGTTGGCCATGCTGTACCGGCTGGTGCCCACCCTCATTTCGGAAGGCAAGGTTTTCATTGCCGAATCGCCGCTGTTCGAGATCACCTGCGGCAAGGAGGTGCGGTTTGCTTACAACGAAAAGGAAAAGGCGGAAATCCTGGCCGGGTTCGAGGGCAAAAAGGTGACGCTCCAGCGTTCCAAGGGGCTGGGCGAAAACGAGCCAGAGATGATGTGGACCACCACCATGTGTCCCACGTCGCGCCGGCTCATCCGCGTGATGCCCGATGACGCCGAGCAGACGCAGATTTTCTTTGATCTGCTGCTGGGGGACAATCTCCAGGGGCGCAAGGATTTCATTGCCGATCATGGCCACGAATACATGGACATGCTTGATGTCAGCTGATCCCGGCACCTCGTTCAAACCGTTGCCGGGAGGGCGCACAATTGCTTTTCGATGCCTTCCACGTCAGTCCGGCGACCCGGTCCATCGCAGCGACACACGGGTATAAATGCAAGACAAGGGGACAACACATGAAGAAACCGAAGGGTGAAAAGCGTCGCGCGCACGACAAGGCCGAACAGGCGTCATTGCCGCAGGGGCCGCTGCACACCGACCAGCCGATTGTTGACACGTTGAAGGTCAACTTCATGCCATACGCCATGAGCGTCATCGTGTCCCGGGCCATCCCGGAGATTGATGGGTTGAAGCCTTCCCACCGCAAGCTCCTGTATACCATGTACAAGATGGGGTTGATCAAGGGGGCGCGCACCAAATCCTCGAATGTCGTGGGCCAAACCATGCGTCTGAACCCACATGGCGATCTCACCATCTACGAGACGATGGTGCGCCTCACCACGGGCAACCAGTCCCTGCTCCACCCACTGGTGGACTCGAAGGGAAACTTCGGCCGCGTCTATTCGCGCGACATGAAATACGCGGCGGCCCGGTATACCGAGGTGAAGCTGGAGCCCCTTTGTGAATTGCTGTTCAAGGACATCGACAAGGACGCGGTGGACTTTGTTGACAATTTTGACGGCACCACGAAAGAACCCATGCTGTTGCCGTCGGCGTTCCCCAACATTCTGGTGAACCCGAACCAGGGCATTGCGGTCGGCATGGCCTCCAACATCTGCTCATTCAATCTCACCGAGCTCTGCGATGCCATCATCGCCTACATCCGTGAGGATGAGATCGACTGGCTCCAATATCTTCCCGCGCCTGATTTTTCGACAGGCGGGCAGATCATCGTCAGCGATTCCGAGCTGCGGCGCATTTACAGTACGGGGCGCGGCTCCTTCAAGGTGCGCGCGAAGTACCGTGTGGACAAGGCCAACAACCTCATCGAGGTGTACGAGATTCCCTACACCACCACCACCGAGGCCATCATCGAGGAGATCACCAAGATCGTCAAGGACGGCCGCATCCGGGACATCACCGATGTCCGGGACGAGACGGATCTGGAGGGTCTGACCCTCACCATTGACTACAAGCGGTCGGCCGACCCGGAAGCGCTGATGCAGAAGTTGTTCCGGATGACCAGCCTGCAGGACGGCTTCCCCTGCAATTTCAACCTGCTCATTGACGGCCGTCCCATGGTGCTGGGGGTCGAAGGCATTGTGGACAACTGGATCCAGTTCCGCATGGGCTGCATCCGCCGCCAGTGCCGGTATGACATTGACAAGAAGAATGAGCGGCTCCACCTGCTCCATGGGTTGGCCAAGATTCTGCTCGACATCGACAAGGCCATCCGGATCATTCGGGAGACCGGGACCGAAGCCGAGGTGCTGCCCAACCTCATGAAGGCGTTTGCCATCGACAAGCTGCAGGCCGAGTATGTGGCGGACATCCGTCTGCGCAACCTCAACCGCGAGTACATTCTGCGGCAGACCGCGGACATCGCCGCGCTGGAGGGCGAAATAGCCGATCTGCAGGATATTCTGAACCATGAAACACGGGTGCTCGACATCTTCTGCGCGCAATTGGCCGAAATCCGGAAGAACTGGGGCAAGCCCCGCCGCAGCGAACTGTTGCACGAGGCGCATGTGGAGGTGCTCACCGATGATCATCTCATTGAGGACTTCAATCTCAAGCTGTTCCTGACCAGCCATGGCTATCTGAAGAAGGTGGCGCTGACCAGGCTGCGGTCCGCCGGGGATCACAAGCTCAAGGAAGAGGACGAGATTGTGCAGGAGGTGGAAACGCACAACAAGGCCGAGCTGCTGCTGTTCTCCGGCCGGCAGGTGGTCTACAAGCTGCGCATCCATGAAATCCCGGACGCGAAGGCATCCAGCCTGGGCGAATACCTGCAGAATCTGCTGGAACTCGAGGCGGATGAGAGAATCCTGTATATGGTGGCCACCGACAATTATCAGGGCAGCATGCTGTTCGCCTTTGAGAATGGCAAAATGGCGCGGGTGGACCTCGCCGCCTACGCGACAAAGACCAACCGCAAGAAGCTGGCCAATGCATACAGTGGGGAGAGCCGGCTGGTCCGCATGCTGTACCTGCCCGAGGATCGCGATCTGGCGGCCTTGTCGAGCATCGACAAACTGCTGGTGTTCAACACATCGGGCATCAACACCAAGACCACGCGTGCCGCGCAGGGCGTCCAGGTGCTCAAGTCCAAGAAGGGCAGCACGCTGGTGTCGTTGCGCACGCTGGAAGAGGTGACCCTGTCTTCTCCGGATTATTACCGGGCGTCGGTGCCGGCCATCGGCTGCTACCTCAAAGAGGAGGACAAGGAGGATGCGCAGGTGGCCTTGTTTTGACGATGGTTGTGATTGGGAATTTGACAAAATAGACAAAAAAAGATAAAAAAGACAATGTGTGACAAAGTATGACAAGGGCTGTCAGGGGTTCCGGCATGGGTTTGTGCAGGCATGGCTATTCTGTCTGTGCCGCCCGCTTGCGCCAACTGGCGGCGGACATGCCCCGGCGTTTGCGGAACGCGCGCGCAAAGGTCTCGTAGGATTCGTATCCCACTTCGACGGCCACTTCGGTGATTGACAGGTTGGATGCCCGCAGCAGGGCGCAGGCGTCGCGGATGCGCAACTCATGCAGGTAATCTAGGTAACTGTTGCCCATCAGCCGCTTGAATCCGGCACTGATGGATGCCTCGCTGCGGTGGAAGCGCTCAGACAGGTGCCTGAGTGAAATGGATTCGTTTGCGTGGGTTCTGACATAGTGGACAATTTGACGGAAATCTCCGCGCGCCGGCAACACCGGCTCCGGGATTTCCTTTTTTGTACCTTGCCCGCGCCTGGCCATGTCGAACCGGTACAGGGCCTCTGTGAGCCGGGCGATGAACATGGCTTCCGCCCAGCCGTCCTGTCGTTGCAATTGTGACAGCATGTCCTGAAACAACAGGTTCATCTGCCCGGCATCCCCGCCTCGGAAGACTGTATGGGCTGGCAGTGTGGCCGGCGCTTGCAGCAGCATCTGTTCCACGCTTTCCAACAGCGGAATTCGATGGGGCAGATTCCCGACGTCCAGACCGCCTACATACAGCGAAACCGGTTTGTCGGACGAGGCATGAAGTGCGTGAACCTGTGAGGGAAGCAACAGCGAAAAGGTGCCGGGAATCAGCGCGTGCACATGGCCGTCGACGGTCTCCGTTCCCTCGCCCCGGATGACATAGGAAAACTCGATGAAGTGGTGCCGATGCGGGACAAAGTAATCTGCGTGTTCCTGCAGTCCCAACGTGTAGGGAACGATGTGGTCCGTATCCCGCACCACCAGATCACGAAACAGGTATGGAAACATGGGTGCCTCCCCAACGCATCGGTTGATCAGGACGGAAACGATGCGCATGCTTCTTTATCATACCAGTCTGCGTTGAAAAGTGACAGGTAACCGGAATTATTGACAGGCGTTTTGTGGCTGTCGTTCATAGAATCATGGGGAAGAGACTGCATGTCATATCTGCCGGCGCAGGCCCTGGCGGAAATGGGCGGTCATATGGGAACCGGAATCATGGGTGCTTCCAGGAGGAAAGATGCATGCGGACAAATGTGGTGGAAACCAACGATGCCAAGCGGCAGAGGACAGTCAACCCGAAACACGAACAGCTGCAGGAAGCGCTGGCAAACGCAAGGGCGTTCACGGACATCTACATCATGCATCGGGCGGATCCGCCCGCCATTCGGGAAGCACAGTGCCTTGCGGTGCAATACGACTACATGTTCACGCCCCTGATACCCGGTGACCGCTTGGCCGGGCGTGTCCGGTATCCGCTTGTCGGCTTTGGCACCGAGAACACGACCGGCGGTTCTCTTTACTACTGCAAACGGACCCGCATCCGAACCCGCGCGCGGGAAGCGGGGATGCCTGTTCCGGATACACTGCTGAACTTTTGGCGGCACGAGGTGTTCCTGGACGATGACAGGGAACCGGGAGAGACCGTGTTGCAGGGAGCGTTGATTCGTCGTCTGCCGGAACCACTGCGCCTGGACACGGCCAACAGCATCGCCGAGATGGGTGGCCGTGTTGCCGGCGCCACCCTGGATTACGATCGTCTGGTACAACGCGGACTGCCCGGCCTGCGGCAGGATGTTGCCGATGCGATTCGGACGCACCGGGAACGAACCGGCACAGTCCCTTCGGCGCTGACGGGGATGAAGATGTCCCTGGATCACTTTGAGGCGGTGCTGGCCCGATATGAGGTGCAGGCCATGGAGTGGGCGGACAAGCTCTTGACAGAGGATACCAACACTTCAGAAGACATGGGCGAGTTGGCACAAATCCTCGCCAATCTGCGTGTCGCGCCGCCCGCCACTTTCCGGGAAGGGATACAGCTGATTTGGCTCTATGCCCTGGCATCCTTCTCTGTGAATTATGGCCGGATGGATGTGGCGCTGGGGGACTTGCTGGCACAGGATCTTGAGGCTGGCCGTCTGACTGAACCCGAGGCCCTTTCGCTGGTGCAGGCGCTGTGGCGGCTGATGGTGGCACGCCGCAAGGCGGCGGGGGAGATTGCCGAATTCAATGCCCGCGTGGTGGTGGGCGGCAAGGGAAGGCGCAATCCTGATAATGCCGACCGGTTCGCACTGCTGGCCATGGAAGCCTCCCGCACGGTGGTGGAGACGGAACCGCAGCTGACCCTGCGGATGTACCGGGGCATGAACCCCGCGCTGGAGGAAAAAGCTTTTTCCGTTCTGGGAGAGGGCCGCATATACCCCATGTTGTACAACGACGATGTGAATATTCCCGCCGTGCAACAGGCTTTCGGCGTGAACGAGGAGGATGCGCAGTCCTATTATCCGTATGGTTGTGGAGAATACGCGCTGGAGCATCGTGCCATCGGGTCCCCCAACTGCTCGCTGAACCTGCTCAAGGCGCTGGAGGCGGCCCTGCACAACGGGCGGGACGCCCGGACCGGAGTGTGCCCCGGATTGGAAACCGGCACATTGGAATCCTTTGCCACGTTCGAGGCATTGTGGCAGGCGTATGCGAAGCAGGTGGAACACTTCATTGCGCAACTGGGACGCCGGCATGTCGTGGAGTACGAGGTGGAACGCGAGACGGCCGGGCTGAACCTGATGAGCCTCCTGTTCGACGGCACGCTGGAAACGGGGCGTTCCATCCTGGACCGCGGTACCCGTTTCACCGGATCCATCATCGAGTCGTTCGGGATGGTGAATGTGGCGGACAGCCTCACGGCCATCAAAAAGCTGGTGTACGATGAGCAGCGTCTGTCGCTGGAACAGCTGGTTGTTGCACTGGACAATGGCTTCGAAGGGTATGCGGATATTCATGCCCTATGTCTGGAAGCACCCAAATACGGCAATGACATGGAGGCGGCGGATGTCATGCTGGCCAGAGTCAGCGGCCATGCCTGCGATCATGCCATGAAGCTGGCTCCGGAGCTGGGCTTCGACTATTTCCTGCTTGTGAACATCAACAACTGGTACAATGTTGAACTCGGAAAGGCAACGGCCGCCTCCGCGGACGGCCGGGTCAACGGCGGACCGCTTGCCAATGGCAATACGCCCACTGCCGGCATGGACAGGCAGGGGGTCACAGCCATGCTTTCCTCCCTGGCGGGGATTCCCGCGCACAATCATGCCGGGTACTCCCACAACATGAAGTTTTCCCGCCAGGCTTTCCAAGACGGCGGTAGGAAGGTACGCGGGCTCATTGCCGGCTATTTCGGCATGGGCGGCACACAAGCCATGCTGACCGTGGTGAACCGGCAGGATTTGGAGGACGCGCTGATTCATCCGGAACTGCATCAAAACCTGATCGTGCGCGTGGGTGGCTTTTCCGCCCGGTTCGTGGAACTGGCCAAGGATGTGCAGCAGGATGTGCTGCGTAGGACCCTGCACGAGTGACACAGGAGGTGCCTGCCCATGCAAACCCGGCCGAAATCCTGTTCCAACCCCGCCAACGCCACCGACTCTGTCACCGCCACCGACCCTGTTGTCGTAGTTGAAGCCGCCGAAGCCGCCGACACATCCCCAACGGCCATTGTGTTTGACATCCAGCGCAGCTCCTTTCAGGATGGGCCCGGCATCCGGACGACAGTCTTTCTCAAGGGCTGTCCGCTGCAGTGTGTCTGGTGCCACAACCCGGAATCCCAGCGGTTTCAGCCGGAATTGATGGTCAAGGCGGATCTCTGTACGGCATGTGGCCGATGCCGTGAGGCGTGCCCAACAGGAGCGGCCGATGGACCGGAAACAGACAGAAGCCGCTGTGCGGATTGCGGGGCCTGTGCTGCCGTCTGCCCGAGCAGGGCGCGTATCCTCAAAGGGTGGCGGGCCTCTGTGGAGGAGGTGATGCGGGTTGTCCGGCGGGACATTCCGTTTTACGATGCCTCCGGGGGTGGCTTGACTGTGTCCGGAGGAGAACCACTCAGTCAGCCGGGGTTTCTCAGGGCACTGCTTGAATCCGCGAAATCGGAGGGTATCCATACCTGTGTGGAAACCTGCGGACATGCGTCCTGGAACGTGGTTGCCCCCATCCTGCCATTTGCGGATTTGTTTCTGTACGATTGGAAGCTGACGGATCCGGACAAGCACCTGATCTGGACAGGGAGAGACAACCGACTCGTCCGGGAGAACCTGGAGCGGATGCTGGAAGCGGGGGCCCGGGTTCTTGTCCGAGCCCCCTTGATTCCTGGCGTGAATGACGAGGGTGCGCACCTGGATGAACTGATACGCCTTTCCCATCTGCCTGGCGTGCAAGGGGTGGAGGTTTTGCCCTGGCACCGGATGGGCTTGGCAAAGCGGGCTGCATTGGGGTTGGCTTTGCAGCTTGAGGACCTGCCGGATGCCACAGAGGAACAAAAGGCCAGATGGCAGGCGTACTGGTCCGGGCGCGGGGGCAATCTTCGGTTTGCCTGAACCACATATGGTTCCGCAACAATCTGTCTCTTGGAAAATCCTGTCGCACGTCATACACTGGACGTGTCTTCACAGGAGGAAAACGCCCATGATGAAATTGCAGCACCTGCATGACCAGCGCGACATGGTACACCATATCCTGCGCCGATGGGCGCACGATGCGGATCGGCTGGACTGGTTGGACCGGTATCGGATTTCCGCCAATGCCGTTTATCCCTTTTCCAGCGGCGGACAGCTGCATTTTCTGCGGTTCGCGCCAGCATCGGAAAAACGGGCGGGTCAAATAGAGGCTGAACTGGCCTGGCTGGAAGCCCTCGGTGCCAATGGGCTGGAGGTGTGTGTACCGGTTCCCTCTCTTTCGGGAAAGCATGTGGAACGCGTGGAGACAGACTGGGGAGCCTGTCTGGCCTGTGTGTTCAAGGGCGCGGAGGGACAGCGCCTGGACTGGATGGCGTGGGACCCGTTGCCGGAGGATGCGCTTCGGGCGGCGGGGAGAACACTGGCGGAGCTGCATCGTCTGTCTGAACGGTTTGGACGGGAACAGGCAACGCGGCAACCTGATCAGGTTGCCGAACCTTCCCCGTGGAGCTGGTCGGAGGTATTGGATTGGTGTGAGCGGACGGTGGCCGGAATCCCGATGCTGCCCGAAGGGGCCCTGGGACTTGATGATGACGGAGAACTCTGGCCGTCGGTTCCATTGGAAGCGGAGCAATATGGACACGCCGTACAGGCGCTGAGGGAAACGCTCTCCGCAATCCCATGCAGTCCGGAAACCCATGGCCGCATCCATTACGATTTCGAGATGGACAACCTGTTCTGGCAACCCGAGGCCGATCGGTGCATTCCCATTGATTTTGATGATTGCATGCTGCATCTGTATGGCATGGATGTCCACAAATCCCTGGAGAGCATCCGGGAAACACTCGCGGACAAGCGTGAGGAGGCGGAAGCAGCGCGCGACAGCGACACATCCGATTGCGAGGCAGACGCCATCGCGGATGTCGATTGGGAACAGCGGTACGGGCAGGCATCCGCCTTGTTCCTTGAAGGCTACCGCACGATTCGGCCGATTCCAGCGGATCTGACCACGCACCGTGCCATTCATGAGGCTTTTGCCGCGGCGTTTGGCTATGCGCGATGCGTGTATGCCGTCCAACACGTGGATGAAAATGAACCGGAATGGCAGACGGGACTCCGCACGCATCTGCGCCACTTCATGGAAGAACGCGGCAGGGTGTTGTTCCGGTCATGAATGGGTGTCCGCCACAGGTGCTGATGCAGAAAAAGACTGAACGGGCGCGTCCTCGTGTGAGACTTTCTTGAAAAGAAAGCTGCCATCCATGATCAGATACATATCGGAATCCTGTTTCCCATTCTCCATGGCAAGGAGGGATGGAAATGCGACTGTTACCGGAGGCTCGAAGACTATGGCTGGCAGGTATGATTTTTCGTGCTACAGACCTTTTCCCCGTGGTATGGTAATGGAAAGGGGAGGTGGGAAACTGGTGGAAGATCTTGAATGCATCCGGCGCTGTCAGGCAGGCGAGCGGGACGCGTATGAACATCTGGTGCGCCGTTACAGCGGCCTGGTGTGGAGCCTGGCGCTGCATCACCTGCAAGACAGGGAAGAGGCGGCCGATGTGGTGCAGGAGGTTTTTTTGAAAGCCTATGCAGCGCTCGACCGGTTTCTGCCGGAATACCCCTTCAAGGCCTGGATTTCCAGAATCACGCTCAACCACTGCATCAACACCAACCGCAAGCGAAAATGGCCGGTGACCCCGCTTGAAGAAGCCGCGGAACAGGTTCCGGCCACCTTTGGGCTGCCGGAGGCGGACGTGCTCGACGCGGAGCGCCGACAGGCAGTCAACCGGGCGGTTCAGGCCCTGCCGGACATGTACCGGGTTCCCATTGTTCTCTATCACCAGCACGACATGTCCTATGAGGACATCTGCCGGGTACTCCAGTTGCCCATGACCATTGTCAAGAATCGTCTGTATCGCGCCAGAAAACTGCTGGCGCGTTCCCTGGCCGCGCATCGGACGGCCACAGGCGAAGGACAGGAGGGATTGCGATGGACTGCACAACCGCATGGAAATGGATGATGCAGGCGCTCGACGCCAGCCTGCCGGATGGGCGGGAACGCGATTTGCTGCTGCATCTCGGTGCCTGTCCGGATTGTCGCGAAATGTGGAACGCAATGGCAGATATGACCATCCAACTGCCGGAGATCCACCAGCAATCCCTGCAGGATGCGCCGGACCCGGATTGGGTCTGGCAACAGGTGAGCGCCGGAATGACCACGGCAACACCTGTTGCGCAGGAGACACCCCGCAGCGGAAACACCCCTGTGCTGACAGGTCTTGTCCTGATGGCCCTGCTGCTGGTCGGGATGGTGGCGGGCGGCACGTCCAACGTGTTCGGCCTGCTGGGACGGGTTGCGGGATGGTTGTATGCCGGTCTGGAGCGGCTGGGCAGTCTGTTCGGCCTGCTGCTGGGGCCCGAATGGGTGGTCGCGGGAGAATGGGTGCTGCTGCTGGCGTGCGGCGTGCTGCTGTATCTGGGGGGCAAGGGCCTTCGCAGAAATCTTCCCGAGGAGGCAACCACCTTCGGGCACGCCACGGCGGAACAGCTGTGGCGGGAAGGAAGACTCAACGGATGAGACGGAAATGGACCGTAACCCATGGGCGTTTACGCTGGGTGCCGGTTTTGCTGGCGATGCTGACGGCTTACCTGGCGGGGCCTGTGCCCGCGACGGCGAATGAATTTCAGGTGCCTCCTCCGGACGATCGGTTCATGACGGACGCGCGGCTTGTCATGTCGGACCGGGTGGCAGGCGATTTGCTGGCCACCGGACAATCCCTGTCCATTTCCGGTGAGGTCGCCGGCGATCTGCTCGCCGCGGCAACAGACATCCAGATCACAGGAGCCATTGCAGGCAGTCTGCGAAGCGCGTCCTCAAGCCTCGTGCTGCAGGGCGGCGTGGGACGGAATGTCACCGGCATCACCTCGAATCTTCTTTTGTCACAAACCAGCCATGTGGCCGGCAACGTGTATTCTCTTTCCCAAACCGCCACCCTGGCCGGCACGGTGCGCGGGCGGGTGTTGGCCCATGCGCAGCGGCTGGTACTCTCCGGCCATGTATCCGGCGATGTGACGCTTCGGGGAACCGATGCCAATGCTGCGCCAACGCTGGTGCTCGAACCGGGCGCGCAAATTGAAGGTGTGCTTCGCTATCCCGAAGGCACGACGGTGATACGCACGCAAACGGACAACTCCGCGGCGGGTCCTGCGCAGGTGGGCGCGGAGGAAGTCCTGCCAACGGAAGCGCCCGCCCGCCAGAAATGGCTGGACCGTTTCGGCATGAAACAGAACCTTCGCATGATCCTGTCCGCGCTGCTGCTGTATCTTGTCGCCCTTGGCCTGTTGCGCCTGTATCCGGGGTTTTTCACACATCCCACCACCTGTCTGGAAACCGGGCTGCCCTCGGTGCTGCGCGCCGGAATGGCCTTCTTCGGCATTCTGGTGGCCGGCACATTGGTGCTGGCGCTTGTTGGCCTGCTGGCCATGATGCTGTTCAATCCATTGATTGTGATGGCACTGGGACTGCTCATGGTCGGTGCGCTGGTCTTTTCCCTGCTGCTGGCAACCATGCCCGTGGCCTTGTGGATTGGGGACGTGCTGCAGCGCGGGCGGGCAAGCGTGCCGGGCGCCCTGGCGCTGGGCATGGCCGTGTTGACCGCGACGCGCCTGCTGTTGCGTTTGGTGGGCGCGGTGCCCGCGCTTGAGACCGTTGCCGTCATTCTGTCCGCCCTGGTGGGCTTTTCCGTCTGGGTGGCGGGCAGCGGCGCGCTCATTCATGGCATCCGCTTCCACCATGAAAAAGCCGCCATTGGATTGCAAGCAACCCATGGCGGCCAGGAGGGGGCGGTGTAACGTCACACGGCTACGCGGTGATGCCGCGGTCCTTCTCGTATGTGGTGATGGCGGCTTCATGTCTCAGGGTCAGCCCGATTTCGTCGAGCCCCTGCAGCAGGAATTGCCGGCGATCCTCATCAAGGTCAAACCCTGCGGTAAAGCCATCAGATCCGCTCAGTTGTTTCTTATCCAGATCGATGGTCATGGTGTAGCCGGGATTGGCCTCCACCCGCGTGAACAGGTCGTTGATGGTTTCTTCCGGCAGCCGCAGCGGCAGCATGCCGTTCTTGAAGCAATTGTTGTAGAAGATGTCGGCAAAGCTCGGCGCGAGAATGGCCCGGAACCCAAAGTCATTGAGGGCCCATGGCGCGTGTTCGCGCGAGGAACCGCAGCCAAAATTGGCCTGTGCCAGCAGGATGGACGCCTGGCGGTAGGGTTCGCGGTTGAGCACGAATGTCGGCACCTCCGCGCCGTCGTCCGTGAAACGCCATTCAAAAAACAGATACTGGCCAAATCCGGAGCGTTCGATGCGCTTGAGGAACTGCTTCGGGATGATGGCATCGGTATCCACATTCATGCGGGGCAGGGGCGCGACGATGCCGGTATGGGTGGTGAATGCCTCCATGAGGATCTCCTTTCAGGAAACACCGGCGGATGTGGCCGGTGGGTGGTGCGATCGACGGGTGACCGGGCCGTTTGGCGGACAACATCGGGTTGTCTGTTTCCACGTTGTCCCGTCAGTTTCCGAAGGTGCGGATGTCGGTGAAGTGGCCGGCAATCGCCGCCGCCGCCGCCATGGCGGGAGAAACGAGATGGGTGCGGCCGCCACGGCCCTGACGTCCCTCGAAGTTGCGGTTGGAGGTGGAGGCACAGCGCTGCCCCGGCTGGAGCATGTCCGGATTCATGGCCAGGCACATGCTGCAACCCGCGTCACGCCACTCGAACCCGGCTTCGGTGAAGATTTTGTCGAGCCCTTCCTCTTCGGCCTGCTTCTTGACCAGCCCGGAACCCGGCACCACGATGGCCGTGACCTTCGGATTCACCTTGTGTCCCCTGGCGACCGCGGCGGCCGCGCGCAAATCCTCGATGCGGCCGTTGGTGCAGGAGCCGATGAAGCAGTAGTCGATGGCGATCTCAGACATGGGGGTGCCCGGTGTGAGATCCATGTATTTCAGGGCGGCGCGCACGGCTTCCTGACGGGCGGGATCCTTGAAGGACATGGGATCCGGCACGGTGCCGGTCACGGGACCGCCCATGCCCGGGCTGGTGCCCCAGGTGACCTGCGGCGCGAGGGCGGCGGCGTCGAAGGTGAGCACTTCGTCGAACACGGCATCGTCATCGGACTTGAGCGTTTGCCATTGTGCCACGAGCGCCTGCCAGGCATCTCCCTGCGGCAGCTGCTGGCGGCCCTTCAGATAGGCAAAGGTGGTTTCGTCCGGCGCGATGAGTCCGGCACGGGCGCCGGCCTCGATGGTCATGTTGCAGACCGTCATGCGTTCTTCCATGCTCATGGCGCGCACGGCCTCGCCCATGTACTCGACGACGTACCCGGTACCGAAGTCCGTGCCATATTGGGCGATGATGCCAAGAATGACGTCTTTGGCGGTGACGCCCGGTGCGGGGACACCCTCGATTTTCAGCGCCATGGTTTTGGAGGTGGCCTGACGCAGGCACTGGGTGGCCAGGACATGCTCCACCTCGGAGGTGCCGATGCCGAAGGCCAGCGCGCCAAATGCGCCGTGCGTGGCCGTATGGCTGTCTCCGCAGACAATGGTCATGCCGGGCTGGGTGTAGCCGAGCTCCGGCCCCATCACATGCACCACACCCTGGCGGATGTCGTGCATGCCGTACAGGGTGATGCCGGTTTCACGGCAGTTCTGTTCCAGGGTTTCCATCTGCTGTCTGGAGATGGGATCGGTGATGTTGAAGCGATCCTTGGTGGGCACATTGTGATCCATGGTGGCCACCTGGCGATCCGGCCGGCGCACCTTGCGGCCGGACAGGCGCAGCCCTTCGAAGGCCTGCGGGGAGGTGACCTCGTGAATCAGCTGCAGATCGATGTACAACAGTCCGGTTTCTCCGGCTGGGACGGGTATTTCATGCGCCTTCCGAATTTTTTCGTACAAGGTGGTTCCTGGCATACGCGTTTTCCTCCCGCCGGCAAGATCCGGCTGTGACTTGTCCACTTGTTATTTCCCAGTATACAATAAATTTGAGATGAAAGATCATGCGACTATTTTTGTTCAGCATAACCTGATGTTATGGATGGAGCGCCGTCGTCCTTGAAAAGCCGCATCTCACGGAGGAACCGCCGATGACCCTCGATGCCTATCGTGTTTTTCATGAGGTTGCCCGGTCGGGCAGTGTCACTCGGGCGGCGGAACGCCTGTTCCTCAGCCAGCCAGCGGTGAGCAAGGCCATTCGTCTGCTGGAGGAGCGGCTGGGATTCACGCTGTTTGTTCGGCGGGCCAAAGGGGTGGAGCTCACGGCGGAGGGCGCAGCGCTGTTCCGCCATGTGGATGCGGCCATGACCAGCCTGCAGGCCGGAGAACGACTGGCCGAGCGCTTCCGCAATCTCGAGGAGGGCATTGTGCGTGTCGGCATCAGCCACACCCTGTGCCGCCATTGGTTCCTGCCTTATCTGCGCCGGTTCCATGACGATCATCCGCAGCTCCGCATCCAGGTGCTGAACCGGACCAGCCCGGAAACCATGGACATGCTGCGGGCCGGCACGCTGGATTTCGGTATTGTCAGCCGGCCGGAGAACATCGGACCCCTTCAGTTCGAACCGCTGCTGCAAATCGAGGACATCTTCGTCACGAACAACAGGGCACAGGTGCCTGTGCAGCCTGTGCCCCTGCGGGAAATTGCGGAATATCCGTTGATGATGCTTGAGCCGGAAAACACTTCGCGCCAGCAGCTGGAGCGGCATTTCGCCGCGCAGGGAATTCCCCTGAAGGCGGAGATCGAAATCAGTTCCATGGATTTTCTCATTGAGTTCGCCAAGATTGGGCTGGGCATCGCGGCCGTGGTGCGCAGCTTCGTCGCCGAAGAGCTTGCCCGGGGAGAGCTCTTCGAGATCCCCGTCGAGCCGCCGCCCGGAGAACGGTGGGTGGGGGTGCTCCGCAACCCGGAATGGCCGCTCTCACGGGTGGCGGAAGCGCTCATTCACGCAATCCGGTAACGGATGCGCTCATGGGCTCAATCCGGTAGCGGAAGCGCCCATGGGCTCAATCCGGTAGAATCTCGCCATTGGTGCCGACGGTCACGACCTGCCAGGGAATCATTTTCCCGCTGGCCATCAGGGCGCGCTTCACCGCGTGGGTGATGCCGCCGCAGCACGGCACGTCCATGCGCAGCACGGTGAGGCTCTTGATTTCGTTGTGCTGCAGGATGGCGGTGAATTTCTCGGCGTAGTCCCCCTCGTCGAGCTTCGGGCAGCCAATCAGGGTGACGCGGTTGCGCATGAAGTCCTGATGGATGTTCGCGTAGGCGAAGGCGGTGCAGTCCGCCGCCACCAGGATGTTCGCGTTGTGCAGATAAGGTGCCTTCACGGGCACGAGCTTGATTTGCACGGGCCACTGTCGCAGCTCGGACTCCTGCCGGGCCGGTGCCGTCACGGCCGCGGTTTGCCGGTCCAGGGTGCGCGCCGCGGATCCCAGGCAGCCACCACTGGCCGGACGATCCAGCGAAATGGGGCGTGAACTGGGGCAGCCGCCGCCGGCATAGGCGGGGAAGGGATGGGCGCCGGACGCAGCCGGCGCGCCGCTGGCGGCTGTGCTTGTGCTGCCATGCCCTGCCTGCCGTTCGGCCATGCGGGCCTTGACGGCCACCTCATCGTATGGATCGGCTTCCCGCTCCTCTATCGTGATGGCGCCCGTGGGGCACTCCGGCAGGCAGTCCCCCAGCCCGTCGCAGTAGGAATCCGTGATGAGACGGGCTTTCCCGTCGATCATCTGCAGCGCGCCCTCGTGGCAGGCGCTGACACACAGGCCGCAGCCATTGCATTTTTCCTCGTCTATCTGGATGATGTTGCGTTTCATTTTTCCTCCCAAACGCCGCCGGCGGCGGCCTGTTTCACGTTGATGACCGGTGTTTCGGCGACGGCGCAGATTGTGCCGATGACCGATGTTGCGGTGACGGCGCAGATTGTGCCGATGACCGGTGTTGCGGTGACGGCGTGTTCTTGCGTTCGTCTGACCCATCATATAGAATGGGAGAGGTAGAATCGGTAGCCTTGGATACACGACGGTGCAGAGGAGAACATGAACGAAGCGCAAATCCATATCCTGTTGACCTGTCCCCTGTTTGAAAACATGCAGTCCGACGGACTGTCCCATTTGCTTGCCTGCTTTCAGCCCAGGGTCTCCAACTATCTCAAGGGAGAGTATGTGAGCCTGGAGGGAGATCCGCAGGATGCCGTGGGCATTTTGCTGTCCGGTCGGCTCAGTGTCAACCGGGAGACCGTCACCGGCAACAAGATGGTCATGACCGTGCTCAATCCCGGTGATCTGTTCGGCGAGATGGCGGCCTTTTCCGGCCGGAAGCGGTGGCCGGCCTCGGTGCTGGCGGTGGAGGCCTCGGAGGTCATCTTCATACCCATTTCCCGATTTTCCTATACCTGCAGCAACACCTGTCCCAGCCACACGCAGCTCATCCGCAACATGCTGGGCATCATTTCCCGCAAGGCACTCATGCTCAACCGCAAGGTGGAGTACCTCACCATCAAGGGCATGCGTGAAAAGCTGTGCCGCTACCTGGTGGAGCAGAGCCGCGCCAGCGGAAGCACCATGTTCACCATGGACATGAATCGCAACGAACTGGCCGATTTCCTCAATGTCTCCCGCCCGTCCATGTCCCGGGAGCTGGGCCGGATGCGCGACGAGGGGCTCATCGACTTCTATCGCGGTTCGGTGCGGATCCTTTCGCTGGAGCAGCTGACGCAGTATTGTCCGGACGCGGTCTGACTTGAATTGCTGATGAAAACATGGCCGGACGCTTGTGACAGCCCGGCCGTTTGCGGGTAATGAAATATGGGGTCAGACCCCAGGGGGTGCTTGTGATGAAACGCACGAAGATTATCTGCACATTGGGGCCGGCGGTGGAATCCGAACCGGTGATGCGCCAAATCATTCTCGAGGGCATGGATGTGGCGCGGCTGAATTTCTCCCACGGCAACCATGAGGAACATATGGGACGTGTCCTGACGCTGAAGAAGCTGCGTGCGGAGATGAAGCGTCCGGTGGCCCTCCTGCTCGACACCAAGGGCCCGGAGGTCCGCATCCGAACCTTTGCCGGCGGCAGCGTGGATCTGGTGAAGGATCAGCAGTTCACCCTGACCTCGCAGGAATGCGAGGGAACCGTTGATCGGGTGAGCGTCACATACGCCAGGCTGCATGAATCCGTGCGCCGCGGCACCCGCATCCTGATTGACGATGGCCTTGTGGAGATGAGGGTGCTCGACGTGGTGGATCAGGATGTCATCTGCCAGGTGCTCAACAGTGGCACCATCAAGGATCGCAAGGGCATCAACATCCCCGGTGTGCGGCTCGACATGCCCTACATGAGCGACAAGGACACCGAGGATGTCATTTTCGCCGCCGAGAACGATTTCGATTATGTGGCGGCCTCCTTTGCGCGCAGCGCCGCCGACATCAACGAATTGCGCCAGGTGCTCTCCGATCACGGCGGCGCCAATATCCAGGTCATCGCGAAAATCGAGAACTGGGAAGGCGTGGAGCACATCGACGAAATCCTCATGGCCGCGGACGGCATCATGGTGGCGCGCGGCGACATGGGCGTGGAAATCGACTTCACCGAGCTGCCGCGCATCCAGAAAATGCTCATCAAGAAGGCACAGCAGCATGGCAAAAAGTCCATCACCGCCACGCAGATGCTCGAGTCCATGATCAGCAAGCCCCGTCCCACGCGCGCCGAAATCAGCGATGTGGCCAATGCGATTTACGACGGCACCAGTGCCATCATGCTTTCCGGCGAAACCTCCATCGGCAGGTATCCGGTGGAATGTGTCAGGACCATGGCCCAGATCGCGGAACGCACGGAGGCCGCCATCCATTATGTGAAGCGCTTCAACGCCCGGGAGGCGGAGGTCTCCACCTCCATCACCAACGCCATCAGCCATGCCACCTGTGCCACCGCGCATGAGCTGCAGGCCAAGGCCATTGTCACCGTCACCAAGACGGGCAGCACCGCCCGGCTCATCTCAAAGTATCGGCCGGCGTGCCCCATCATCGGCTGCACCACCGACGAGAAGGTGTGGCGGCAATTGTCCATGTCCTGGGGCGTGTATCCCATTTTGGCCCAGGAGCAGCTCAGCAGCGAAAACCTGTTTGAGCGCGCGGTGGAAATCGCGGCGGAAAGCGGACTGGTCAAAACCGGAGATCTCGTGGTCATCACTGCGGGCCTCCCGTTGGGCGTGCCCGGCATGACCAACATCCTCAAGGCGCATGTGGTCGGCAACGTGCTGTTGCAGGCCACGGGGGTCGGGGCAAAATGCGCGCTGGGCACATTGTGTGTCTGCAAGTCCGAGGAAGAGGCGCTCGAACGCTTCAACGCGGGAGAAATCCTGGTCATCCCGGAAACCTCCAACCGCATCATGAACCTGCTGCGCCATGCCCGCGGCATCGTGACCGAACGCGGCGGCCAGTCCTCGCACGCCGCCATCGTGGGCCTGTCGCTCGACATTCCGGTCATCACCGGAGCCACCCATGCCACGGATCTGCTGCGCAGCGGCCTGACCGTGGAGCTCGACGCGTCCACCGGCACGGTGTACAGTGGCGAGCGCAAGGGGAAATCGTCCGACACACCATGATTGCAGGCCCCGGCAAACTTCGGCAAGTTACGGGGGAATGCCCGGTGGCGGTGAAAGGTACGGAAGAAAAAGATGACATGGGTAATCTCGGCCATTTTGGCGATCAATCTCCTGGGATTTGTGCTTGCGGGCGTGGACAAGCGCCGCGCGGTGCGCAAGCTGTGGCGGATTCCGGAACGCCAGCTGTTGCTGGTGGCTTTTTTGGGCGGATCCGTCGGGTTGTACCTGGGGTTCAGGGTGTTCCGACATAAAACAAGGCACCCCAAATTCATGATTGGGGTGCCGTTGGTGCTGCTGTTGCAGGTGGGATTGGTTGTGTTGTGGATGCTGTATGGCACGCAACTGCTTGCCATGCTGCAGGCCGTTCCGGCGTGAAGCCAGTCTGTGAACTGTTTCCGGCCGTGCGTTATTGCATCATGCGCAGGATGCCCTGCAGGCCGTCGGTGTTGCTGTCGAGCATGCGACGGATGTATTGTGTTTCCTGTTCCACAATCCGGTTGAGGGAGACAAGCCCCAGCCGTTCCACCGGGGCCTTGTCATCGGTGAGCACCAGTGGGCCCGCGGCCACCTCCGTTGCGGCGTCAGCCATGTAGCGGGAGATGTTGAACAGCTCATGCCCCTCCGTGATTTCCCGGGCCATGTTCTCCTGATACTGGGCCAGCATGTCCGGATTGTCGCTGCAGAAGAGCAGGGAATTGGTCACCACGTCCAGATCCATGCGATACACGCTGGAGAAGCGGTTTTTCACGGTTTGTGCCAGATACTCCGGAACCCCGGTGAAATCGCCCGATTTCATGTTCACGTTCACAACCAGCACGCCGTTTGGCTTGAGGTGCTCCTTGGCCTTGGTGAAAAACTCCTGGGTGGCCATGTGAAAAGGCACCGTGATGTCCTGGTAGGCATCCGCCAGAATGATGTCATACTGGCCGCAATCGGGTGAATCCAGAAACATGCGGCCGTCATCGATATGGACGGTGGCTTCCTCCGGCTGCAGGTTGAAATGGGTGGCGGCCAGCTCGGCGATTTTCGCGTCGATTTCCACAGCGTCAGATTGGCTGTTGGGATAGAACTTCTTCAGCTGTTTGGAAAACGTGCCGGTTCCAAGCCCCAGCACCAGCACGTCCAGCGGCTCGTCCAGCGTGGCCTGGGGACGGAAGAGCGGCGCGGCCAGCGCATACTCGTAATAGTAGCCGGACAGCGCGCCATCCTTGCGGTAGATGGACTGCACCCCGAACGCCACGTTGGTGGACAGGATGACGGAGGTGTCGTTTTCGGCCACCTGGAGGTAGTTGTAGAGGGAGTCTCCCTCGTACACGATGTCGTTTTTCCAGAAGGCAAAGGAGTTCTGAAAGGGCATCACCAGAAAGACGAGCAGCAGCATGGCGGAGACGACATGCTTGACGCGGCGGCCTTTTTTGGCGATGAAATAGCCCAGACACAGCAGATTCAGCAGCAGGGCAAACAGGAAAAAGGTTCGGCTGGTGCCCAGCAGTGGAATGGTGAGGAAGGTGGGCAGGAAGGTGCCGACAATGCTGCCGATGGTATTCATGGCATAGATTTGGCCGGTCACCCGCCCGTTCTTCTCCATGTCCGTGGCCGCCAGCTTCACCAGATAGGGGGAGACCATGCCCATCAGCACCATGGGGAGCGAGAAGATGACCAGGCAGCTCAGGGCCGATCCCGTCACCACCAGCGCGCTGCCGGGAAGGGTGAACATCAGCAGGGCGGTGATGCCGGCGATGACGTATTTGCCGACAAACGGGATGGCGGCCACCCAGAGGGAGGCAAGCCAAATCATGATGTAGAGCCGGCCGAGATCATGGAACTTGTCGGCGCTGCGGCCGCCCAGAATGTTGCCCAGCGACAGGGAGATCATGATCAGGCCGATGATGACGGTCCAGACAATGGAGGAGGAGCTGAAGTATGGTGCCAGCAGGCGGCTGCAGGTCAGCTCCACGGCCATGACGGTCATGCCGCAGACGAACGCGGTGAGGTAGTACAGCCAGTTTTTTTGTTTCATCTGTTTCTCCTTCGTGTTCATCGGTTTGTGGCAACAGTTTATCCCGGCTGGATGGTCGGGGGCAAGTCTTTTGTGCCGGGCGGTGCGAACGCTAAACGGGAGATTCCTCCTCGGCCCAGGCGACCAGCGCGGAAAGCTGTGGAATGGTGAAACGGCTGCCGGTGACGGTTCCCAGCGTTTCACATCCCGCCGTCTGGTCATCGACCACAATGTGCCACAGCGCGGCATACGGAATGGAAATGGTGTGGGGATCCCGCCCGCCGTTGAACGCAACCAGGATTCTGCCCCAGCTGTCGCCGCCGGCATGATGGCGCAGCTGGAAGGCGATGACCGGCTCGGGGG
>JAEWSN010000159.1 GCA_023459915.1 Bacillota bacterium
CATCAGCGGGACGAGGGAGATGAGCGCCACATCGTTGGTGACGATGGTGGCCAGAAATCCCGTCAGCAGCACCATTGCCAGGGACACGGCACGCTGGGTGCGGAACCGGCCGACCAGACGTGTGGCCATGGCGTCAAACAGATGGGCGTGCTCAAGCCCCAGCACCGCGGCCATGAGCGCGAGCAGGCATCCAAGAACATGCCAGTCGATCGCGGACCAGCTTGGGGGAACCGGAAAGGAAGTGGTGACCGCCAGAAACAGGGACACCAGAAAGACAACCTCTTCCCGGAGCCGCCGGTGGATGCGATGGAGCATGTTCAGGCGCCTGCTTTCTCCGTCTTGTCATAGATGCCGCCGAGTTTGTGGGAGAGGTCGTCCAGGACACTTTCGGCAATGTTCTTGCAGCTGTCGGACATGCGCTCGATGTAGTGGATGAGCTCCACGAAGGCGATGGCGGTGTCCGGCTTGCAGGCTCCGGAATTGAGCCGCTCGATGTGGCGGGCACGCAGGCGGGCCTCCAGATCGTCGATGTCGTCCTCCCGCTCGATGACGATGCGGGCGGCGTCCATGTCTTCCTTTTCGTAGGCCTGAATGGTCTCGTCGAAGATGGAGAGGATGTCATCGAACGCGGAGGACAGCTCCTCCATGGCGCTGTCGGACATGACAACCTTCTCGTTGACCATGTGCTCCGAGATCTTGGCGATGTTCTTGCCATTGTCCCCAATACGCTCGATGTCGTGCGCCATGTGCATCAATCCGGTGAGGCGGACAGACTGCTTGTCTGTCAACGCACCGATGGACAGGATGCGGGAGAGGTAGGCGATGATTTCATTTTTCAGGGTATCGGTGGTGTCTTCAAGCTTGAAGGCTTCTGCATGTACCACGGGATCTCTTGTCAGGAGGCACTTTTTCGATGTTTCAATGAGATCCCGCGTGATTTTGCCCATGCGAACCAGTTCGCTGACCGCAAGATCCATGGCGATGGCCGGCGTGTGCAGCACCTTGTCGTCGATGTGGGCCAACGCGGATTCCCCCTCGGTTTCCTTGCCCTTGAGCAGCCAGCAGACGGTTTTCTCGAGCACCTTCACAAACGGCAGGAACAGCAGGGTGCAAACGATATTGAACATGGTATGGAAGTCCGCGATGGCCATGTCCATGTGCGCGGCGGCGGGCTCCCCGCCCATCATGAGCCGCACCAGATCGGCGGAGGGCTTGAGCAGGAACAGGAAAATGATGGAGCCGCCGACATTGAAGATGGTGTGGACCATGGCGGCGCGCTTGGCGCTGCGGCTGGCGCCGATGGAGGCCAGCTGCGCGGTCATGGTGGTGCCGATGTTGCTGCCAAGGACAATGGGGATGGCAGCGGTCAGGGAGATGAGGGGCAACCCTTCGGGTGTCAGGGAGGTGGCCAGCTTCTGCACCACCGCGATGGCGGCCGAGCTGCTCTGGACAACGGCGGTCACACCCGCGCCGATACCGACGCCGAGCAACGGCTTGTCCGCCACGGCCAGCATCAGCTGCATGACCTCGGTGCTTTTGGCCAGCGGCTTCATGGCGTCGCTCATGACATTGAGCCCGATGAAGAGCAGGCCGAAGCCGAAGATGACCTGGCCGATATGCTTGACCTTCTGATTGGAGATGAAAAACAGGAGAATGAAGCCGACGAAGGCGATGGGAAACGCAAATTCACTGATTTTGATGGACACGAGCCAGGCGGTGATGGTGGTGCCGATGTTGGCCCCCATGATGACACCGATGGCCTGGCGGAGCGACATGAGGCCGGCCGATACAAAGCCGATGACCATGACGGTGGTGGCGCTGCTGCTCTGGAGCACCGTGGTGACCAGCGCGCCGACCAGGATGCCGACGAACGGATTGATGGTGAGGATTTGCAGGATACGCCGCATTTTTTCACCGGCGGACTTCTGCAGGCCTTCTCCCATGAAGTTCATGCCAAAGATGAAAACGGCGAGTCCGCCGAGCAGGGTGGGAATGGCTTGAATCAAAATGTCCTTGAGCATCTGGTCCTCCGTTGGGCCTTGTTGCAATGTTGTTGTGTGCAAGACCGGATATGTTAAATTCATGTTCACAGACACACCAAAGATATCACAGATTTCCTTGGATCGTCTATGCCTTTTCGATGCGGAATTTCAGCTGCCGACGGATGAACGCATTCCTGTAATGATTGTTGTGAAAGGGTTTGAACTGACCATGGGATGGACGGATTGTACGGGATTCAAGCCACAGGCAGGTTTTTCCGATATACTCCACAAGGAAGGCGTGAAGCCTGTTTGTCCTGAAGCATCTGTTCGTGCCTGCCGTGCGCCATGATTGCCGGGCGCGACGTTTTCGGAGGAGTTCCATGTCCGTTGAGGCGATTCGCCAATTGTTGAGCCAGGGAACCGCGGTCAGCGCGCCACGTGCCGCGCAGGCTGCCGGATGGGGTCAGACCCCCTCCGGCTTTGACGCGCATCTGGAATCGGCCATGTCGAATGCACAACCGTTGCCTGCGTCGCAGGCGGCGGTCGCGGAAACCGGTCTGCGGCACACGGTCGCGGTCGCGGAAAACTGGCAGGTTCGCCTCGCGGACGCGGAACCGGTGCCGGAAGCGCCGGCGGAACCTGTCTGGGAAGTGCAGCAGGCCATCCCCGCCTCATCGGCCACACCGCTGGTGGAGGCGCCGGGCGCGCTGACACAAACCGGGAACGGGGAGGCGGACGAGCTTGTGGAACGGGTGCTGGGCCTGAGGCTTGGACGGGGGCTGTCCGCCGACGCCGCAATCCGCGACGTTGCAAGTGCGCAGACCCTGCTGGTTTCCCTTGGACATGATATCGGCCAATTCGGCCCCTACGCCAACGGCGTGGATGGTGTGCTTGGCGCGCATACCTCGCAAGCCCTGCAGCGGTTCCAATCGGAGCAGGGTCTGGCGCAAACCGGCACCTTGACGGCGGAAACCTCCGCAAGGCTGCTTGCGCAGGGGAAGGCGTCGCTTGACAGGATCTCCGCGGACTGGCGGGCCGCGCTGGGTCAAAGTCCCTTTGCGGCGGAAGCCTATCAGGGAACCGCCAACCCGTACTGGTATGTCCGCTTTGTCGCGCAGGGCGGGGACGATCCGCAGACCATGGGCAACATCGATCCCGTGTTCAAGGGGCGTCTGGCCGCGCTCGCGCGCGATGCCGGGCAGGTTGCGGCTTTTGGCGAGGGGTTCCGCTCCATCGAGCGCCAGGCGTATTTCTACCAGCGTTATCTTGACGGAACCGGTGCCCTGGCCGCAAAACCCGGCCACAGCCGTCACAACATGGGCCTGGCGGTCGACACGCAAAGCGGTTGGCTGCAACAACTGGATGAGGGGAAGAGCGTTGCGGCGCAAAACACCCTGTTGCAATATGGGTTGTGCAAACCGATGGCCGACGGGGAGGGACGCGGACGCGAGCCCTGGCACATCGAGCCGGTGGAGACACGCCTGGGCAGTGACACGTCCGCCAATGCCTGAACGCATGGATTGGCGGGAACGCGTTGCAATGCCTGAGTGCGCGGGCCGACGGAAACGCACTGCATGGCCGGCACCCGCAAACACGCATCCACAGCCGATGCGCATGAACGGTTCAGAATCATTTTTGGCCCTTGACGAAGGGAAATGGTAGACATATAATGTCGACGTGCCGCACAACACCGTGCGTTTCGCCCGGAAGGCGCGGCTCAAGCATGTCGGTGAAGCGTTTTCATGTGACGCCGGCAGGCACATTACGCGAAAGGAGAGAACAAACGTGAGGATGATCAATCAAATGGCAGCAGAGGTCGTATTGTCGTAATTGAATAGGCGATCGCAACCACCATGTTCATGGTGCCGATCCGTACCGTCTGCCATCCATCCGGAGGGTTTGCGGTTTGGTTGTTCGCGATCGCACACACGGAGTATTCCCTTTCCACCTGGACAACAGGCAGGAGCATGATGCGGGAATCATGCTTTTTTTGTGTCCGCGACGGGGTATCCGTAGCGGACATTTGTGTCTTCATCCGAAGCACAAGTGGCACCCTGCCACGATCCGGCAGGGGTCAGACCCCCGTTCGCGCGGACCACCCCCCATGAGGAGTGTGTCACAGTGAAATACATCAATGCCAAGGAAGTCTTGCCCGAACAGCTGCTCGTGCAGCTTCAGGAATATGTTCAAGGAAAAATGATTTACATCCCGGGTCGGGACGCCGAGCGCGCCGCCTGGGGAGAAGCCAACGGAACCCGGGCGGAATACCGCCGCCGGAACCGGGAGATCATCATGATGTACCGGAATGGCACACGGGTGGACGAACTGGCCCAGCGCTATCATCTGTCGCCCTGCAGCATCCGGAAAATCGTACATGGCAAGTCCGGCAAGGAGTTGCTCGGTCCCTGCATGGGGAACGGGATCTCCGCATGAACCGAAACAGACGGAAGCACCGGCCGCGCGGCGCGTGTGCGTTGAAAATGGATCCCCTGGTTGTCCTCGAAGACAGCCACGGGATCCTTTTTTGTGTCTGCCCGCCGGATGGGTTGTGTACTATCCCGGTTTTTGCGGAGTAATAGCCGCCGGATGTGATACACTGACAGGTGTTGTTGCCTTGGGGCACACGCCAGTCGGGGGTACGCCCGTTTCCCGGCTGGAAACCAGAACAGACGGGTGGATGGTGGAACATGTCCAAGAATCAACACGATGCCCCACCCTTGAATCAACACGATGTCGCGCCCTTTTGGGGAAACGCCGCTGCCCCCATGGTCTTGCCGGGCCGGGAGCCTGCGTCCGAAACCGACATCGCGGAGCGATCCCCCATGATGGGCCGTGACACGGAATTGCGCCAGCTGTGCGATTACCATCGCATCATCGCCCGGGGAAAAGGCGGCGTTTGTCTCATCCGCGGTGAGGCGGGCATGGGCAAAAGCCTGCTGGTGGAAACCTTTGGCTGGCAACTGGCCCAATCGGGGCATGTGATGCTGGCCGCGCAATGCGCGCAACGCGTCGGAGTGCAGCCGTACGGGGCCTTTTCGGATTTGTTGGATGCCTATCTTGCCTGGCTCCCGCAATGTGACGGCCAAGTGATTGAACGCCAGAAGGCAAAGCTCACGCGTGCCGTTGGCGATATGGCGGAGGATGTAATCCGGTTCAATCGGGGCATGGCGCATCTGCTGGCCGTGGAGGCGACGTTGCCCGCGCTCGAGCCGGATCGGGAACAACGTCGTTTCCAGCGCGCGCTGACGCAGTTGTTTGCCGCCATGCCCCTGGGTGGCGCGCCCATGGTCCTGCTGGTGGAGGACATCCAATGGATGGATGAGAGCGGGCTCCTGCTGTTGGCCCTGCTTTCGGGGGAAATCGGCGGCACGGGGCTGATGCTGTTGCTGACGCTGCGCGAGGGCGAAACGCCCTCCCCATCCCTGGCCGCGTATCTGCGGGCGTTGGAGGAGAGTCGCTTCCCTGCGCTGAACATCCGGCTTCGGCCGTTCGATCCGGCCACCATGGAGGCGTTTGTGTCCAGCCTGCTGCGTCTGTCCCCCGCCAAAGCCGGCTCCCTCGCCTGGCGGGTTCAGGAGGCCTCCATGGGCAATCCCTATTACGCGGTCAGCCTGTTGCAGACCATGGTGGAGGAGCAGGCGCTGGTGATGGACGGAGACAACTGGCGGGAGGATCCGCAGCGGATGCGCCGGCTGTCCACCCCGCCGAATCTGGTGGCGCTGCTGGTGCACCGCATGCAACAGCTCACCGCGTCGGATGTCTCCCTGCTCGGGGCGGCGGCAGTCATTGGGCGGGAGTTTTCCCTGCCCCTGCTGGCCCGTCTGGTGGCGCTTCCGGCGGAATGGGTGATGGGCGAGCTCGACCAGTCCATCCGCCGGCATCTGGTGCATCTTGTGACCGGTCGACAGACCGAACCCGCGCACAACATGCTGGCTTTCACGCACGAGCGTGTCCGCGAGGCGGCGTTGAACCGGCTGCCGCCGGACGGGCAGCGGCGGCTGCATGCCCGTCTCGTGGCGCTGCTGGCCGTTGCGGAGGCAGAAGATTCCGACCAGCTGCTGTTTCGGATTGCCAATCATGCGGTGTCGGCCGGTGATGCCGACGGATTGCGGCGGTATGTCCCGCCCGCCGCGGAACGCGCGTGGGCGCTCCATGCCAACGCGGAGGCGCTGCGGCTGTGCGGGGCGGTTGTGCCCGTGCTTTCTCCGGACTCGGAGGAGCTGAAAACATGGCTTCGGCTCAAGCGCCTCATGGCCGCGTTGCATCAGCTGGCCGGGCATTATGACGAGGTGGTTGCGCTGTGTGACGAGACGATTCCATACGGCGCGGACAACCTGGAGCAGGCGGACATCCTGCGCGTCAAGGGCATGGCCCTGTTTCGGGCCGGCAAGTTCGTCGAGGCGGAGGAGGCCCTGCGCGCGGGGCTGGCCCTGCTTGGCGAGCGTCTGCCCAAAACCCGTGTGGCAGCGCTGCTTCAGGCCATGGGGGAGTGGGCGGCCGTGCTGGTGGGACCCGTGCGCAGGCAGCACAAGCGGGAAGCGGAAATTCAGGGTATTCTGCAATTGTACGAGCCGCTTGGCTGGAAGTACATCCTCGACGACCTGATCCGTTACATGCACATGTCCCTGCGCATGCTCCATCTGGGCGCGCGCTGGCTGGGACCGAGCGCCGAAACGGGCCGCTGCCTCAGCGGCTACGGCAGTCTGCTCATGGCCCTGCCATTGCCGGGTGCCGCATACCGCACCCATGAACGGGCCATCGCCATGCGGCGGGCGGCGGCGGATCCCTGGGGAGAGGCGCAGGGCCTGCAGTTGATGGGGTATGGCCTGACCTGGAGCGGCCGGAACAGGGAGAGCCTGTCGCCGTTTTCGCAGGCGCTGGCCATCTATGGCCGCATTGGGGATGAATGGGAGCAGGGGATTTGCTGGAATGGGCTCACAAACGGGCACCTTCGTCTCTGCCAGTACGAAAAAGCCATGGAAGCGGCGCAGCATTATCTGGACATCAGCGAGCGGACCGGGGACACCTATGGCATCTGCACCGCTTTGGCCAACCTGTGTCTGGCCAGCCATCAGTCGGGCGCGCTCGAGGCGGCGGAGGCCCATGGCCGCCGCGCCCTGGCACTGGCACGGGAAAACGGGCTTCATCTGGCGAACTGTTTCTCCGCCATCCATCTGGGCTGTGCCCTGATGCACGCAGGACGCCCGCAGGAGGCGGTGCCGCTGCTGGAGGAAGCCTGTGCGCTGGTGGCGCGGCATCCGTTCATCAAGGAGTTTTCCTGCCACGCACACACCCACCTGGCGGAAGCGCGGTTCGAAGCCTGGCTTCTGGAAGCGGAGCCTGGCACACGGCCATCCGGACATGCGGCGGACAGCCGCTTGGCCGCGCTTCGGAAAATCAGCGTGAAGGCGTTGCGAAACACCCGCGCGTGGCCCAACCGGCGGGGCGATGCCGAGCGCGTGCATGCCTTGATTGCGGGATTCCAGGGAAAAACGCGTGAGGCCGCGCGGTATTTCAAGCGCAGCCTCATGCACCAGGCGCAGGCCGAACGGGTCTATCCGATGGCGCAGACACACCGGGATTTGGCCCGCGTGCTGTGCGTGCGGGGCAAAGACGGCTGGGAGCGCCAGCTGCAGGAGGCCGCGCGCCTGTTCCGGTCTGTCGGCGCGGAAGCGGACGCGCAGGGCTGCGAGCGGACTGATGCTGGAACGGTCAGTTTTCCGCGTCAAACAACCCGGCCTTCTTCAAGGTGACACGCAATGTGGCGCCAAGCGGAATGCCGATGAGCATGCCGACACCGGAGGACATGAGTGAGCTCGGAATGTTCATGACGGCGGCCGTGAAGCTGCCAATCACGACGGTCCAGGCCAGCAGATAGCCGCCGAGCGTCCATACGGAGGCCGTGAGGCAGGCGATGAGATTGCGGGGCAGGCTGGCGCCCTTTTTGCCGTTTCCGTGCGCGATGCCGCCGGCGATGAATCCGGCGATGCCCTTGATGAAAAAGGACCATATCGTATACGGGGAAAAGCCCATCAGCAGGTCGAAGAACGCGGCGCCGATTGCGCCGGCAGGCCCCGCGTATTTTCCGCCGAACACAATGGCGAACGCGTAGACCGCCGCGGTTCCCAGATGCACCATGGCGCCTTGTCCATACGGAATTTTGATCATGATGCTCAGGGTGTGCAGGGCCGCCAGCATGCCGATGATGGCGATGTCACGGACCGAGAATTTCATGGTGCCCTTGGTGTTGCCCGCTGTGTTGTTCATGGTTGGCCTCCTTGTGTCCATTCGATTTGGGTTGGTTGTGTCGGGGTTCCTGTTGTGCGGCAGGTGCGCATGGCGGTTCGCCGGCAATGCGCTGTTGTCAGCCTGGCTGGCAGGTTCTGTGCGTCAATGGCTGCGTCAGGAAGGGCAGGGTCTTTTCGAACAGCACGCCCTCGCGAACCGGTGTGCCGTGCCGGTAGGTTTCCGCGACGGTCAGGGACAGGTATTGGGTGGCGCGGTCGAGCGCGTCGGGCAGGCTGTCTCCCGTGAGCAGACCGCCCAGCAGCGCGCTCGCAAACAGATCGCCGGTGCCCGGATAACGCGCCGGCACCTGATCATAGGGAACCACCCAGGTTTGGTCACGCTGCGCGTCGTACGCCATGTTGCATCCGCGGTCATCCGAAAGGGAGAGCCCCGTCAGCACCGTGGTGCGCGGCCCCATGTCCGCAAGCCGGCGCAGATGGGACTTGGCCGTCTCCAGCGCGATACGCTCACCGGGATAGGGCTCGTCGAGCAGGAAACAGGCTTCGGTGAGGTTTGGCGTGACAATGTCGGCCTCGGCCACCAGCTGCCGCATCCGCTGCTGCATTTGATCCGTATAGGTTCGGTATCTCACACCGTTGTCCCCCATGACGGGATCCACAAGGATCTGCTGTCCGGACGCCTGGCGAAAGGTTCTGAAAAAGGACAGCACCAGCGCGATCTGCTGCTCGCTGCCCAAAAACCCGCTGTACAGGCAGTCGAAGGACAGGGGAAGGGATGCCCAATGGTTGCGGATCGCCTCCATGTCCTCGGTGAGATCCCGAAAGGTGAACCCGGGAAACCCGCCGCTGTGCGTGCTCAGCAAGGCGGTGGGTACGGGACAGGCCTGCACGCCCATCACCGAGAGCACCGGCAGGATGACGGTCAGCGAACATCGGCCGAAGCAGGCCAGATCGTGGATGGCAGCCGTTTTGGGTACAGCGTGGTTCATTTGTGCACTCCATTCGTGTTGCGTATGGAACACCGCGGATGCCGTCAGAGGCTGTTGTTGGCGCTTCGTCCGGGTGCATGGGGTCTATCCGTGATTATAGGAGTCCACAACGGCAGACGCAATGCGCATGGGGTGTGAATTGCGCACGTTCGGACAAACTGTATTGATACAGTTCTCCCCCACGCGGCCGGGATTTGCCGAAATGCTTGAGGATGCGCGGGAAGTGGTAAAATAAAACGAAACGCTTTCTCCGGGAGGACATATGTCCATCAATGCGGCATTGTTGATCATTCTGTTGCTTATCGCGGTGTTTTTTTGTTCGTGGAGATTTTCACCGTGCTTTTCATGCTGACCGGGTTGCCGGAGAGAAAGGCGCGGTTCCAGGTCATCTCCATCCTCACCAACACCGGGTTCACCACCGGGGAGAGTGAAGTGATCACGTCCTCGCGCCGACGCCGGCGGCTGGCCTCGCGCATGATGTTCAGCGCCGCGTCAAATCCGCTGCTGGTGTTCGCCATCAAGCGCGCGGGAGAGACGCGGCATGATGTGGGACCGACGGATGTTTTGCAGACGGGCGACCGGATTGTGCTTTTTGGCTCCCTCGAGTCCGTTCACGCGCTGTTCCGGCTCAAGCCGTCTTTTTCCCGTGATCAGGAGGAGGAGGAGACGTAAGGCCGGGCGGACACAACGCACCGTGCGTTTGCGAGGGCCGTCGGCTTGTCGGGTGGCGCCCGGTCAACCGCCGATGCCAACCGTCAGGGGAATGCCGGCATCGCTGGCCGCGCTTTCCAGAATGCGCTTGAAAGGCTGCAGCGCCTCCTCCGACAGGCTGGGCACACCCTCGTACGCATACGGGAGATGCCGGAGCGCGTATTTGTGCTTGCCCATCTGGTGAAAGGGCAGCAGCCGGATGTCCCGGATACCCATGGGCAGCAGGGTGGCGGCAAACAGCCGCGCGTCCGCCGGCGCGTCGTTGAAGCCGGGAATCACGGGGATGCGGACCTGTACGCGTGAACCGGTGTCCACGAGCTGCCGCAGGTTCAGCAAAATCTGCCCGTTCTGGACGCCGGTGCCCGCCTTGTGCCGCGTCCCGTCCACGTGCTTCACATCAAACAGAAACAGATCTGTGAAATCGGCGATTTGTCGCAGTGTCTCCGGGTCGGTGAAGCCTGTGGTCTCGATGGCGGTATGAATGCCCTCTGCCCGGGCGGCCTGCAGCAGCGCGCGCGAAAAGCGTGGCTGCATCAGGGCTTCGCCGCCGGAAAGGGTCATGCCGCCACCGGAGTTTCGATAAAAGGGCAGATCCTTGCGGACTTCCGCCATCACCTGCGCGACGGTCATGCGGCGTCCGTCCATTTCGATGGCGCCGGACCAGCAGGCCTCCGCACAGGCGCCACAGCCGTCACACCGTTCCAGCGCGAACACGGGATGCCGTGCGTCATCCATGGCAATGGCCCGCTGGGGACACGCGGCGGCACAGGCCCCGCAGCCAAGACAGGAGGCCGGTGTGAAGGACGGCACGGGCTGCAGTGTCCAGGATTCCGGGTTCGCGCACCAGGCGCAGCGCAAGGGACAGCCCTTGAGGAACACAATGGTTCGGATGCCGGGACCGTCATGGATGCTGTATTTTTGAATGTTGAAGACAACGCCGGCTTCATCCGGGAACAACAGGTTCATTTCCATGAAAACAGTATATACGAAACAATAAATACTTTCAAATGAAAGCTATACATTGACGAAATGACGAATTGTGACGTATGCTGAAGATGGAGAAAATCGGTGCGTCCATCACAAGGCAAGCCGTTTTGATTGTGCGAAGAAAGTGGGGAACCCATGTCAGATTTTTTTGGTCCGCCCAATCCCAGAATGAAGGCATACCGGGACCGTGTGCTGTCCAGTCCGTCCACGTTGTGCCTGGACCGGGCGCGCATTGTGACGGAGGTGGACCGGCGCCACCAGGACAAGCCGGTGGTGCTGCGCCGTGCGCTGGCGCTGCAGGCCGTGCTTCAGGAGATGCCCATCTTCATTGATCCCTCGGAGTGGATTGTGGGAAACCAGGCCTCCGCGCACCGCGCCGCCCCGATTTTTCCGGAATACGCGGTGGATTGGATTCTGGCGGAAATGGACGAGTTCGACAAGCGCCCGGGCGACAAGTTCTTCCTCCAGGAGGCGGACAAGCCGGAACTGAGGGAGATCTGCGCGGCGTGGCAGGGTCGAACCCTCAAGGACAGGGGCCTGGCCCTGATGAACGAGGAAACCCGCTTTCTTTACGACGTGGGCATGATCAAAGCCGAAGGGAACATCACCTCCGGGGACGGGCATATCGCGGTCCAGTTCCACACCGTGCTCGAAGAAGGCATGCAGGGCGTGGCCAAACGGGCGGCCGACCGACTCGCGTCCCTTGACATTTCAGATTTTGACCAATTCAAACAGCAGTTTTTCCTCAAGTCCGTGCTGATTGTCTGCGATGCGGTGACAGCCTTTGCCGGCCGCTTTGCCGATCTTGCCATGGAGCTGGCGCAGGGGGAGACGGACGCCTTGCGCCAAAAGGAACTGCGGGAAATCGCCGGCATCTGCCGGCGGGTGCCGGGACAACCCGCGCGCACCTTCCGTGAGGCGCTGCAGTCCGTCTGGTTCATCCAGCTGATGCTGCAGATGGAGTCCAACGGCCATTCCGTGTCGTACGGCCGGCTCGACCAATATCTGTTTCCCTTTTATGAAGCGGATTTGCGCGCCGGACGCATCACGGAGGAGGAGGCGCTGGCGCTGCTCGAAAACCTGTGGATCAAGACCTACACCATCAACAAGGTGCGCAGCTACGCACATACCCGGTTCTCCGCCGGCGGGCCGCTGTACCAGAATGTCACCATCGGGGGTCAGACCCCAACCGGCGGGGATGCCTCGAACGCGCTGAGCGTGCTGGTGCTCCGCAGTGTCGGCCGGGTGCGGCTCACACAGCCGAACCTGACGGTCCGCTACCACAAGGGAACACCCGACACCTTCCTGCGCCAGGCCATCGAGGTGGTGAAGCTCGGCTTCGGCATGCCGGCGTTCAACAACGACGAGGTCATCATTCCCTCGTTCCTCAAGCTCGGCGTTGCACCGCAGGACGCGTACAACTACAGTGCCATCGGCTGCGTGGAGGTGGCGGTGCCGGGCAAGTGGGGCTACCGCTGTACGGGCATGAGCTTCCTCAACTTCGGCAAGGTGCTCATGACCGCGCTGAACAACGGGGTGGAGCCGCTCAGCGGCAAACGCATCCATCCCGGTACCGGCAAGTCCTTCCCGGAAATGGAATCCTTCGACGAGGTGATGTCCGCCTGGGAGCAGACCGTTCGGTACTTCACCCGGCAGGCCGTCATCATGGACACCTGCGCGGACTGGGCACTGGAGCAGGAGGTGCCCGATGTGCTGTGCTCGGCCCTGACGGAAGACTGCATCGGCCGGGGAAAGACCATCAAGGAGGGCGGCGCCGTGTATGACTTCATCAGCGGACTGCAGGTGGGCATCGCCAACCTGGGCAATTCGCTGGCGGCCATCCGCAAGCTGGTCTACGAGGAACGGAAGCTCACGCGCGAACAGCTGTGGCAGGCCATGCTGACCAACTTCGAGGGATCGGACGGCGAACGGGTGCGGCAGCTGCTGGTGAACCGCGCACCCAAATTCGGAAACGACGAGGATGAGGTGGATCAGCTGCTGGTGCAGGCCTATACCTGCTGCATCGATGAGCTGGGCAAATACCGGAACACGCGGTATGGACGCGGCCCCATCGGCGGCGTGTACTACGCCGGCACCTCCTCCATCTCCGCCAATGTGCCCCAGGGCAGCACCGTGGGCGCCATGCCGGATGGCAGAAAGGCGCGCGAACCGCTGGCAGAGGGATGTTCCCCGTCGCATGGGACGGATGTGCACGGGCCCACGGCGGTTTACAAGTCCATGGGCAAGCTGCCGAACGACCGGATTACCGGCGGGGTGCTGCTCAACCAGAAGCTCTCCCCGAGCTCGCTGGCCACGGAAGACGGCAAAACAAGGCTCACGGAGCTGATCCGCACGTTCTTCAACGACCTGAAGGGCTTCCATGTGCAGTACAACATTGTGTCCCGGGAAACCCTCCTCGACGCCCAGCGGCATCCGGAGAAGCACCGGGATCTCATTGTGCGCGTGGCCGGCTACAGCGCCTTTTTCAATGTGTTGTCTCCGGATACCCAGAATGATATCATCGCAAGGACGGAACACACGCTGTAGCACCAGGCACGGACGGAATACCGCGGTGCAAACGGAGGTACCCATGGCCAAGTATACCATCGGTGTGGATGTCGGCGGCACCAAGACCGCCTATGGCCTGTTTGCCCCGAATCACGGGCTGGTCGGCACCTTCGAGCAGCCAACCCGCATCACCGGTACCTGCCTGCAGATTGCGGAGGCCATTGCCGATGGGTTGCGGGCATTTCTGGCCCAACGGGGTCTGACTCCCTCCGATCTCTCGGGCATTGGGCTTGCGCTGCCTTCCTACATCGATTTCGACTCCGGATACATCCTGTGCACCACCAACATCACGCCGCTGCGCGACTTCAACGCGCGGGCGTTTTTCACCGAACGTTTTCATGTGCCGGTGTATCTTGACAACGACGCCAACGTGGCGGCGCTGGCCGAGCATCGGCTCGGCGCGGGTCGCGGCCGCCGGCACATGCTGTATTGCGCGGCCAGTACGGGCATCTCCAATGGCATCATCATCAACCGCGAGCTGTTTCGCGGCAGCTATGGCGCGGCGGGCGAAAGCGGCCACATGCTGATTACTCCGGATCAGGGCGTTGCGTGTGGATGCGGGAATCGCGGCTGCTTCATGTCCTGGACCTCCGGCTCCATGATTGTGCGCCATGTGCGGCAATGGCTGGAAGCCGGCCGGCAAAGCGCGCTGACGGAACGCTGTGGCGGGGACCTGTCCCGCCTGGACTGCCGGATGCTCCAGGAGGCGGCGGAAGCGGGAGACGCGCTGGCCCGCGAGGCGATTGACCAGATGGCGTATTATCTGGGCATCTGGACGTTCAACCTGTACCAGGCCTTCAACATCGACTGCTATGTGTTCGGCGGGGGGCTGGTTCATATGGGCGGGATGCTGTTTGATGCCGCCCGTGCCCATTTCGACCGCTTCAACATCTATCAGAAGGACAACCGTGTGGATTTCCTGTTTGCGGAGCTTGGGAAGAACGCGGGCATCATCGGCGCGGAACTGCTGATTCCGGAATAAGGCGGGCACAGTGGGATTGCATGCTTGAACCCGGAAAAACGCGTGCATATGGTGGTTGTATGATTGAACCCGGAACAATCCGTGCTTGATTTTCTTTTCACAATCTTTTATACTGTGGGAGAACAACATCCTGACTCGCCTGTGGTCCTTGTGCCACGGGTTCGGCCATTTCAACAAAATGGCCGACGCTCCTGACGCGTTTGGGTACGTCCCGGACGGGAAGGTGAAGGTAGGAACCGCAGTTGATGCGTCTTCTGTTGCCGCGCCTTCCGGGCGCGGTTTTTTGTTTGGGAAGGGAGGCCTGTGTTGGAAATGACAAGGGGGTCAGACCCCATTGAAAGCCGGTTGTCCGTGGTGAGCATCATCATTGAGGATACCGGGGTTGCCGGTGAGGTCAATGACTTGCTGCACGCCTTCGGATCGTATGTGGTGGGCCGCATGGGCATTCCGTACAAGGAACGCGGCGTTTCCATCATCTGCGTGGTGCTCGACGCGCCGGCCGATGTGACCAGCGCGCTGTCCGGCAAGCTGGGCATGATTCACGGGGTCGCCACCAAAACCATCGTCGCAAAGCAGCAGAAGCAAACCTGATACGCCATGAAAGCCGACAGCGGCAAAACGAATCGGAACCCGCCATGAAAGCCGACAGCGGTGATTTGAGCCTGGCCCGGCATGGCAGGCGGAAAGAGGCGCATCATGGGAATCGCAAGCGGACACAAAAAAGGAGGCAACATGGGAAACAATATGGGAAACAACATGGGAAACAACAGGAAGCACGACGTGGGGAACAACAAGGGGAACCTCCTGGGGGGCATGTCCGCGGGAAATGGCGGGAAGCCTGCGAAAACGGCATGGCTGCTGCTTGTGGGGCTTCTCCTCATGGCCTTCACATTTGGGGGATGCGGCACACAGGCGCCCGCGGTTCCCGATGCGCCCGCGGCATCATCCGTAGATGCGAAGCCGGAAGTCCCGGTTGAGGCGGCGCCTTCGCCGGAAGCCTCAACGGAAGCGGAAGCCTCAACGGCGCCGGAAGCCTCTGCCGAAGCCTCTGCTGACGCGTCCGCAGCATCGGAAGCGGAGACGGACAACCCCGATGCGGTCACGATTCGCATCGGCGGACTCACCGGGCCCACCTCCATGGGCATGGCGCAGATCATGAAGAACAACAAGGATGGCGTGTCCGCAAATCCGTACGAATTCACCATCGCAGGATCCGCCGATGAATTGACGCCCAAACTGTTGCAGGGCGATCTCGACATGCTGGCGGTGCCCGCCAACCTCGCGTCCGTGCTGCACAACAACTCCGGCGGCCAGGTGCGGCTGTTGGCGGTGAACACCCTGGGAGTCATCTACATTGTGGAAAAGGGAGAAACCGTCCAGTCCTTCACGGATCTGAAGGGCAAGACCATTCTCGCGACCGGCAAGGGTTCCACACCGGAGTACGCGTTGCGCTACTTGCTGCAGGAACACGGCATTGACCCGGACAAGGACGTGACCATTGAATGGAAGGCCGAGCCCGCCGAAGTGGTGGCCCTGCTCTCCAAGGCTGAAGGCGGGGTGGCCATGATGCCGCAGCCGTTTGTGACCATTGCCCAAGGCCAGGTCGAGGGGCTGCGGGTGGCCGTGGATCTCACGCAGGTTTGGGACGACCTCAAGAATGGCAGCATGATGATCACCGGCGTCATGGCGGTGCGGTCCGATTTTGCCGACGCGCATCCGGAAGCAATCTCACGTTTCCTTGACGAATACCGGGCTTCGGCCGATTTTGTCAATGCCAATCCGGCGGAGGCCGCCGCCATCATCGATGAATTCGGCATCTTCAAGGCAGCGGTGGCACAAAAAGCCATTCCGGCCTGCAACATCACCTTCCTGGAGGGTGACGGGATGAAGACGGCCATGCAAGGGTATCTCTCGGTATTGTTTGCACAGAATCCCAAGGCTGTGGGTGGCAAACTGCCGGAGGATGTGTTCTACTATTCCAGGTAAGGCACCCCGCCGCTCCTGAGGATGGCCTGCACATTCCTGGAGGGGACCAAGCAGTGCCATGAGGGCCATCCAGGCTGTCCGCGGTGGGCCGTCCAGGCTGTCCTCGGCGGCCAAACCGTGGGGACCCCAAGGAGGCATGATGGTGAAAGCCCCGTTCCGACATCGAGATCCAAACAGCGCGACTGCCGGGGCGCATGCCGCACGCGCATGGGAAAAACTGGCCGCGGTGGCTTTTCTGCTGGCGGTATGGCAGGCGGGCGCCATGGCGCTGGACAACCCGCTGTTGCTGGTTTCCCCGGTCGCGGTCATCCGCCGGCTGGCGACACTGGTGCTGGAACCGGGCTTCCTGGCAGCCGTCTGGTACTCGGTCATCCGCATTTTCTCGGGCTTCTTTCTTGCGATGGCCGCCGGCACCGTGCTGGCGGCCATCGCCGGTCATTTTCGCCTCATGGAGATTCTGCTCTGGCCGCTGATGGCATCCGTGAAATCCATTCCGGTCGCCTCGTTCATCATCCTGTGCCTCATCTGGCTCACCTCCGCGCAGCTCTCCATCTTCATTTCGTTTCTGATGGTGCTGCCCATTGTCTACACCAACATGCTCCAGGGCATCCATACCACGGATTCCAAACTGCTGGAAATGGCAGCCCTGTTCCGGATGCCGTTTCCCGGAAGGCTGCGATATATCCATCTGCCGCATCTCAGGCCGTTTTTCTTTTCCGCCAGCAGTGTGGCCATCGGGCTTGCCTGGAAGGCCGGCATCGCGGCGGAGGTCATCGGCATCCCCACCGGCTCCATCGGCGAGAAGCTGTATGAGGCGAAGGTCTATTTCCTTTCCGCGGATCTGTTTGCCTGGACGGTGGTGATTGTCGCGGTGAGCATCGGCTTCGAAAAGCTGTTCCTGTGGCTGGTTCACGCGTTGTACGCGCGCCTTGGCCGAGACAGCGTGTCGCGCGTGGCGCAGGGCATTTCCGGGGAGGTGTCGCATGAATAGGACACAACCGCGCGACATCCGGGTATCCGGTGTGGGCAAGCGTTTTGGAGACAAACGCGTGTTGCGGCATTTCTCCGCCACATTTTCCGGCGGTTCGGTCAACGTGATCATGGGACCTTCCGGATGCGGGAAAACCACTTTGCTCCAGATTCTCATGGGGTTCATGCGGGCCGACGAAGGTCAGGTTGACGGGGTTCCCCATCACAGGAGTGCCGTGTTTCAGGAGGATCGGCTGTGTGAGGATTTCAGTGCCGTTTCCAATGTCCGCGCGGTCTGCGGCCGCCGGGTGCCGCAGGCGGAAATCGTTGCGCATCTGGAGCGGCTTGGCCTTGCCGGGAGCCTGTATCAGCCGGTGCGGGAGCTCAGTGGCGGCATGAGGCGTCGTGTGGCCATCGCGCGGGCCATGCTGGCCCCTGCGGAGATTGTGTTCCTGGATGAACCATTCAAGGGGTTGGATGAGAAAACACGCGACATGACCCTGGCGTATGTGCTCGAACAGACCCGCGGCAAAACGGTGATTGCCGTGACTCACAGCCGGGAGGAGGCCGATCGGCTTGGCGGGACCCTGCTGCGGATGACGGCGGCCGGCTCCGGCCGGGACCATCAGGCAACCGGGAAGCAGGGAGGCGTCGAAAAATCATGAAGATTCAGACAAAGGCGGAGGTGCGCGAGCTGCTGACCATGCCTTGGCAGGCATTCCAATCCGAGATGATGCCGCAGGCCGAGGCTGTACACCGCCAGACCAACGGCAACCGGCTGGTTGCGTCGGCACTGCTCGGATTCGACAACATCTGCCGGAACCGCTGCTTGTATTGCGGCATGCGGGCCGGACAGGAAGGCATTGTCCGCTACCGGATCGATCCGGAGAAAATGGTGGACACGGCAAGGGAAGCGTACGGGGCAGGCCTGCGGCGGATTTTCCTCATCTCGGGGGAAGACCCGGGCTACCCATTTGCGGACACGCTGCGGATGGTGGGGGACATCAAGGCGTTGGGTTTCCATGTGAGCCTGGCGCTGGGCGAGCTTGAAAAGGAACAATATGCCGCCTTGCGCGAGGCGGGCGCCGACACCTATGTGTTGAAGTTTGAAATGGCGCAGCGCGCGGTGTTCGAGCGGATGAAGCCCTCCACGACATGGGAGCGGCGGATGCGTTGCATTGAATGGATTGTGGGGAGCGGCATGGCCCTGGGATCGGGCAACATCGTCGACTATCCCGGTCAGACGCTGGCGCAGCTGGCGGAAGACATCCTGCTCATGCAGGCGCTGAAGATCGACTGGGCGCCCATCATCCCGTATCTGCCGGCGAAGGGAACCCCGTTGGCGTTGGAGGGCGGTCGGGGATCCCTGGAAAAGAATCTGCGGGAAATTGCCATTCTGCGCCTGATGATGCCCCACATCCTGATTACCGCCCAACAGCCTGGCGAGGATCCCAAAAATGGACTGGCTGATCCGCAGGGCAACCTCAACGCCATCCACGCCGGTGCGGACATCCTGTTTGCGGACCTGCTGCCGGCAGCGCAGGCGGAGGCCTTCCGGGTGGTGGACAACCGGATCACGCTGGGCATGGCGCACATTCGGCACATGGCGGAACGTGCCGGCCGGACCCTTTTGTGACTTTTCGGCGGAAATCCGTGACAGGACAGGGTATACTGAACGTGATAACCGCGTACGAAGCGGGATAACCGTGTACGAAGCGGGATAACCGTGTAGATAACGGTATAATCGCATACGAAACGGGATAACCGCGTCACGACAGCTGACGGCGGGCGAAAGGACGACAGCATGGAGAACGGAAAAACGACCCCGATGAAAAATGAGCGGCAGACGGCGGAAACGCTTTTGAAAAGCAAGTGTTGGGCTGTTGTCGGCGCGAACAACAATCCGGAGAAATACGGAAACATCATTTACAAGCGGCTCAAGGCGGAAGGCCGGGAGGTGTACGCGGTCAATCCCATGTATGGGACGGTGGACGGCGATACCTGTTATCCGGATTTAGCCTCCCTGCCCGTTGTGCCGGATGTCGTCGACATGGTTGTGACCCCGAAGCGGGGTTATGCCGTTGTGGACGAGGCGGAGAAGCTGGGGGTGCGTCACATCTGGTTCCAGCCGGGAACCCACGACGACGACCTGCTCGCCTACACCGAGCAGAAGGGCCTGACCGCGCTGACCGCCTGCGTGCTGCTCGCGTTCAACTGGTAGGAACGCGCCCCGCCTGTGGACGGGTCGTGCCCTGCCGGTTGGCAGGATGTTGTCTGTGAACGGATTGTGCCAAACAAAAAACGCCGCCTGCGCATTTGCTGCAGACGGCGTTTTTTTACGAAGCGGCTTCGGACAGGGGAACCTCTTCGATGTCTGTCCGGATGAAGGACTTTGTTTTCCAGGTGCCCCGCCGGTACCAGGCATAGGTCATGATGGCACCAAGCACCCAGCTGATGAGCAGGGAGATGTACAGGGCGTCGGGAGACCCGTTCGGCCACTGCTCGGAACGGGTGACCGCCGCAAGCAGGTAGGCGATGGGGACGCGCAGCACCACCGTGGTGATCAGCGATATCCACATCGAGGGCATGGTGTCTCCGGCGCCGCGCATGATGCCGCCGTACACCTGTGTGAACGACATGGCGATATAGCCCGCCGCGAGAATGCGCAGGGCCCGGATGCCAAGGTTGATGATTTCCGGCGTGGTGGTGAACAGCCGTATGAGGCTGCCGCCGAACAACAGCAGCATCAATGTCAGGAAGGTGGATACACCTGCCGCCATGACGACAGCGGTGTGGGAGCCCTTTTCCACGCGATCCATCCGACGCGCGCCGATGTTCTGGCCCACAAAGGTGGTGATGGCCATGCCGAAGGTGAAATTGGGCATCATGGCAAAGCCGTCGACCCGCATGACGGAGGTGTTTGTGGTGATGACCTCATACCCCATGGAATTGGTGAGGGCCTGAACCACCACCATGGCCAGGGAGAAGATGGCCTGGGTCAGCCCGGAGGGCATGCCGATTTTGAAGAGGTCCCGGGTGAGCTGCCGATCCGGGATCAGCGCCTTCCAGGTGAGGTGGACCGTGTCCCGCATGCGCATCAGGCGAATGATGCACAGCACGGAGGAGATGGCCTGTGAGAGGATGGTGGCGTACGCGACGCCGGCGACGCCCCAGCCGAACCCGGCGACAAACCAGATGTCCAGCACGATGTTCAGGCCCGTGGTGACAAGCAGGAACAGCAGCGGGGACAGCGAATCGCCCAGTCCGCGCAGAATCCCGGAAATGATGTTGTAGAAGGCGAAGCCGAGAATGCCCCAGAAGGTGATTTTGAGATAGGTGGCGGCCATGTCGAGGATTTCCGGGGGTGTGTCAATGAGATTGAGAATGGGATAGGCCAGCGGAATGGCGATGGCCATGACCGCGATCGAGGAGAGGAACACCAGGGTGAGCGAGGTGCCGATGGCCTTGTTCAGCTGCGTTTTTGATTTTGCCCCGAAATACTGCGCGACCAGGATGCCCGCGCCCGTGGCGATGGCCATGAACAGCACCAGCAGTAGGAACATGATGGGCATCACCGCACCGATGGCGGCCAGGGCGGTGTCGCCCACATATTGTCCCACGACAATGGAATCGACCGTGCTGTACAGCTGCTGCGCGATGTTGCCGATCAGCAGCGGCACCGAAAATTTCAACATGTTGGTGGCCGGTTTGCCGACCGTGAGATCCTGGGCTCCGAAGAATGACTTGAGTTGCTTTACCATCAGACTGCTCCATTCTGCTTGTGTGACGGGGTGTTCCGTTGAACACCCCATGGAAAAATCCCCAACAGCCATCGCTGGCTGTCGGGGATTCTGGCGGAGAGAGAGGGATTCGAACCCTCGGACCGCTATTAACGGTCACACGATTTCCAGTCGTGCGCCTTAGACCAGCTCAGCCATCTCTCCACAGATGCTTGCATCCACCCCGGGGGGCGGATTTAAGGCGCTTAATCATCATAGCGGAGAGGCGTCGGGATGTCAAGCATTATTGCGGTGCTGTCAAAATGTCCGAAACGGTCGGATCGCGGCATCACCACAATTCCCCGGGCGCGTCAAATCCGGGCCTGGATACGTGAAACGATTCGTACAAAAGGGTTTGAAAATTCTCGAATTGTCCTTCTCCCGCGCGTGTACGGGTGGGAAACATCGTCTTTACGAAAAATGTCGAAAAAAGTCCACATAACAGATATGGAGAATAAAACAAGAATTGCATCTGCAACCAATCATGCTAAAATCATGATTGCACTTCCTGTTTCACAACTGCGCGGATCCAGGTGTCGGATCGTTCTGCCGGGCCACTTCCAAGGAAAACACATCTTGTGGGAATCTCTCCGCCGGTGGTGGGAAAGTGTGGCATGCGTGCAGGAGAAGAAGCATCACAACCAATATGACGCGGATACCGAGTGGCTGTCCCCACCCGGGGAACAGAAACCGCCTCCGGTGGTGGGAACGGTTCTGGACGGCCGATACCGGCTGGTCCGCGAGCTCGGCAGCGGGGGTACCTCCTCCGTGTTTGAGGCGGAGCATCTGGCAATGGGAAACCTGTGGGCGGTGAAGGTGTTGCCGGTCGGCAGCCAGTCCCTGGCTCAGCACCTCAAGGAGGCGGAGATTCTCAAACGGCTGAGCCATCCCATGATGCCCCGGATAGTGGACATCTTGCCCGTGGGAGACAGCGTGTGCCTTGTCATGGACCTCGTCCAGGGACGCCCCCTGTCGGAACTGCTCCGGGAAGAAGGGCCCATGCCGGAATCCAGGGTCATTCCCTGGCTGTTGCAATTGTGCGATGTGCTGGCCTATTTTCACGGGCAGGCACCCGAACCCGTCATCTATCGGGATCTGAAACCCGCCAATCTCATCGCGGACACGCATGGGCATCTGAAGCTTGTGGATTTCGGCACCGCCCGCCGGTATCAGCCGCAGGTGGATGGGGACACCGCCTATATCGGCACGCAGGGCTATGCCGCGCCCGAACAATACGGACTTCACCAAAGCGACGCGCGCACGGACATCTACAATCTGGGCATGACACTGTTTCACCTGCTCACGGCCACGCATCCCGTTTCCGTGCCGCATGGCGATCTTGAAATTCATCTGGCCAAGCACAAGGTGTCGGCCCCATTGGCCGCGATCATCCGCAAGTGCGTGCAGCTGTCACCCGCCAACCGCTACCAGCATGTGACCCTTCTGCGTGAAGAGGTTCTCGCGAAAGTGCTTGTTCCCGCGGGGGCAGAGGATGTTCCCGCCGGGAGCGGGTCGGAACCGCCTGCCGCGGCACCAGTCGGAGGAACCGCATCGCGGCGGTTTGCCGTGAACGGCTTCAGCCTGCGCAAGCCGAAGGCGTTCCGCGCCCGAAGACCGGAACCGGCTGGCGCAGGGGAGGAGGCATCCCGGGGCGATTTTCTCCTGACTGGGCAAATCCGTCTGGCCGTCATGGGCGCCTGCCCGGGTGCGGGCGCCACCTTTGCGGCCATTGCGCTGGGCAGCCACCTGTTGTTGAAAAGAAAAGCCACCGCCATTGTGGAGATGAACCCGTCAGGGGATTTCGTCCGTTTCCGCCATCACCTTTCCCGATTGGGACACACGGTCGCGCCCATGAAGGGACCGGGCAAGACGGCGTGTTCCGGCGCGGCGGAGGAAGCCTTCAGGTTTGGGCAGCTCGCGTTGTACCCCGCCTGCCGGCGGCTCACCGACATTCGCGGGGAACGGCCCGACGCCCTGATTCTCGATTTGGGCGCCGCGCGGACGGAAGCGGCCAGGGAAGAGCTGTTGCGCGCGGATTGGCGGCTTGTCTACTGCCCACAGGCAGACTGGAAGTTTGAACATGTGCTGTCGTTTCTCGAAGACATGGACCCGGAATCCGCAGGCAACGGGTTTGTATACCTGGTGCCCCAGGGCGGGCGGAGCGGGGTGGACGCCTGCCGGGCGCTGCTCGGAAACAGGCGGATTGCACCGTTTCCACACATCGCCAATCCGTTCCAGCTCACCCCCGCGGAGACGCGCCAGATGGATCGGGTGCTCCGCCTCACCGGGCTGCTTCAGTGAAGGAGGTTCCCATGTTTCTCAGGCCAAAACGAACCCGGGCGGGGCTGGCATTCCTTGGCGGCCTCTCCATATCGCTGGCGGTGCTGGCCGGCGCGTACTGGTTTTACCAGCAACATCACCAGGCACAGGAGGCGCGCTGGATGGCCCAGGCGGAACAGGCGGCGAACCTTGCGTTCGAGCAGGCGCATCCCATGGAGCCCGTGTATGTGTTCGCCCGCGACATGCGCGCGGGAGAGGTGCTCCGGGACAAGGATCTGCTGTTGCGGGAAATGCCGGTGGCCCTGATTCCCGACGACACAATCCGGAATCCCGCCGACGCGGGTGGCCTGGTCATCCGGGGGGCGGTCCGGGCGAACACGCTGTGTGTCCAGTCCCTCTTGTATGAACAACAGGAGTATCCGGACGACGCGCGGCTGCAGGAGTTCTCCGCCATCCGCCTGCCGAGCCGCCTGGAGGAAAACCAGTGCATCGATGTGCGGGTGACGTTTCCCAACGGGCTGGATTATGTGGTGCTGGCCAAAAAATCGGTGCAGTCGCTGGAGCGTCTTGACGCGGACACGGCCCAGCGTGTCTGGCTGACGGTCAACGAGGAGGAGATTCTCCGGGTTTCCTCGGCCATTGTCGATGCCTATCTGCATCCCGGGACGGTGCTGTACGCCTTGACCTATGTGGCGCCGGACATACAGGACGCCGCCGTCTGCACCTATCCGGCCAACGCGTATGTGCAGGATCTCATCATGCAGAACCCCAACATCGTATCCCATGCCGTCACGGAGCTGGATCGGGCCAACCGGGAGTGGTTTGACGCCATTCCCGATCCCCAGCCCAACCAGCCGCTGGCCATCGTGCCGGCGCCGGAAGGAACACCGGGAGATGGGTTGGGAGACATGTCGGGAGAGACATCGGGAGGAGCGGTGCCGCTTTCCGACGATCCGGATGTCAACCGGGCCAATCCGGCACAGGCGCGTGCGGATCAGGCAAATGCGGATCCCGCGGACACGGCCCGGGTGGAAGGGACGCAGGCGGGTGCGGCAAATGCGGAAACGGCGCAGGCGGGGGCCACGATGCCGGGCGGGGCGCAACAGGGCTCCGGGGCAACCGCATCGTCCAATGCGGAGCAGGATGCGTCCGCCACGACATCAAGCCGAGAAGCCGTGCCGAATCTTCAGGAGGGCCTGTAATGGGAAGGGGCTGTGATGGGAAGGAGCGTGTGGCCATGCGACGTTTGAAACGGGACAAGCCCGCGGCGGGCCTTCCGGCAGCGGTCGGCACCGGTCCGGACTCCGCAACCGTTGCCGCTTGCGGGGTCGGCCATGATGCCGCGCGGCAGCCGCTGGTGTTTCTGGGCAGGCGCACCCTGTCAAAACTCTACTTGATGCTGCATCTTGGCAGGCTGATGAGCCTGAGCGGGCCTGTCCGGCTCGATACCGTCAATCCGCAGGTTTCCGCAGAGACCTGCTATGAGCACAACGGCATCGACATCCATGAGCATCCCGATGAGGAAAGCCTGCGGCGGTCACTGTCGTTGGAACCGGAAACGGAAGGCCGGCGGATGCTGGATGCCGCCGGGGCGGTGTCGCTTCCGCCGCATGGCCGCCTGGTGCTGGTGACCGATCCGGACCGGAACAGCGTCGAGGGTGCCATGTCGGCGCTGTCCGGATGCGGCGGTTCGTTCTGCCGGGTTCACCGGGTGTATGTGGATCTGTGTGCGGAAACGCGTGTGGGTGTGCGTGTGCTGGAGGGGATGCTGCTCCGCAGTCTGCCGGAGCAGGCAACACCGGGGCAATGGTATGCGCTGGAGATGGATGAGCGGGACAGGGGCGCCATGCTGAACAACCAGCACGAGGACACCTTGCGTTTGAACCGGCTGACCCCGTCCTACCGAGCCCTGCTGGCCGCGCTGGCAAGGACCTGCTTCGGCATGACCGCCATCGAGACTGCCCGGGCGCTTCGTGACGCCGACAAACGGAAATACAGGCCCCGGCCGTCGCTTGCCGGGACAGGGAGGTAGCCCGTGCTCGCTGCATTCTGGTCCACCCATCATGGTCAATCCTGCACCACCACCAATACCGCGGCGGTCGCGTGCGCCTTTGCGCTGCGTCATCACAGCAAGCTGCTGCTGGCACACACGCATGCCAGGCGCAGCACGCTGGAAGCCTGTCTGCTCGACGAACAGGCCCTGCGGGAACGGGACGCCGGCGATTTTGCCAACCACGGCATGGACGCCCTGTTCCGCCTCTCCCGCAGCGGCAGGCTCCATGAAGACCGGGTGGCGGACTATGCGTGGTCACTGCTTCGCGACCACCGGTTCGACCTGTTGCCGGGGTCGTCCAAGGCATTGCTGCCCGACGCGGAGACCGTGGCGCGCATCGGAGAGGTGTTTGCCTGTGCGCGCCGGGCGTACGACACCATTTTTGTGGATGTCCACAGCGGTATGGACGCGGCCGGCAGCCACGCGCTGCTTGCCGCGGCGGACTTCCGTCTGGTGTGCCTGAACCAGAACATCTCCCTGCTCGACCGGGCGCTGGGCGAGGGGGAAGCCTTTGCGTCCCTTCCCGACAAGCCCACGCTGTTTCTCCTGTCACGCTATGACAGGGAGGTTTCCCCTTCCCTCCGGGACATCGCGCGCCGGTATGGGTTGCCGACCGGCCGGTTCGTGGCCGTTCCCTACAGTGCCGGCATGATGAAGGCATGCAACGCGGGCCGGCTGTACGAGTTCGTGCTGCGGCATCTGGACGATCGGAAATCCGGTGAGCGGCCCCTGATGGACGCGCTGTGCATGCTGGCGGACAGGCTGGCCCAGCCGGGCGACGCGGTGGAGAAATCAGCGTTTCCCAATGTACCGGCGGAGCATGCCGGAGGAGGTGTGCGGCCATGACAGAGGGTTCCGGGCTCAATTTGCTGCTCAGCGCGCTGGTGATCCTGCTGGTGGCGGGATTTGCGGCCCGCAGGTTTTCCGCAGGACGGAACGCGGCCCCTCCGGAGGAGGTGCCGCCACAGATCCTGTATTCCCTGGACAGCCTGTTGACCTATGTGCGGGAACGCATGCACGAACTGACGCGGACCAATCTTCACGAGCTGGGGCTGGATGAGGCGGAGTACAGGAAGCGTGAAAACAAACGGGAGGAGCTGGTCGCGGCGTTGCGGCGGTGCACCTATGGCGATCTGCGTGACAAGCAGTACGTCAAGGACGTCATTCTGGACATGCTTGAAGCCCATGTTCCCCCTGAACACCTCAATGTGGCGGTGCCCTTCGGGCAATCGGACAGGATGACCGGCGGACAGGTGTTTGCGTGCCTGTTGCACCATTACCGCGGCCTGTATGGCGCGGAGGCCTTCTCCAAACTCGTGGACGCGCACCGCCTCGACGCCCTCCGCCCGCTGGACGGCGAACCGGAGGCATGCGGCTATGTGATCTCCGACGCGGACATCCGCCGGATTTACCGCATGGAGGCCGTGCTGCCGACCCGGGCCGACAAGCTGGAGATCCTGACGCAAATGGTGTACGAACGGTTCAAGGGGCTCGGGCCCGTGGACGAGCTGCGGGACATGAACATTGACGGGCTTTCCGGCGGCGTGTCCGGGGTGACCGATGGCCGGGATCTGTCCGGATTGCCCAAAAGTCACAACAGCGTCTGGGTGTTTCACCGGGGCAAGTCCATCCGCATGGCCTGCCTGGGATTTGGCTCCGAACGGGAGCTGCGGCGGGTTTGCCAGAACATTTACCGGTTCAACAAGGCCGGGCAGCTCAGCGAGTCTGTTCCCTTCAGGGTGGGGGAAATGGCCGATGCCGCCAGAATTGTGGTCGTCAGGCCGCCCTTTTCCGAATCCTGGGCCTTTTTTGTCCGCAAGTTTCTCACGGTGAATCTGGAGTTGGAGAAGCTCATCACGGATCAGAACGCGGCCCTGCCCGTCCAGATGATCCGTTTTCTGGCCAAGGGGTGCATGATTACGGCGCTGACGGGTTCCCAGGGCTCGGGCAAGACCACCCTGCTGATGGAGATGATCCGGCATATCGACGCAACCTATCCGCTGCGGATTCAGGAAATGTCCTTTGAGCTGCATCTGCGCCGCCTGTATCCGGAACGCAATATCCTCAGCTTTCGCGAAACGGAAACGATTTCCGGGCAGGCGGGGCTGGATCTGCAGAAAAAGACAGACGGCACCGTGAATATCCTGGGGGAGGTGGCCACAGACGGGGTTGCCGCGTGGATGATCCAGATGGCGCAGGTGGCCAGCCTGTTCACCCTGTTCACGCACCATGCCAAGACCACGGAGGATCTGGTGCTCAATCTGCGAAACGCGCTGCTCAAATGCGAAATGTTCAGCAATGAGACCATTGCCGAGCAGCAGGTGGCCTCCGTGCTCGATTTTGACATCCATCTGGCGCGGGATCCGGCCGGGCACCGCTACATTGAACGCATCACCGAAGTGATCGCGACCGTCCGGGAACAGCCTTATCCGGACGACTGGCGGGATGAAGCCGATCCGGATGCGGCACGCCATCGCTTTCGTCATGCCACGCAGGCCTTTTACGAGCGCATGACCGATCGCAGAACCCATGTCACGCGAAATGTCATTGAGTATCGGGATGGCGCGTATCACGCGGTTCACAGACCCTCCCGGAAGCATGTGCTGGCCATGGCCGGGCAGATGCGTCCCGCCGACGCGACGCGGTTTCTGGACTGGGTGGATGACTGCTGGCGGGAGGCGGCACCCATCGGGCAGCCCCTCCCTGGGGAGGAGGTGGCGGCACATGCTGGATGAGGGTGTGCGCAACCTGCTGATCCAGGACGGCCGCCTCACCCTGCCCGCGGCTGTCGGGCTGTTTTGCGTGGCCGGGGCATTGCTGCTGGCTGTGTTCGCGCTGCTTGCCGGGAGCGGGAAGACGGCCGGGAGAGGAAAGACTGCAGGGGGCGGAAAGGCTGCCGGCGGGCGAAGTGCGCGGCCGCTGCAAGCCTCGGGGCAAGGCAGGGGCAGGCGGTGGCAGCGGCTCTACCTGTGGATGGCCAACGCCTGGCCCACCCGGCGGGTGTTGCGGATTGTGCGCAACAGACTGGAGCTCTCCTCCGGCTATGACGAGCGGGGGCTCCGCCGCCAGGCGGCGATGATCCTGCTTTTCACCGGTGTGCTGATGCTGGCGCTGATGACGGTGTTCGCCCTGTTGTCGCGGGATGTGCTGCTGTGTGTCATCTTTGCGGGCATGCTGGGGTTTTTGGCCGATGCCGTGCTGGACATCACCGTCACCCGCGTCGGCAACCGGCTGCTGGTCCAGCAGATTCGGTTTCATGAGCAGCTGCGGCACCGGTATTACGAGGAACACGCGGTGGATGGCGCGCTGGAGCGCGCGTGCGAGGCGATGCGCGACGACAAGGCGCATGAGATGTACGCGCAGGGCGAGAAATTGCTGGACATGCTGGGTGCGCCGGACACGGAAGCCGCGTTTGAACACTACCGTCAGACCGCGCCAAACCGGTATCTCAAGCTGCTGGCCGGGCTCTGTGTCATGACGCGTGAATACGGTGACGCGCAGCACGAGGGCGGGTCGGTCTTCCTGCGCGGGCTGGGGCATCTCAGCGAGGAAATCCGCGCCGAGCTGTTCAAGCGGGAAAAGCTTACCTACGCGCTCAGAAGCCTGGGCGCGCTTTCCCTGGCCCCGCTGTTTTTCCTGCGTCCCATCAGGGGCTGGGCGGGAAACAGCTTCGCCCCCATGGCAAAATTCTACGCGCAGGGCAGCGGCACGGTGCTGGAGCTGCTGATGATCGCCATCTCCCTGGCCTGCCATGCCGGCATCCGCGCCCTGCAGCACCAGGGGGAGGCGCGCCCGGTGGCACGCAGGACGAAGCGGTGGGAGGATCTGTTGCTGGGATCCTTTCTCCGTCCCCTGTTGTGGCGGCTGGTGCCCCCGAGGTATTCAGTCCGCCATCAGCAACAGGACCGATTGCTCAAACGCGCGGTGTCCGCGCTGCGGGTTCAGGACTTGACATGCCGCAAGCTGGTGGCGGCGGTTGGGGCGTTCCTGCTGGTGCTGGCCCTCAGCTTGTTCCTCCAGGTGCAGCAGACGCATCGGATTCTCCATGAGCCCGATGTTCCCGAGGGCTTTCTGGGAGGACGGCTGTCGGAACCGGACATGGCCATCATGCGGGAGCAGACGGCATTCGACCGGGAGATTCTGCTGTCGGTTCCCATAAACATTTCGCGCGAGGCGCTGGCGACCGTGGTGGCCGAAGCGGGCGTTCCCCCGGCGGAACAGGCGGCGGCGACAGACAGAATTTGGGCCAAGCAGGCGCAACTGCGCGGCCAGCGCTTCTGGTGGTGGGAGCTGGCACTGTGCTTTCTTGCCATGGCTGCGGGGTGGCGCCTTCCAGAACTGTATCTGGGCTATCAGGCCAGGGTGCGGGCGCTCGACATGGAAGACGAGGTGTCCCGATTCCAGACCATGATCCTGATGCTGATGCACATGCCGCGGATGGATGTGGAGGAGCTGCTGCAATGGATGGAAATGTTCTCCCAGCAGTTCCGCGAGTCCTTGCAGACATGCCTTTCGGATTTCAGTGCCGGCGCGGTGGAGGCACTCGGCGTGCTGCGGGACGCCGTGCCGTTCGAACCCATGGCGGCGCTTGTGGGCGATTTGATGCTGGCCGCCTCAAATCTGCCGGTCGCCAAGGCGTTCGAGGCGCTCGACAGCGAAAAGCAATGGACCAGGGATCGGAAACGGATGCTCAACGAGCAGCTGGTGGAACGCAAACGGAACCTGGGGCATGTCGTGGGGTTTCTGCCGCTCTACGCGCTGATTGGACTGTACCTGATGCTGCCGATGGTGGTGGCCAGCATGTCTGAAATGCAGCGGTTCTACCAGCAGATGTCCGCGTTTTAGCCCGCGGCACCCATGTGTGGTTCCAGTGCGGCAGCTGCCGCAAGGATTACTCCGGCCGTTGAATATCTACTGACAACAACATCCTGAATAACGCGCTCACAACGGCCGGAGTTATGACCGTTTCGGATGTTTTACCGCCACCGCAACAAGTTGTTCCGAGGGAATCCTGTGTCAACAACCGGGAAAATCCGGGGCATGAATGGAGGAGGAAGAAAAAATGGATGGAAACATGACGAAGGCCTTGTGGCTGGGCGTGACCGTGCTGCTGTTTGTGGCGGTGGTGACCATCGGCATCACCTTGTTCAACGGCATGAAGGACATCGGGGATGAATCCGGCAACAGAATCGGATCCATCGCCTCGAGCCTCAAGGATGATGTCTATCGCCCGTATGACGGCAAGCAGGTCAAGGGGGACGATGTGCTGACGGCCATCAGCACCTTCGGCGGGCAAAGCGGGGAAGTCATTGTCCTGGTGGACACACTGGGGGACGGCAATGCCGTGACCCTGAATCCGGACGCCAGCAGCGCGCCGGCGCTCGGCGCGTTCACCCAGTATGTTTCGGACACCTCGCGCACGCTGTCGGTGGAAGACCGGTGCTTTGTGTTCTCTTCCGGGACAGGCGCGCTGTTCACCTCCCAGAGCAAGAAGCTGCAGGACGCGGCCCGGCGCGATGCGGAAAACAGCAATCTGCCGGATCGTTACATCAATCCCACGGGCCGTTTCATGGCGCATCTGGTTTACGACGCCAACCAGAATATCTGCGGCGCGCTGTTCTCACAGGTGGAATGACCGGCATGGGTGAAACATGGATGAGATGGCTGGGCTGGACGGCCATGCTGCTGCTGGTTCTGGGAGCGGTGGGGGTTTTCTTCCGGCAGTACCGAGCCCTCGATGCCGCCATCGACAACACCGCGCGCACCGTGATGCGCGATGACCTGTATCTCGAGACGCCTGCGGATCCGGTTGCGCCGAATCAGGCGGATGGGCTGCGGCGGGCGGACGGCTACCATGCCGTCAGCCTGCGGGAAGGGCTGGCCGGGGAGTGCTCCGGCGCGTATCTCCTGGCCGTCTGGACCCTCTCCGCGGCCGGGATGGATTCCGCGGCCGGTACGGACGAACGGCCCGCGGTCATCGTGGATGGGCAGCCGCTCGAAACGCTCCACCCCGGAGATGTGCCGAAAACCGCGATGTACCGGATGCGCAGCCAAACCGATACGGACGGCACCGGCCTGACGCTCCGTTTTGACCGCCTGCCGTGAGGAGTGCCCATGGAAGACGCGCTTTGGAAACTGTTTGGCTTCATCCTGGCGGTGGTGCTGGTGATTGTTGTCCCCATGATGTCGCTGCTCGAGCGCCAGGACGACATGACCCTTGCCATCGCGCAGGCGGAGGCGACCCGCTTTGCGGATACGGCCCGTGACATGGGGACGGTTACGCCCGCCATGTATGAGCGGTTTGTCAACCGGCTGCACGCCACGGGGTTGCGGTATGACATCCGGCTCCGCCACCAGCGTCACCAGTGGCAGCCGGTTTATGAAACCACGCCCACGGGGCTCTTGTTCACCGGAGAATACACGCGGTCTGTGATGACCGAGGGCGAGCAGGTCATTCTGGCTGCGCTGTATCCGCCGGCAGCCTCGCAGGGGGCTTCGCAGGAGGCTTCGCAGGAGGCTTCCGGCAGCTACCGCATGCATGTGGGTGACCAGTTCCATGTGGAGATCACCAGCACGGGTGAATCCGCGGCGGCCGCCTGGCGGCGGATGTTCCTGTCCGCCGGGACGGCGGAGGCGGGAATCCTTGCCAGGGCGGGAGGGATGGTGCGCAATGAAGCCCCTTAGTATTGCCCTGCTCTGCCTGTTCATCATGGCACCATTTCTTGTCATGGCGGACATCCGCTGTGATGCCTTGATGGCGGCACAGACGCTTCGCTCCCATTATGACAGGGTGCTCGACACCGCGGTATCCGACGCGGCGCGGCAAATGGCCGGCCAATCCACGGGAGACACGCGTTCGGGCGTCGTGCAACCGGATGCCTCGATGCCGAATGGCCCATCGGCGGCAGATCTTTCTGTGGAGTCCTTTTTTGCCTCCTTTTGTGACGGCATGGGGGCCAACACGGCGGCATCGCGGGAACGGCTGCGGACGCATGTGCCTGTGATTGTCATGGCCACGCGGAACGGTGCGAGGCTGTACATGCCGCGTACAGTCATGGCTCCGGACGGGCAAAACACCTGCCGTCATGTGTGTGTGAACGTCGCGCCATACCCTTTCCAGTGGGCGGCAACAGGCCAGGATGCACCAGAAGGAACAGATGCGCTGCTGGTGCTGTTCACGACAGGCAAGGAGATTCTCGTCGGCGATCCCTCGCAGGGAACTGTGCGAACCGCACATTGGCAGGATACACCGGCTGCGGAACTGTTTGTCGGGGAAGCGGCGTTTGAGGCCGCACGACTGCGCGCGCTCAGGGACACAATCTCCTCCCAGCTGGAGTTGGGACTTGCCCTGGCCGCGGACTCCGGTGACGCCGGCCAATTCGATCTGCCGGCGGGGCGTTCGGCGGCCTTCCGAAACGCGGTGGCGGATGGCGGACTGTTTGTGTTTGTGCAGGGGTTGCCTGTCGGCACCTCGGACACCTACCGGACCTTTGCGTTTGGCGGCGCGCGGGTGGTTGCCAGGGAACCGGTTGTCGGCTGGCGGACACCGGAAGAGGCCTGGTATTGTGAGGCGGACTGCGAGCGGCTGATGGCCGGCATCAATGGGGGAACAATCCTGCCGGATGACCTGTGCCACTTCTCCAGTCCGGAGGAAGCCGCTGCCGAAGGGTTCCGGCCATGCCCCGTGTGCCGGCCATAACGGGCTTTTGTCGCATCGTCACCGAAGTCTGTGCCTGCGTGTGATAATATATTGGCAAACGCGCTTGACAGCGGAGCATGGAGGAACGCATATGCATGACGCAATCATCATTGGAAAAGGGCCGGCCGGCATTTCGGCGGCATTGTATACCATTCGCGCCAATCTCGACACCCTGGTACTCGGGCATGGCGACGGGGCGCTCGCCAAGGCGGAACGAATTGAGAATTATTACGGCCTGCCGCAGCCGGTCAGTGGCGCGGAGCTGATCGCGCAGGGCATCGCGCAGATCGATCGGCTCGGCGGAACCCTGCGCAATGAGGAAGTGCTCGACATCTCCTGGAATGGGCATTTCACCGTCAAAACCATGACAGGTTCCCATGAAGCCAACACGGTTCTGATAGCCACCGGCGCACCGGTCATCCGTGTGCCCATCAAGAACCTGACGGCGTTCGAGGGCCGGGGCGTCAGCTATTGCACCACTTGTGACGGCTTCTTCCATCGCAACAAGCCGGTGGGCGTGATTGGCTACAATGATTATGGCGTCCATGAAGCGGCAGAACTGTTGGCGTTTACGGACCGCGTGCATTTTTTCACCAATGGCCGGGAGCTCGAAATCAGTGAGGCTTCCAAGTCGTTGCTCGAAAACATCATGGTGGTGCATACCCCCATCGAAAAACTGTACGGGGAGGAGGTCCTTCAGGGGGCTCAGCTCACGGATGGACGTAAAATACCCCTGACCGGATTCTTCGTGGCCTATGGCACCGCTTCCGGCGCGACCTTCGCGCTCAAGCTCGGCATTGGGATGCAGGGGCAGTCCATTCAGGTGAACGATCACATGATGACCAATGTGCCCGGCCTGTTTGCTGCCGGAGATGTGACCGGCGGGTTCAAGCAGGTTTCCGTGGCCGTTGGGCAGGGCGCCGTGGCCGGGCGGCACATGATAGAGTTTGCGCGCAAGGAGCGCTGAGGCTGGCATAAAATGCGCAACCTCCGGCGCGCAGCGAGTCGAAAAGCATGAGGACAGGAAAGGCCCGTGGATATGACAATCCGCGGGCCTTTTTGACCGGATTCCGGGAAACGATAGAAGGAAACGAAAAAGAAGGAAACGACGTTATCCCGTCATTTCCTTCATGTGATGGGCACTCTTTGAGGAATGCCCGCTCCCGGAGGAGCCGTCCTTTTGATGCCTGCCATTCGCTGTCGAGCCTGTTGTCGTTCAAAGCTGTTGTCCAAGTTGTCTGCCTGATGCTGTCAACTGTAGTTGCCGCTGAAAATGTCTGCAAATTGCTGTCGACTGAAGGTGTTGCCAATGCTGTCTGCTTTTGCTGTCAACTGAAGCTGCCGTCCAAGTTGTCTGTCTGTTGCTGTCAACTGAAGCTGCCGCTGAAATTGTCTGCCCGTTGCTGTCGGCTGAGATGTCACCAAGTTGTCGTTCTTGCTGTCGTCTTGTTGTTGCCTCGCGAGAATCGCTTGCTGTGATTTCATTATAGAGGATGGGACATTGAAAAATCAGGTGTAAATCCACCAAAGATTCACGGGTGTCCTGCGGATTTTCCGGTCAGGATGCCATGCGGAAATCGTGCAATTCGACATACAAACGGCCGCTCTTTTTGTGCAAATACAACAAAAGAGCCGAATCTTTCGATTGGCTCTTTCCGAAAAGGAAACGATTTTATGTGTGTGGGTGCCTCAATGGGTGCTGCAAAAATGTATCAACAACAAAATGACCCTTCATGCAAGCATCATCGCGCATGAGTCGGAAGTTCGGGAGAACTCCCGCCAATCGTCAATAGTCAAAGAAGTTGCGGTAGTTCAGGTTGTTCTTGTCACAAAAATCCATCAAGCCGAAAATCATCTTCTTGCCGCCGCCAACACCGGTGTTGAGGAAGCGGTACAGATGCGCGGGATCGACGCCCAGTTCCCGACCAAATCTATTGTAATTGCCGGCACATTGCATTTTCATGAGTTCCATCATTTTTTCTCTGCTCAAACGTGGTTTCATTGCCATTCACCTCTACTTCCACTATGCGCCGCGTTTCGCGCACGGCAAAACGCCCGAACCGAAATGTATTCATTGCGCAGGCGACATGGATAAAATACAATGTCGCACTTCCATATTATTGTATCGATATTCATTTGTAAAGGCTTTACAGAAAAAATATCAAACATCGTCAAATTCCTGTAAAGTCCTTGTGGTTGCCGGCGCACATGCCGTGCGGTATAATCGTTCATACGGAATCGGAGCCACAATGTCTGGCTCCGTTGTGTCGTGTTTGGAGTGTGACAGCATGGAGAAACGCAACAACCTGGAAAACAGCGGTATGGACAACAATCCGGAGAACGGCGGCGCTGACGGCCATTCGGGCCGGGAACCGGGCAATGGGTCCAGCGGTGTGACGGGCAATCCCAAAATCAGGCTGAGTGTCGTGTTCGGCGGGCAATCGTCCGAGCATGAAATTTCCTGCATCTCCGCGGCGTCGGTGCTCCAAAACATCGACAGGGAGAAGTATGAGGTACGCATGATGGGCATCACCCGTCAGGGAGAATGGCTTCCCTATCAGGGCGCGGTGTCGCGGATTGCGAACGGCGAATGGGAAGCCGAGGCCCGGGAGGCGCGTCGACGAATCCAGTCGGCCCGCCACACCGCCATGCTGCCCGCAGAAGGGACCTCCAGCTGCTTGCAGCTGCTCACCCGGAATGTGGACGGCTCGGACACGGACGCGGTGGACGTGGTCTTTCCCGTGTTGCATGGCCCCAATGGCGAGGATGGGACCATCCAGGGACTGTTTCAACTGGCGGGGGTACCCTTTGTGGGCTGTGGCCTGCTGGCCTCGGCCGCCGGAATGGACAAGGCGTTTTCAAAAATCGTCTTCGCCAGCGCAGGGATTCCCCAGGCGCGGTTCCTCACGGTGCGGCGCAGCGAAATCCGCGGCAGCCTGCCGGTGCTGCAGGCACGGGTGGGAGATGCGCTGGGATACCCCTGTTTTGTCAAGCCGGCCAACGCGGGTTCGTCCGTCGGCATCTCGAAGGTGAAAACACCGGAAGCCCTCGGGGCGGCGCTTGAGAAGGCGGCCCGCTATGACAGCAAAATCCTGGTGGAGGAGTTCATCGACGGCCGCGAGGTGGAGTGCGCCATTCTTGGAAATGAGGAACCGGAAGCCTCTGTCGTCGGTGAGATCCTGCCGTGCAACGAGTTTTATGATTATGAGGCCAAATACCTTGATGATCGTTCTCAAACAATCATTCCCGCGGATTTGCCGGAAGACGTCACGGAAACGGTTCGCCGGCTGGCGGTTCGGGCGTTTCAGGCGCTTGGCGCCTCGGGGCTGAGCCGGGTGGATTTCTTTGTGGAACGAGGCACGGATCGGGTGGTGCTCAATGAAATCAACACCATTCCCGGATTCACCAGCATCAGCATGTACGCCAAGCTCTGGGCGGCCAGCGGGGTCCCGTATCCGGAGCTGGTGGATCGGCTGATCATGCTCGCCCTGCGCCGGCACGAGGAAACCGCCATTTCGTTCGATCGGGACGGGGGAAGGGAGACCACATGCTCACAGACGTGATGATCACGGTGGACAGCCGAAAAGAGGAAGTCGATGGTGATGTGGAAAACCTGTCCTTTGTCACCGAGGGAACCCTGTTGTGCGAGGCGGGGCTGTGCGAAATCACGTATCAGGAGAGTGAGATGACCGGCATGGCCGGCACCGCCACCACGATGAAGGTTGAAAAGGGATCGGTGCTGCTGATTCGGCAAGGGGCGTTGAGCTCCATTCTGGTGTTCGAGAAGGGGAAAACCCACTATTCCGGGTATGACACCGAGTTTGGCCGATTCCAGGTTGGGGTGACAGCCCGGCGGGTGGAAGTGGCCATGACCGAAACAGGCGGCCAAATCCAGGTGGACTACGCCATGACATTCAACGGCGCCGAAGGCGGACGCCATGCCATTCGGGTTGATGTACGGAAAAAGGAGCAGGTATGAACAACATTTTTGACGAGTTGAGGGATGAGATACGGAAGGTGACGGCAGCCGCGTGCAGCCGGTGCATCGAGGCAGGCACCCTGCCGTTGGAGGCCATGCCGGAAATCAATCTGGAAGTCCCGCGGGAACGCGGGTTTGGAGATTTCTCCACCAACCTGGCCATGCAACTGGCCAAGCCAGCCCGCATGGCGCCCAGAATAATCGCGGATCTCCTCATGGCCGCCATGCGGCTTGAAGGCACGGAAATCGAGAAGGTGGAGGTGGCCGGTCCGGGCTTCATCAACTTCACCCTGCGTCCGCACTGGCTGGCACAGGCCATGCGGCTCATCCGTGAAAAGGGGGAGAACTACGGGCAGCTCGAGGTGGGCAGGGGCAAGCGGGTGAACGTGGAGTTTGTCAGTGCCAATCCCACCGGTCCCCTGCACATGGGCAACGCGCGCGGCGGCGCGCTGGGAGATTGCATCGCGGGTGTGTTGTCCAAGGCCGGTTACGAGGTCACCCGGGAGTTCTACATCAATGATGCCGGCAACCAGATAGAGAAGCTGGGCCTGTCGCTTGAAGCGCGCTACCTGCAGCTGCTGCAGGGCGAGGAGACGGTGGAATTCCCGGAAGACGCCTATCACGGGGAGGACATCGTTGACCACGCGCGCGCCTACATCGAGGCGCATGGAGACGCGTTGCTGTCTGTCCCTTCCGAGGAGCGGCGCAAAATCCTCGCAGGCTACGCGCTGCCCATCAATCTGGAAAGAATCAGGGAAGGGCTTGCCCGGTATGGCATCTCCTATGATGTCTGGTTCTCCGAAAAATCGCTGTACGACAGCGGCGAGGTGGCGGAAACCCTTGCGTGGCTGCGCGAGAACGGCTTCACGGTGGAAAAGGAGGGAGCCCTGTGGCTCTCCGGAGAGAAGACGGGTCTTGAAAAGGACGAAGTCCTGGTGCGGGCCAACGGATTTCCCACCTACATGGCGGCCGACATCGCCTATCATCGCAACAAGCTGCAAAAACGCGGCTTCGATTGGGCCATCGATCTGTGGGGCGCGGATCACCACGGGCATGTGGCGCGCATGCATGGGGCCATGTCCCCCTTTGGTGTGAAAAAGGAGCAGCTGACCGTTGTGCTGTTCCAATTGGTGCGGCTGTACCGGAACGGGGAGATTGCCAGGATGTCCAAACGCACAGGCAAGGCCATTTCCCTGGGAGACCTGCTCGATGAGGTGGGCCGGGATGCCGCGCGTTTTTTCTTCAATCTCAAGGCTGCCGGCAGCCATCTCGACTTTGATCTGGATCTGGCCGTGAAGCAGTCCAACGACAACCCCGTGTTCTATGTACAGTACGCACATGCCAGAATCAGCAACATCCTGCGGCGGCTGTCCGAGGAGGACGGCATCACGCTCAAGCCGGTGGAACAGGTGGATCTGTCCGTGTTGACGGCTCCCGAGGAGGTCTCCCTGATGCGCAAGCTGGCGGAGTATCCCGAGGAGGTGGGCATCGCGGCGGCCTCGCTCGAGCCCAGCCGGCTCACGCGCTATGTGATGGATGTGGCCGCGGAGTTCCACAGCTTTTATGCGGCCTGCCGCGTCAAGGGCGAGGCGGAGACGCTGTTGCAGGCCCGGCTGACGCTTGTGGAATGCACGCGGGTGGTCATCCGCAATGTGCTCGACCTCATCCGCATTGAGGCGCCGGAACGCATGTAGTTTCCGGAACGCATGTAGTCTCCGGAACGTGTGCAGTGTCGCAATGGGAAATTTTGTTTTGCAAGAAGACTTTTACAGATTGTGTTCGTTACATGGAAGGGAGTTATCGACATGACACTTTATGAGCAATGGCAGGACAAGCTGGAGAACCAGAACACCTCGAAGGAATACGCCGATTTCTTCAGCCGGTATCTGGAGCAGGAGACAGTGGTCTACAAGCAGCTGCTGGCAGAGAAGCGGTTTGTGCTGGAGGGTTCGCTCGCGGAGCTCGCGCAGCAGGTGGACATGGATCCGGTCACGTTCACCGGATTTCTCGATGGCGCGAACACCAGCTTTGTGCAGGAGGTCAACCTCGAAACGCTCGAGGAGACAACGCCCCTGAACCTGACCTTTGAGCCGGAAAAGCTCTATTACAACATGCATGTGGCCAAAGCCAACTGGCTGTACGATCTGCCGGAGTGGACCGCGATTCTTGACGACAAGACCCGGCGGGACATTCGCATGAAATACAACCAGGACAGCCGGGCCACCAGTGAAAAGGTTGGCCGGAACGATCCCTGTCCCTGCGGCAGCGGCAAGAAGTACAAGAAGTGCTGCGGCGCAAACGCGTAAGAACCGCTTTTCCGCGGGGATGGCCAACAGCTGTCTCCGCGGGGGAGCGGCGCTCCCGTGATTCAGACTTTCCGTCATCGTGGGCAGGTTCGGCAGAGGCTTCTGTCTGCATGGTTGAAACATGTCCTATACCCAATGGTGAAAGCGCGTTCATGGAGGTGTGTCCCGATGTTAATTGTGAAAAAATTATCGAAAACCTACGAGAAAACCCTTGCGGTCAAGGAAGCGTCCTTCCAGGTCAAGGCGGGCGAAATCGCGGTGCTGCTTGGACCCAATGGTGCGGGCAAAAGCACCACCATCAAGTCCATCGCGGGATTGCTCAAGTTCAGCGGTGACATCTCTGTGGGCGGGCATCCCAACAAGAGTGTGGAGGCCAAGCGCTTTTTTGGGTTTGTCCCGGAGGCCCCGGCGTTGTATGACGCGCTGACGGTCTGGGAGCACCTGGAATTCATCGCGCGGGCATACCGGCTCGGCGAGGGATGGGTGGAACGCGCGGAGGCGCTGCTCAAGCGGTTTGACCTGGACGACAAGCGCACCAAGCTGGGCAAGGAGCTCTCCAAGGGCATGCAGCAGAAGGTGAGCCTGTTGTGCGCGTTGATCATCGAACCGAAGATGATCATGTTCGACGAGCCCATGATTGGCCTGGATCCGAAGGCCATCAAGGAGCTGAAGGCTGTCTTCATGGAATTGCGCAACAAGGGCTGCGCGGTGCTCATCAGCACGCACATCATCGACAGCATCGATGAGGTCTGGGACCGGGTGCTGGTGATGCATCAGGGAGAAATTGTCCTCTCCGCCACCCGCGATGAAGTGGCGCGGAGTGGTGAGAGTCTGGAGGAGGCCTTCTTCCGGCTCACCGAAACCTTGCCCGAGAGTCTGCCGGTCGGCACGGCACAGGTTCAGGAAGCCGTGATCCATGGAGCGGAGGCAGCCGGGACCGTGCAGAAGACGACCGTCGGCGGTCCGGGAGAGGAGGCGAATTCATGAGCGCGCTGGGCTATCTGCTTCGCCACATGCTGGCGAACACCATCAAGGGCATTTTCAAAAAGCCGATTGTGCTCATAGGCTATATAGTGGCCGCCGCTTTCGTGGTTCTGATGATTGTCGCCTCCTTCATGATGCCCAGCGGCAACCTCAACCAGGGCTCCGCGGAATTGTTTCGGGCCGTCACGACCGCCGTGTTTGCCATCATCCTGTATTTTTCCTTCCGGATGGGGGTCGACAAGGGCAGCACCTACTTTCGCATGTCCGATGTGAACATGCTGTTTCCCTCGCCGCTTCGGCCCAACCAAATCATGATCTACGGCTTTGTGCGCCAAATCGGGGGCACATTGCTGCTGATGATGATTGCGCTGTTCCAGGTGCCGAACCTGAAGAACCAGTTTGTGATGCAGTCCTACGGACCCCTCATCATCCTGTTGTCCGTGGTGATGTACATGATGGCGTATCCCGTATTCGCCATGCTCATCTACTCCTGGACCTCCAAGACAAAACAACGCCGAAAAATCGGCAAGCGTGCCCTCGATGGGTTGGCGCTGCTGGTGGGCCTGTTGTTTCTCCTGTCGTTGGCACAGACCCGGAAGCTGGATACCGCGCTGATTGGCCTGTTCGATCACGCGGCCATGAACTGGGTGCCCGTGCTGGGCTGGATCCGCATGGTGTTGAACGCGGCGGTGGACGGCGTTGGACCACTCTTCTGGCTGGGCATCGGGCTGACGCTGGTCACGGTGATCGTGTTTACGGTGTGGGTATATCGGGTCAATCTCGATTACTATGAGGATGTGCTCGAGGCCACCGAATTCACCGAAGCTGCCTACGCCGCCAAACGCGAAGGCAGGAACATGCAGTTCAACCAAAAGGTGAGGTCCGGGGTGAGGCAGGGCATCACCGGCGGCGGTGGGAAGGCGATTTTTTCGCGAAGCATCCTTGAGAAGCGAAAAACCTCGCTGCTGCTCTTCTTCGACAAGACGAGCCTCATCATCGTCATCGCCAGCATCGCGTTCAAGCTGTTCATGCCCGATGAGGCGGGACCCGGATTTTCCAGCCTGTTCAGCATCCTGGCGTTCAGCGTGTACATGCTCTTCCTATTTTCCGTTCAGGGCTTGTGGGCCGGTGAACTGGAGAAGCCGTATCTGTACCTCATTCCGGCCACAGCGGCAGAAAAGCTGTTCTATGTCACCCTGGCCGACAACATCAAGAACCTGCTCGACGGGGTGCTCCTGTTTGTCATCGCCGGTGTGCTGTTCAAGGAAAATCCACTGATGATTGCCCTCTGCACGTTGAGCTATGCCTGCTTCGGCGCGGTGTTCCTCTATGGGGACATCCTGGCGCGCAGGTTGTTTGGGGGGGTGCATTCAAAAAGCCTGATGATGTTCATCAAGCTGTTCTTTGTCCTCCTGATCCTGATTCCCGGCATTGTGGCCGCCGTGGTGCTGATGATTGCGTTCGAGTCTCCGCTGCTGATGGCCATGGGCTTTGGCGGCTGGGCGCTGTTCGCCGCGTTTCTCCTGTTCACGCTGTCCCTTGGGGCGCTCGACAACCTGGAGATGGCGGGCTGACGGCAACCGACACATTGCACAAGAAAACCGATTTTGGCGGGGCGCTTTTCTGCTTGACAGGGAAGCGCCCCTCTTGTAAAATTTGAACCTGCGACTGGTATGCCGGCATCGCCGGACATTTTGCTTTTGGTATCCATGGTTCTGATCTGTGTGTGACGCATCTGTCGCCTGTTCCGCTCCGCGAGGGGCTTCAGGCTTCCATGTATCGGCTGTTTCAGCCATCTGCATGTTTTCCCAATGGACTGCGCGTTTCCTTGGATGATTCAGACGGTTGGGTCAGGCAAAGACCGTTCTGCAAATCAAACAAGGAAAGAGTGTGAAAACATGAACCGACTCCCATTTTCGGAGCTCGGCCTTTCGAGCGATGTGCTCAAGGCCGTGGCGGAGCTTGGCTTCGAGGAAGCCACCCCCATCCAGACAACCGCCATTCCCCTGCTGCTCGAGGGCCGCGACGTGCTCGGACAGTCCCAGACAGGCACCGGCAAGACTGCCGCGTTCGGCATCCCCGCCATTGAAAAGGTGGATCCCCACCAGCGAAACCTGCAGGTGCTGATTCTGTGCCCCACCCGCGAACTCGCGGTGCAGGCGGCGGAAGAGATGAAGAAATTCGGCAAGCACAAGCGCGGTATCCGCATCCTGCCCATCTACGGCGGACAATCCATTGATCGGCAGATTCTGGCGCTGCGCCAGGGCGTGCAGATCGTCATCGGCACCCCGGGCCGCGTGATGGATCACATGCGTCGCGGCACGCTTCAGGTGGATCAGGTGAGCACCCTCATCCTGGACGAGGCCGACGAAATGCTCAACATGGGGTTCCGTGAAGACATCGAGACCATCTGCAAGGATGTGCCCGAGGATCGGCAGACCGTGCTGTTTTCGGCGACCATGTCCCCGGAAATCCTGGCCATCACCAAGCGGTTCCAGAGGAATCCGGAGAGCGTGAAGGCGGCACATCAGCAGCTGACTGTGCCAAGCATCGAACAGGTATATTTCGAGGTGCCCGGCGCCCGGAAGCCGGACGCGCTGTCCCGTCTTGTGGATTTGTATGATCCCAAACTGGCGCTGATTTTCTGCAACACCAAGAAGCGCGTGGACGATCTGGTGTCCAACCTGCAGCTGCGCGGGTATCAAGCGGATGGTCTGCATGGGGATCTCAAGCAGTCTGCCCGGGATCGTGTCATGGACAAATTCCGCGCGGGCCGCATCCAGCTGCTGGTGGCCACCGATGTGGCCGCCCGCGGCATCGACGTCGACGACATCGAGATGGTGTTCAACTTCGACATTCCCCAGGACGAGGAGTATTATGTGCACCGCATCGGCCGCACCGGTCGTGCCGGTCGCTCCGGCCGCGCCTTCTCCTTTGTCTCCGGCCGCAACGACTACTACGAGCTGCGTGACATCATGCGGTATGCCAATGTGAAAATCGCGCTGGAGAAGATGCCCTCCCAGGACGACGTGGAGGAGTCCAAGCTTGTCAAGCTCGCGGAACAGCTCCGCGAGATGCTTGCGGCGGGTGGCTATGAACGCTATGCACGAACCGTGGAACAGGTGATGGGCGAGGAGTATACCGCCCTGGATGTTGCCGCTGTGCTGCTGTCCATGCAAACCGGAACGGATTTGGCTGCCGCCGCGCAGGAAGCCGCCATTGAGCTGCCGGCGCCTGACATGAACGGTATGGTTCGGCTCCAGTTCTCCGTGGGCCGCGAACATGGCGTGACCGCGCGTGATCTCGTGGGCGCCATCGCGGGGGAATGCGGCTTGTCCGGCCGCGCCATCGGCGCGATTGACATCTACAACACCAACGCGTGCGTGGAGGTGCCGGCGGACAATGCCCGCGAAGTCATCAGCATCATGCGTTCGGTGCCGATCCGCGGCCAGCAGGTGACGGTGGAGCCCACCCGGAGCCGGGAACGCGAGGCAGGCCGCGTGGGCGGCCGTGGCAGCGAACGTGGTGCAGAGCGGACTGGAAGCTATGACCGCGGCGGAGATCGCAGCGGCGGGTATGATCGCGGGGGAGACCGGTACGCGGGCCGCAGCGGCGGCAGAACCGGCGGATACCGCAGTGGCGGCCGCAGCGAGGGTGGTTACCGGAGCGGTGGACACCGTGGCGCGTAATCTTGCCGGCGGCACGCAAGTGTCCGTGCAAGGCGTCATATTGGCAAAAGAAAAAAGGTGTACCATTCGTATGTGGATGGTACACCTTTTTTGTGGTGCGCAGTGTTCACGATGGTTTTGGTTTTCGAACCGGGTACCCCGAATTGGCCCGGTAGTGGAAAGGGTCGGTGGTGTTCTGTGTGTGCAGGTTGTGGTTGGGTTTTCCCTGCCCGGCCTTTTGCATGTCCGGCGGCAGGTTTCCCAGCTTGTGATGGGGGCTTGGGCGCTCGTAACCGGATTTTGGCATATGCATCACCTTGCTTTCCGTTTTTTGCGCAGTCTCATGCATCGCTCACGCACCTCTTGTATCAAGTATGGCACACCGCGTGAAAATTTCAAGGTGATCGAGGTCAGATCCCATCCGCTTCCATCCGCTTACAGCAATCCCTTGCGCAGGGTCGCACCATCGCGGATGTCCAGCAGCGCGGGCGCGATGTCAAAGACCGTATGGCAGCCGGTGGTGCCGGAGCAACCCAGCCGGTACGCGGCCCGCGCATAGGCGACCATGACGCTGGAGGTGAATTCCGGGTTGGAATCGAGCTTCAGGCTGTATTCGATGACATGGGTGTTTTCGGCCTCGAAGCCGGTTTGCCCGGTGCGGATCACAAAGCCGCCATGTGGGATGCCGGCGTGATCGCGCTGCAGGACCTCCGCGGAGATGAAATGCACCGTGGTGTCATAATCTGCGAAGTAGTTGGGCATTTCCTTGATTTCTTTTTCGATGCGGGCTGTATCCGCGCCGGCTTCCGCCACCACGAAGCATTCCCGCAGGTGTTTTTGGCGCGTGATCAGTGTGGGCCGCTCGCCCGCGCGCACACGGCGCAGCGCTTCTCCGACGGGGATGGTGTACTGCCGCGCGTCCTTGACGCCGGCGACCCGGCGGATGGCGTCGGAGTGGCCCTGGCTCACGCCCTTGCCCCAGAATGTCTCGTCCTGGCCCTGCGGCAGCACGGCCTGCGCGTACAGTCGGTTGAGGGAGAACAGGCCGGGATCCCAGCCAACGGAAATGATGCCGACGGTGCCGGCCTGCTTCGCGGCGGCGTCCACATTCGCAAAATGCTCGGGGATTCGGGCGTGGGTGTCAAAGCTGTCCACGACATGGAAGTGTTTGGCCAAATCAGGGGTTTGCTCAGGCAGATCCTTGGCGCTGCCGCCGCAGAGAATCATGACGTCGACGCGGTCCTGCCATTGGGCCGCGTCTGCGAGCGGGACCACCGGCAACCCGGGGGTGATGGGGTTGATGTCGGCCGGATTGCGGCGGGTGAAGATGGCGACCGCCACCATGTCCGGGTTCTGGCGGATGGCGGCTTCCACGCCGCGTCCAAGGTTTCCGTAGCCTGCGAT
>JAEWSN010000160.1 GCA_023459915.1 Bacillota bacterium
ACCGCGCCGATTTCCATGCGCTTGGCAACGTAGCCGGGGTGATAGATTTCTGTCACCTGGCCGGTCGCAAGCCCAATCTGATTGCCGTAGGAGCTGTACCCGTGCGCCGCCGTTGTGGTGATGACGCGCTGGGGCAGCTTTCCCGGAAGCGTTTGTGCCAGGGGAACCGTGGGGTCTCCGCTGCCCGTGACGCGCATGGCCTGGTACACATAGGAACGGCCGGACAGCGGATCGCGGATGGCCCCGCCCAGACAGGTTGCCGCGCCGCCGAACGGCTCAATTTCCGTGGGATGGTTGTGGGTTTCGTTCTTGAACATCACCAGCCATTCCTCGGTTCGGCCGGCGACATCGGCCTGCACCACGATGCTGCAGGCATTGATCTCCTCGGATACGTCCAGATTGTCGAGCCTGCCGTTTTTGCGCAGCGCCTTCATGCCGATGGTCGCCAGATCCATGAGGCACAGCTCCTTGTGCTTGCCGGCATGAACGATTTCACGGGTGGCAAGGTACTGCGCCCAGGTTTCCCGGATGCGTGCGCCAACGGGTCCGTCGGAAAAGGAGACCTCGTCGATGTCGGTCAGGAAGGTGGTGTGCCGGCAATGATCCGACCAGTAGGTGTCGATCATGCGCAGCTCCGTGATGGTGGGATCGCGCTGCTCGGTGTCCCGGAAATACGCCTGGCAGAACTGCAAATCGGCCAGCGACATGGCAAAGCCCATCTCCGTCATGAAATGGGAGAGTCCGGCCTCATCCCATTCCAGAAATCCATGGAGAATCCGGACATCCTCCGGTACGGGATACTCGGCATGCAGGGTTTGCGGCCGATCCATGGAAACCTCGTGGCTTTCCACGGGATTGATGACGTATTGCCGGATACGGTCGAAATCGGCATCGGAAACGGCCCCCTTGAAAACAAGCACCCGCGCCACCGCCACCTCCGGGCGTTCCCCGAAGCTGATGAGCTGGATGCACTGCGCGGCGGAATCCGCGCGCTGGTCGTACTGGCCCGGCAGAAAGGAAACCGCGATGACCCGTTCGTCTTCCGCGAGTGGGAAGGTGTCGTCGTAAATCTCGTCCATGGGCGGTTCGGAAAACACAAGCGTCTTCGCCTTCTCATAGTCGCCGGCGGGAATGCCCTCGGTGTCGTACCGCTGGAGCACACGCACCTGTTCGAGCCCCACGATGCCGAGATTTCTGGTCAACTCCCGTCTGAGGCCTTGCGCCTCCACGTCGAACCCACGCTTCTTTTCCACGAACAGTCTGCGAACGCCCATGATTCCTCCCTGTCAACGCTTCCTCGTGTGGCCGTGCACGCGCCAATGGATGATGCAAACACGTTGTGTTTTGCAACGCGCCGTGACATGTAAAAAGAAAGAGGGCTGGTATTACCCAACCCTCTCTGGTGCCGAAGGCGGGACTTGAACCCGCACGCCCTCGCGGGCAATGGATTTTGAGTCCACAGCGTCTGCCATTCCACCACTTCGGCTTACTTCCCTGCGCCCGAATCCGGTGCGCTGTAAGGTTTTCCGCCTCACACCGCATCATTATACCATGGCATCCGGGCCACCGCAAGCATCCCTGCATTCCGGAATCCAAGCCCTTTTCCCAACCGTTTTCATCCGCGTGCCCCTCCTGCCTGCAACCCTCCGGACAAACAAGAAAACGCGCTTGCGCGCGTTTTCCAAAAAGGGAGGAGATTCCTGCCGGTGTCTGCTTTCCGGCGACCGGCAGGAACCCGGTCAGTTCGAATTTGCCGTGGATCCAAGGGTCAGGGAGATCTCCTTGGATTCTCCCGCCGATGGCTGTGCTCCCTCGGGAATCCGGTAAACCGTCAGGGTGACGACATCCCCGGGACTGAATTTGTTCTTCTGCTCCTCAAGCTCGTCATAGGTCTTGACTTCCACCCCGTTGAACGCGGTGATGATGTCGTATTGCCGGATGCCGGCCTCGTCCGCGGGGCTGTCCTCCATGACGCTGCCCACCAGCACCCCTTCGGGCACCTTGTTGGCCCTGGCCACCTCCGCGGTGAACGTGTTGTCGATGCTGACCCCGATTTGCGGCCGCACCACAAACCCATCCGCCATCAGGCTGTCCGCGATGTCCATGGCATCCTTGATGGGAATGGCGAAGCCAAGCCCCTCGTAACTGGTGCCGCCGATTTTGGAGGAGTTGACGCCAATGACCTGGCCTTCGGCATTGAGCAGCGCGCCGCCACTGTTGCCGGGGCTGATCGCCGCGTCCGTCTGGATGAGCCGCAGCATGTTGCCGCCGCCCGTGTCCACGCGCCGGTTCAAGCCGCTGATGATGCCGGAGGTGACGGAACCCATGTACTCGAGCCCCGCCGGATTGCCGATGGCGACGGCAAGCTCCCCGATCACCAGGTTGTCGGAATCGCCGATTTCCGCAACCGGCAGGTTCTGCGCGTCGATCTTGATGACCGCGATGTCCGTCTTGGCATCCAGTCCGATGATGGTCGCCTCATAGGGTTCGTCCGGATGGCTGGGCAGCACCACCGTGATTCGGCCTGTATTCGAAAAACGGGTGCGGCTGGTGCCGGTATTGGCGGCAGCCTCCACCACGTGGTTGTTGGTCAGGATGTACCCGTCCGCGCTGATGATGATGCCCGAACCCTGGCCCCCGCCCGGCTGGGCGCCGAAAAAGGAGTCGTTGTAGGTGTATTCCACGTTGATGCCGACCACGGACGGGCCGGCCTTTTCGGCGATGGCCGTGATGGGTTCGTCCGTGCGGTTGAGGATTTCCACCTTGCGGACGGTGTTGTCCGCCGGCACACTTGGCTGGGCCGATGGCTGCGGTGCGAGCGACGCGAAGAGATCGGACCGGTAGGCATACACCACGCCGCCGGTGATGGCACTGCCTATCAGCGAACACACGAGCCCAATCGCGATCATCGGACCCACAAGCCCCTTCATGCGCCCCTTCCCGGGCTTTCTGTACTTCTCATTGTAGAAGGGCGCGGTCTTCAGATCCTCGTACCGATCCCCGCCCGTTTCGGCACGCGACACGCCTGCCGCTGCGGCGCGGGTTACGCCCTCCGACGGGTTTCCGGCCGGTCCGGTTCCCCGGGGCCGACTGCCGGGCTGTTGTGTCCCCGCTTGCCGTGCGCCCGCAGGGGCTGTTCCCGCATGGACTGCACCCGGATATTGGGCCCCATACGGAGCCCCCGGGTATTGCCCGCCAGGATACGGACCGCCCGCGTACTGTCCGCCCGGATACTGTCCAGCCTGATATTGTCCGGCCTGATATTGTCCGGCCTGATATTGTCCAGCCGGGTACTGTCCGGCCGGGTATTGTCCCCCCGGATACTGCCCGCCCGGGTATGGCGCACCCGGATATTGGCCGCCATAGGGAGGCACACCGGCATAACCGGGCTGCCCCTGCGGCGCGGCGGCATTGGGTGACCATTGCATGGCCGGCGCCGGATATTGGTTGTGTCCGGGCCGCCCTGATTCGCCGGCATTGCCGTGTCCAGCCTGCGCCGGTTCGCCTGCACTGTTCCGACCGGGCGACACCGTTTCGTTCGGGGTGACGGTTGTCGTCATTTCCGCCGTCTCCTGATCCCTCAGGCCGGATTCGGGCTGTATCGTCTGCTCCACGGATGTTTCCTGGAGATTTTGGTCTTGCCGGTTGTTCTCAGAATTCGTCATGCTGGCTCACACTCCTTGTCCCTGTCCCTGTCCCTGTCCGCGAAGCGGAAAGGGATCCCGCCGGTGATCCGGCCGGTTGCCGTTGTTCATCTGCTCATATTGTAACGGGCATTTTTGACAGGGGTGTGAACAGATTGTGAATTGTGCCCGGCGCCGGCAACGCTGTCAATAGTCTTTCTGTCCCCCCGGCAGCGCAGCCGATTCCGGCGGTTCGGAGAGCGGGAGCGTGAATACGAATGTGGTGCCCTGGTTTGGCGCGCTGGCGACACGGATGTCCTCATGGTGCGCCAGAATGATGCTGCGGACAATTGCCAGGCCAATGCCGACGCCGGTTCGATCCGAGCTCCGCGACTTGTCGGTTTTGTAAAACCGGTCGAACACGTACGGGAGCTCCTCCGCGGAGATACCCACCCCCGTATCGGACACGGAGATCTCCAGCTTCTCCCTGGCGGTCTGAACCCCCACACGGATGAGCCCCTTTTCCGGGGTGAACTTGATGGCGTTCTGCAGCAGGTTGAGCAGCAGCCGCTGGATGGCGTCACGATCCGCCCAGACATGCATGCGCTCATGCTCAAAATCCGCCTCGAAGCGCAAATCCTTGTCTTCGAAGGGCTGCTGCAGGAAGATGACGCAGTGCCGGATCAACTCGCAGATGTCGAACACGGCCGGCGACAGGCTGGCACTGCCGGACTCCATTTTCGTGAGATCCAGCAGATCATTGACCATCCGGTGCATGCGATGGGTTTCGTCCCGCACAATTTTGAGATAGTCCTGCTGCCGTTCCGCCGGCACCGTGCCATCGAGCATGCCGTCGACGAATCCCTTGATGGAGGTCAGCGGGGTGCGCAGCTCATGGGACACGTTGCTGACGAAGTCCCGGCGGATTCTTTCCAGATTGGCAAGGGCATCCACCATGTCATTGAAGCTGCCGGCCAGCTGCCCGAACTCATCCTGCCCGCGCAGGGGAAGCCGCTCGGAGAACTCGCCCGACGCAATGCGGCGCGCGGCCTGGCTCATCTGGCGCAACGGCGCGGACAGCCTCCGGGAAAACACGAATCCCAGCAGCACGGACACCAGAATGCCCGCAGCGGCGGAGATGCCAAACAACCTGATGATGGCGTTGCGCGTGGACTGGATTTCCGGCATGCGGGCATGCAGCAGCACAATCCCCTCAAGATTGAGGCCATAGGGCGGCAGCGCCTCGTACGAAAAAGGAATGCGCACCGTGAGCCACTGGATGCCCGTTCCCTTGAAAAGACCGTAGAAGTCTCCCTGCAAATAGTCTCCGCCAACATCCGCGCCGTCTTGCGCCGGCAGGGTGTACTGGCGCTCGTCCTGCAGCCGGTAGCGGCCCTGGCCGAGGGATTCGAGCCGGTCGGTCACCCAATCCGGCAAGTCCGACGTCATGACCAGTGTGCCGTCATCCATCGCAATCCAGATCATCGAGGCCGCATTGCCGCCCACACTGTCCAAAAAGCTGCGGAAAAGCAAGGGCGCAAGCACACTGTCCTGATTCTCGAGATAGATTTTGAGCGTGTCCACAATGCGTGCCCCGGATTGGCGCAGCGAGGCCGCCTTGTCCGCCACGGCCCGCTGCTCCATGAACAGCCAGAAAACCGCGCCGGTGATGGAAATGCCCACCAGCAGCACGGTCATGAGGATGACGACCACCCGTGTGAATAGGGAGCGACGCATCACTTCACCTCGAATTTGTACCCGACACTCCAAACGGTCTTGATGAGCCATTTTGATTCGGGGTTGATTTCAAGCTTTTCCCGGAGGCGTTTGATGTGGACGTCCACGGTGCGGGTGTCCCCATAGAAATCGAACCCCCAGACGTTCTCCAGCAGCTGTTCACGGGTGAACACCTTGTTGGGGTTGGAGGCCAGAAAATAGAGCAGTTCCAATTCCTTTGGCGGCAGCTCCAGCTCGCGCCCGTTGAGCGTGACGGTATAGTTGGCCTTGCTGATGGTGAGGCCCGGGTACACCAGCTGCTCCTGCGGCTCCTCCCTGCGCTCGTAGCGCCGCAGCACGGCCCTGATGCGCGCGGAAAGCTCATTGGGTTCGAACGGCTTGACCATGTAGTCGTCCGCGCCAAGCTCGAGCCCCAGCACCTTGTTGAAGGTTTCGTCCCGCGCGGAAAGCATGATGATGGGAATTTGACTGAACCGCCGAATCTCCCGACACACCTGCCAGCCGTCGATGCCGGGGAGCATGATGTCGAGTACAACCAGATCCGGGGCGGTTTCCTTGAACACCTCCACAGCCTTGCGGCCATCATGGGCAAGTGTCACGCGAAAACCGTCCTTTTCCAGATACAAACGAATCAACTCACTGATGGGAAGATCGTCGTCGACGACCAGAATCATTGCGCCTGACGCCATCACGCCTCCTTGCCTGACCCATGGGCCATGCTGTTGGCCTTTTCCAAATGCTTCTTCACAGAACCCTTTTTACTGGATCATGCCGTTGCGGGAGGTGAGCAGATCCATATGATCCTGATCCCCGGCCATCTCCTGCTGCATTTTCTTCTGGCTCTGCCGTATCTCGGCCAGTTCACCAAGGATTTTTTTCTGTTGTTCCAATATCTGCCGCTGATCCTCGCGAATCCGCTCCAACAATGCAAAATGTCGGTTCAATTCCATCTCTTTCATGGGTCCTGCCTCCCTGCTGTCCAATCCAACCTGTTGATATCGGGACCACGTCTTCTGTCACGCGAACACCCTCGCGGACCGACTGTACCAATCTGTCTCCATTATCCTTGAACAAATCGGGGATTGCAACACCGCAGCGATTTCCATCTATTCATACATTTCAATTTTCTATTTAGTTACATTTTTACTATTATATATTTTTTCATATTGTCTGTTTCATCATGAAAAACGGCAAAACCATGGCTATTCGTAGGGATTCGACATGTTTCGACAAGTGGAACAAGCAAAACGAAATGATAATTTTTTCCTTTTTTCATGCTTTTTGCCTTATATTCTGCCAAAACCCGTTGACGCTAATTGGTATTTATGGTATCGTAAAACACGCAACAAGAGGACGGCTTTCCGCTTCGGCGAAGGCCATTCATTCCAATAACGAGAATGAATCATTCCTCGAGGCTTTAGATTATGGGGGGGTAACCAAATGAAATCAACAGGTATTGTGAGAAAAGTAGATGAACTCGGCCGTGTGGTGCTGCCAATCGAACTTCGGCGCACCTTGGACATCGCTGAAAAAGACGCGCTCGAAATCTATGTGGACGGCGCAACCATCATCCTCAAGAAGTACGAACCGGCTTGCATCTTCTGCGACAACGCAAAAGACATCCGTGTCTACAAAGGCAAGAACATCTGCCCCGAATGCATGGCGGAACTGAAAAAGGCGTAGGGCGCATGCGCCACAACGCTCCTTGTCAGGTACCCGCGCCGCGGGCAGCGCTGTCTTGATGAATCCAGTCCGTTGAAGAAGCCGTTTCCCAGGGCAACACCCGGGAAACGGCTTCTTTCGTTCGGCATTGCTCCGGGTTTCGTCAGGCCTGTGCAAAAACGGTTTTCATGATGCCCACGGCCTCATCGAGAATTTCAGGTGTATGGGTGGCCATGTAACTGGTGCGGATCATCGCCTGACCCTGCGGTACGGCAGGGGAGATGACCGGGTTGACATACACGCCCGCGTCGAACAGCCTGCGGCATATCAGGAACGTGCGCATGTCGTCGTACGTGAAAATGGGGATGATGGGCGTCTGTGTTTCATAGAAGGATATCTCCGCGGCCCGCAGCGCGCCCCGCATGTGGTTGGCCGCGTCGCGCAGGGCCCGCACCCGTTCCGGTTCCCGCTTGAGCACCCGCAGCGCGGCCAGTGCCGCCGCGGCGTTGGAAGGGGGAATGGAGGCACTGAAAATGAATGGCCGGGAATGGTGCTTCACGTAGCTGACCACTTTTTCACTGGCGGCCATGTAGCCGCCCAGGCTGGCAAGCGACTTGCTGAAGGTGCCCATGATGATGTCCACCTCGTCCTCAAGACCAAAATGCTCCGCTGTCCCGCGTCCATGTTCGCCCAACACGCCAAGGCCGTGGGCATCGTCCACCATGACACGCGCGCCGTACTTTTTTGCAAGCACCACAATTTCGGGCAGATTCGCGATGTCGCCACCCATGCTGAACACGCCATCCGTGACAATGAGGCGCCCTTTGTCATCCGGCACCTCGGCCAGGTGGCGCTCCAGATCCGCCATGTCATTGTGCTTGTAGCGGACCAGTGTCGCAAAGCTGAGCCGGCATGCGTCATAAATGCTCGCATGATTCTCCTTGTCGCACAGGATGACGTCGCTGCGCCCGGCAATGGCGGAAATGATGCCAAGATTGGATTGGAAGCCGGTGCTGAAGGACAAACTGGCTTCCTTGTTGACGAAGGCCGCCAACTCGTTTTCCAGTTCGGTGTGCAACACCAGGGTGCCGTTGAGATAGCGGGAGCCGGAACAGCCGGCGCCATACTGATCCAAGGCCTGATGGGCCGCTTCAATGACTTCGGGATGGGAGGTGAGCCCGAGATAGTTGTTCGAGCCAATCATGATGATGCGATGGCCCTCCATGGTCACCACCGTGTCCTGCCGGCTCTCCAGGGCATGAAAATATGGATACAGACCCGCGTCAATGACCTCTTGCGCTTTGGTGAACTCGAAGCATTTCGTAAACAGATCCATGTTTTTTTCCTTTCCATCATCCGTTTGCAGGCAAAACCCTTTCCGGAGAAGGGTTTCATCTGGTGCGAAGCCACCGGAAACCGGCCCGTTCATTGTATCACAAGCACCTGCGGCTTGCCACCGGTCAAGCGTTTCATGACTTCGGTTGCAAAGCGTCGCCAACAGAGGATAAAATGTTGCGGGATGCGAACAGGTTCCCGCCATCTACAGGACAGGCCGCCCGGAAGCATCCGGCAGCCGCTTGCGCGCCTTGCCGCAGGAGTGTGCACATGAACAGGCAACCCTTGAACGAACCGGATCCCGGCCCCGGCGTGGTGCTGGTCACCGGCGCTTCCTCCGGCATCGGCCGGGCCACGGCGCTTCGCTTTTCCAAAGCGGGATACACGGTATATGGGACTTCACGGACTGCCCGCAGCCTGCCCGGGGTCACCATGATGGTGATGGATGTGGGCAGCGACGCCGATGTCGCGCGCGTGACAGATGCCATCCATTCACGCCACGGCAGGCTGGACCTGCTGATTGTGAACGCGGGCACCGGCATCGCGGGTGCGGTGGAGGATACCGAACTCGCCCTGGCCAGGGAACAGTTCAACACGAATTACTTCGGCGCCCTGCGGGTCATCCGGGCCGTGCTGCCACTGATGCGCCGACAGCAGGCCGGTTGCATCATCGGCGTCAGTTCCGTCGCGGCCCTGCTTCCCATCCCCTTCCAGGGCGGATACAGCGCCAGCAAGGCGGCCATGGAGGCCACCTTCTGCGCGCTGCGCGGAGAGGTTCGGCCATATGGCATCCGTGTTTGCCTTGTGGAACCCGGAGACACCCGGACAGGCTTCACCGATGCCCGCAGACAGGCGGCGCCAACGGACGGCGTCAGTCCTTATGCCGAACGGTTCACCCGTTCCCTGGCCCGGATGGAACGCGACGAGCGCAACGGGGTGCCCCCGGAGAAAGTGGCCGCCGTCATCTTCCGCTCCGCGCGCAGACGCCATCCGCCGGTTCGCGTGGCTGTCGGCGCGGACTACCGCTTTTTGCTCGGGCTGCGCCGTCTGTTGCCGGACAGGCTGGTCCAATGGATTCTCGAGAGGATGTACGCGACATGAATGTCAAAAAACATGCCCATTCCACGCGAACAGGCACCCCCGCCAACCGAAGCCGCAAACCCGCCATCAGCGCGGAGGACAGCGCCGACCTCTGGCGGCGGGCACACACCGTCATGGACGGGGTCACCCCGCTGGGGACGGATTGCGGATTGCTTTGCGGCGCCCGTTGCTGTTCCGGTGGCCCGCTGGACGGCATGCTGCTGTTTCCCGGGGAGGAAATGCGCTATCAGGACACAACGCTCCCCGCAAACTGGGTGCTGCGCGAAAGCGGCATCCGGCTTCCCGCATCCGGTGCGTTTATCTGGCTGCTGGTTTGCACGGGAACCTGCGATCGCGCCCGCAGGCCGCTTGCCTGCCGCGTTTTTCCGTTGCTGCCGCGCGTGGACGCAAGGGGGGGACTCCGTGTCGCCCCCGATCTCCGTGCGCTGTCCACCTGCCCGCTGCTTCACGACAAAGAGGCCCCCCGCATCCGGCCCGCGTTTGTCCGGGCGGTGGAGGAGGCCTTCTCGGAAGTCGTCAGGGTGCAGGGCGTGGTGGAGCTGTTGCGGCTGTTGCAGGAGGAAAACCGCGAAATCAGCCGCTTTTTCCGGCAAGATGGGGTCAGACCCCCCGAACAGGGGGTCTGACCCCATCTTACCGTACGGTCGCCAGGATCAACGGTTCCGGCGCGACGGGCGCCGCGCTGATGGCCACCGCCTCGTCGAGCAGGCGGGCAGCCTCGTCAAAACGGGCATCCCGCGCGCCATGAAGCATGGCGATGGGCTCCCCGGCCTTCACGGCATCTCCCGGCTTTTTCATCAGCACAATGCCGGAGGCCGGATCGATGACATCGTCTTTTGTCCGTCTTCCCGCGCCAAGCACCATGGAGGCCATGCCGAGCCGATCGGACACGATGCGGTGAAGCACGCCATCCTTTCGGGCAACATACGGCCTTGTCTCCGGCGCGACGGGCAGCCGTTCCGGCTCGTCCACCACCCGGGGGTCACCCCCCTGGGCCATGATCATGTCACGGAATTTCTGTCGCGCGGCACCCGAATCCAGCGCCGCCTCGGCCAGCTTCCGGCAGACGGCCTGATCCCCCCTGCCTGCCAGGGAAAGCATCTCAGAGGCCAGCACCAGACAGATTTCACGCACATCCTCCGGCCCCCCGCCGGAGAGCACCTCCAGCGCCTCCCGAACCTCCAGCGCATTGCCCACGGCCAGTCCCAGCGGCTGATCCATGTCGGTGAGCACCGCCACCGTCCGGCGTCCCGCGCCATTGCCGATGGCCACCATGGCCTCGGCCAGTGTTCTGGCCTCCGCAAGCGTCTGCATGAACGCGCCGCTTCCCGTTTTCACATCCAGCACAATCGCGTCCGCGCCGGCCGCGAGCTTCTTGCTCATGATGCTGGCCGCGATGAGCGACACATTGTCGATGGTGGCGGTCACGTCCCGCAACGCGTAGAGCTTTTTGTCGGCCGGCACCAGATGGCCGGTCTGACCGGCAACCGCCAGTCCGTACTCCCGGACATTGTGGAGGAATTTTTCCATGGACAGCTCCGTGGAAAAGCCCGGAATGGATTCCAGCTTGTCGATGGTGCCGCCGGTGTGTCCCAGGCCACGCCCGGACATCTTGGCAACCGGCACCCCGCAGGCCGCCACCAGCGGCGCGAGAATCAGCGTGGTCTTGTCTCCCACGCCGCCCGTGCTGTGCTTGTCCACCTTGACACCCGGAATGGACGACAGGTCTGTCTGATCACCGGACGCCACCATGGCCATCGTCAGTGCCAGCGTCTCCTCCGGATTCATTCCCCGAAAACAGATGGCCATCAGCAAGGCAGCCGCCTGATAGTCCGGCACGTCGCCGGAAACAACGCCTTCGGTGAAGTGCCGGATCTGTTCTTCTGTCAGCGCCTGTCCGTCTTTCTTGGCCTGGATCACATCCACCATTCTCATCCTGTCACCTCACCATTTCAGACAGGAAGGACACGCCTTCCAATTCCGCGGGCACACCCAGCCAGTCCGCGATGGTCGCGGCGATGTCGCCAAACGAGGCACGGGTTCCCAAATCCACCCCGTCCCGAACCGGCGCGCCGGCCACCAGCAGCGGCGTGTACTCGCGGGAATGATCCGTGGAGGCGGTGGTGGGATCGCACCCATGGTCGCCCGTCAGGATCAGGATGTCCTCCGGCGCGAGGGCGGCCAGAATTTCCGGCAGCCGCCGGTCAAAGTCTCGCAGGGCATCGGCATAGCCTGTGACATCATTGCGGTGCCCGAACATCATGTCAAAATCGACCAGGTTCGAGAACAGCAGCCCCGAATACGAATCGCGCATCCACGCCAGGGTCTGATCCACCCCGTCCATGTTGCCATGCGTATGCACCGCGTGGGTGATGCCCCGGCCATTGAAAATGTCCTCAATCTTCCCGACCGCCCGCACCTGCTGGCCGGCAGACTTCACGAAATCGAGCACGGTGGGCCGGAACGGGTCCACGGCAAAATCGCGGCGGCGGTCTGTCCGCTTGAACGCGCCCGTCTCACCCAGAAACGGTCGCGCGATGACCCGGCCCACCGCGTGCGGGCCGACCAGGATGTTCCGGGCGATGCGGCACATCTCGTACAACCGCTCAATGGGCACCACGTCTTCGTGGGCGGCAATCTGGAACACACTGTCCGCCGAGGTGTACACAATGGGGTACCCTGTCCGGACATGCTCCGCTCCCAGCCGGTTGATGATCTCCGTCCCCGAAGCCACCTCATTGGCCAGTGATTTGGTGCCGATGGCCGTTTCAAAGGCCTGGATGATGTCCGGCGGGAACCCGTCCGGATAGGTCGGGAACGGTTCCGACAAGGTCACCCCCGCCATCTCCCAATGGCCGGTGGTGGTGTCCTTTCCCATGGAGCGTTCCGTCAGACGGCCATGCGCCCCCTGCAGCGCTTCGGGAACCGAAAAGGCTTCCCCGCCGGGGATGGCTCCCAATCCAAGTTTTTCGAGATTGGGCAGCGCAAACCCCGGCAAGGCCTTCGCAATGTTGCCGAGTGTGTTGCTGCCGACATCGCCGTACCGGTCGGCATCGGGCAACTCCCCGATGCCGACGCTGTCGAGCACTATCAAAATGGCACGTTTCATATGTCCTCCCCGCGGCGGGGTTGCCGCCGACTTCAAGTGCGATCAAAGTTTACATCCATTATTACCCCAATGTCCCGCGCCGCAATCGGATCCAGCCATTTTGCGACCGAATCCGGCCCTGGTCTCCCAAAGACACGGCACGTTGCTCCCGGTATCATCCTGTGATACCCTGAATAGTGCGATTTGCCCCTCCGGACTTCCCCGGCGGGCACGCGGACAACCTCCCGACAAAGGAATGAAACATGGGATACTGGCTTCCCGCTGTCCTTTTTCTTCTGCTCCTGTACATGAGGCTTGAGGCATCCTGGCTCGAAGTCACAACCCGGGTGGTGTCCACCCGGGCCGGACTGCGCGTGGCGGTGCTGTCGGATCTCCACATCGCTTTTTGCCGTGTTTCCGCTGAACGGATCAAAAAACAGATGGCCATGCACCAGCCGGATCTCGTGGTTTTTCTGGGCGACGCGGTGGACAGGCCGCGCCACATTCCCCGGGCGGCCCGCTGGCTGCAAATCGCGGCCAATGGCGTTCCGGCCATCGCCACATTGGGCAATCATGACCACCGGCTGTTCCTGCGTCACCCCGATCAGCGCGAACGCTACAAACAGGCATTGGAAGCCGCGGGGTTCAGGCTCTGTGTCAACGAATCCCTCCGTTTTGCCACCGGCAGCAAAGCCCTTGACCTCACGGTGCTCGACGATGACCGATACGGTGTCCGCGCACTTCCGGACGGCCTTGCGCCCCCCCTGACAAGCCACAGCGGCGCGGCGCCGACCGAAACCCCTGTGCAACCGACCCCACCGCATTTGCTCCTGACACACAATCCCCAGCGGCTGGCAGACCTGCCCGAGGCCCATGCCGATTTTGCGGCCGCCGGCCATTTCCATGGCGGACAAATCTGGATGCCGTTCGGACTGGAATTCAGGCTCTTTCGCACCGAGCCGTTGGGCCGCGCGGGCATCCGGCGGGGATTGCACACCATCAATGGCACCCCCGCCTGGCTCTCCCGCGGGATTGGCAACGTGCTGTTTCCATTGCGGCTGGGCGCCCGGCCGGAACTCACATTTCTGGAATTCTAGTCCACTGCCGCGCCGCCGTGGGTCTGCGGGCACGCTCAACGGCCAAATTCGCGCAGCTTGTCTCGAACCAGCTCCAAATCCTGATAAATTTCAACCTTCTTCCCGGGATCCCGCAGCACCGCGGCGGGATGCCAGGTGGGCATCATCCAAAAATCCTGACGCCGCACCCATTGGCCCCTCGCCGACGTGATGCGGATGCTCCCGTCAATGAGGTGCCTGGCGGCGACACGCCCCAGACAAACAATGAGGCGCGGCTTGAGGGCTTTCACCTGCCAGCGCAGCCACGGCATGCACGCGGCCGCCTCCTCCTCCGTCGGTTCCCGGTTGCCCGGGGGCCGGCATTTCACGATATTGGCGATATACCAGGCATCCTGGGGAAACCGGTGTGCCGCCAGCAGCAGATCGAGCAGCTTTCCCGCACGGCCGGTGAAGGCGATGCCACTCAAGTCCTCCTGTTCTCCCGGTCCCTCGCCGACAAACAGCACCGCGCCCTGCGCGGGTGTGCCCCTGCCCACCACCACATGGGTGCGCGTACGGGACAAGCCACACCGTTCACATGCCTTGCAGGCCGCCTCAAACCCGGCCCAGGTCTCTTCAGACATCCGCTTGTTCCTCTCCGATTCCTTGTTCAGGCCCGCCGGCGCTCCGGCGGGGACAGCGGTTTGCCCACAACGCAAACCCGCTTCCATCATACCGTATCCCCAACAGTTTCGGAAACCTCCCACCCCTCAAGTTTTGGCGCCGATTTGCCGATATACCCTTCGGGTTGTCATGGAAGACATCCCGTCCTGTTCCATCGCAAGGAGGCACCCCATGAAAATCGCGCAATCCAGCATCGCCATGCAGGGCCGTTCGGAGCATGCCATCTCGCATACAAGAACCGAATCCCTGAGAATATGGAAGGGTCAGGCCGCCGGCGCGCAGCAGGCGCAACCGGGCGCGCGCCTGTCCGGTGACATCCGGCTCGCGCTGTCCGCCGCGGGGTATGCGAAACTTCGCGAGGATTTGGCCAGGAGTTCGGCCGCCGCACAGGAAACCGGGGCTGCCGAGGCGGTCGGAAATGAGACCGCACCCCAGCTGACCGACAAGGATCTTGCCAAAATCAAGCTGATTGAGGATTTTGTGTACGTCCTGACCGGCAAACGCATCAAAATCAACATCCCCGAACAGGTGGATCCAAAGGCCGCGCAGCAGATTCAGCAGAAGGCCGTTCAGACCGATGCCGGGCCCCGGCGCCTTGGATGGGGCATGTCGTACCAGTTCCACGAACGCATCCATGAAACCGAATCCGTGCAGTTCGCCGCCAGTGGCGACGTGACCACAGCGGACGGCCGCCGCATCTCCTTCGATCTGGGCTTCGCCATGAGCCGTGAGTTCCTCCGGCAGACAGATTTGTCCATCACCGCGGGCGATGCCATGGTGGATCCGCTGGTGCTGAACTTCAACGGTGCCGCAGCCACGCTGGGAGAACGCAGTTTCCGGTTTGATCTCGATGTGGACGGCACCATGGACACCATCGCGTTCACAAGCCCGGGCAGCGGTTTTTTGGCGCTGGACCACAATGGGAACGGACAGATCGATGACGGCTCGGAGCTGTTTGGCCCGCAGAGCGGCAACGGCTTTTCCGAGTTGGCCGTCCATGATGATGACGGCAACGGATGGATCGATGAAAACGATCCGGTCTTCGACAAGCTGCGCATCTGGTCAATGAATGAAGCCGGTGAGGTGACCCTTGAGGCGATTGGACAGGCCGGCGTGGGCGCCATCTATCTGGGCAACGTGCAAACCCCCTATCGGCTGATGGGTCAGGATGGCCTGACAAACGGACAGATTGCCCGCTCCGGGGTTTACCTCAAGGAAAGCGGAGAAGCCGCCACCATCCAGCATGTGGACTTGCAGCTTTGACATCCGAACACGGCGCCGATCATGTGCGCGCGGCAATCCTTGATTCTGGTGCAACAACTCGCTTCTGCGCGTTGTTCTGCAGGAATCCTTGAATGCCACCCGGCATCAGGGCAAGGCGGCATGCCGATCATGCCGTGGGATGCAATGACTCCCGATGGGCCTGCGCGCGCTGGAGGGCCCGCTGCAACTGTTCCCGGGTGGCCGGGGTGCGCAGCACGCCGTCCACCCGCCGTTGCCGGAACGACGCCAGCGACAGCTCGCTGCTTGAGGTCAGCAGCGCCAGCGCGTGCGGGTGAAGCAGCTTCATCATCCCGATCAGCGCATCACCCCGCATGGTTTTCATGATGTAATTGACAACCACCACATCGGGCATGATGCGTTTCATGTCGTCGAGCGCCACCATCTCATCGCTTTGCAGCACCTCGTACCCGAGCGATTGGAGCAAGTCTGTCAGTATTCTCGCCTCAAGCCGGCTGTCATTTACCAGCAGCACTGTCTGCATGCCATCCTCCCTGTCTGCCCGGCCTTTGTCCGCGTGTCACTTGCGATACATGCGCGCATCGTATTCGTGCAGCATCCGATGCATGCCGAAGGGTTCCCGCGTGCTTCGGATGGATTCAGCCATCATGCCAATCCAGCGTTCCTTGTGATCTTGCCAGGTGGGCAGCACCTCGTCGCGCAACACCTTGCGGAACGCCTTGTAATCGTGCTTGTCCAGAACCTCCGTGTCCTCGGATTCGAAGCCGTCTCCGAACTGCCAGCCATTGACGCCATGCCGGCAGGCCTCGGGCCACCAGCCATCGAGGATGGACAGGTTGAGCACGCCGTTCATCGCGGCCTTCATGCCGGAAGTTCCGGAAGCCTCCTTGGGCCTGCGCGGGTTGTTCAGCCAGACATCCGAGCCGCGCGTCAGCATGCGGCCAATCTCCATGTCGTAGTTTTCCAGAAACACCACCGAATCCGGGTATTGCTTTGTCATGGCGACAATTTCCGCCACAATTTTCTTGCCGTTGTCGTCCAGCGGATGTGCCTTGCCCGCGAAGACGATCTGCAGCGTGCCCTTGCGCAGCATCGGCCCGATGAATTTCCGGTCGGTAAACAGGAAATTGGAGCGCTTGTAGGGCACCGCCCGGCGGGAGAATCCCAGCAACAGGGCATCCGCGCGCAGCTTCACACCCGTGCGCTCCCTGACGAACTTAATCAGTTTCTTCTTGTTGGACATGTGCCGTTCCCAAAGGGCATTCGCCGAATCCCATCCACCGTCGTAGGCCTGCGCGAGCGCGAGCATTTTCTCGTCCACCCAGGTGGGAATGTGAATGGCATTGGTGATGCCGATGATGGGACAGCAATCCTTCACGTCCGCCCACATGGTCTGCGCGGTGGCGGCATGGAGCTGTGCCACCGCGTTGGCCACACGGGACAGCCGGAGCGCGCCCACGGTCATATTGAAGGGGCTGCCGCCGATGGCCTTCAGCTGCGTTTTTGTCAATCCAAGATTCGCGCCCATATACATGAGCCGCTCAATTGGATGGGACTCGTTGCCCTCGATGACCGGCGTGTGGGTGGTGAAAACAATTTCTTCCCGGGTGGCGGCCTTTGCCTCGTCAAGGGTCGCGCCGGCCTCCCGTTTCTCGCGAATCAGCTCGAGTCCGGCCAGCAGGGCGTGGCCCTCGTTGAAGTGGTACACCGCGGGTTCGAGCCCCAGGGCACGCAGCACGAGCACGCCCCCGATGCCAAGCACCATTTCCTGGGCAACGCGCTCCTCGCCGAACCAGCCGTAGAGCTGCCCGGTAATCCAGCGGGCCTCGCCATCGTTCCCATCCACATCCGTATCGAGCAGGTAGAGATTGTCCACCCCGAAATCGGTGACCTTCCAGGCCATGATCATGACCTCGCGGCCCTTGATCAGCACCGGCACGCGGATGCCGGTGTCTTCCATGCCCATGACAGGATTGGTGCGGTACACGTCAAAGGGAACGCCGGTCTTCGGGTCGAGCATCTGCTCCCCATAGCCCTGCTTCCAGCGGATGCCGATACCGACAAGACCTGTCTTTTCATCCGTGGCGCCCTTGAGATAATCGCCGGCCAGTATGCCGAGCCCGCCGGCATAGGTCTGGAGCCGGTTGTCCAACGCGTACTCCATGCAAAAATAGGCAACGGTCTTCTTTTTCGCCATACAGTCCTCCCATTTGGCACCATCGCGCTGTCTGCGAACCGGGGTGGGTCGACATGTCTTCATGACAAAACAAAACATGGACGCTTGATTCGGCATCCTGCTCCCTGATTACCCGCTTTGCCGGAAAGCGAAACAGGGACGCGCCATCTTGCGATGGGGCGTCCCTGTCCGGACGTTCCTCGATCCCGTTTGATGCCGGCTGTCCGTCAAGCCGCTGCCGGTTCGGCGTTCACTTCCCCCCATCACCGGCCGATGGTGTGGGCGCGATCCGGCCCCACACCCAGGAAGCGGAGCGGCACGCCCACCACCTGCTCAATGCGCTGCACATACCGCTGGGCCGCCTCTGGCAGCTCGTGGAAATGGCGCGCCGCCGAAATGTCGGTTTCCGGCCAGCCCGGGAATTCCTCATACACCGGCTCACAACGCGCCAGATCGCGCAGGCTTGCGGGATAATGCGTGATGGGGCTGCCGTCGAGCCTGTAGCCTGTGCAAAGCCTGATGAGCGGCAGCTTGCCGATGGTGTCCAAATGGTTCATGCACAGGCCGGTGAGTCCGTTGACACGGGCCGCGTAGCGGAGCATGTGCCCGTCGAGCCAGCCGCAGCGGCGCGGACGTCCGGTGGTGGTGCCGTATTCGTGCCCCAGCTCCCGGATGGTGTCTCCCACCTCGTTGAGTTGCTCCGTTGGGAACGGCCCCTCTCCCACGCGGGTGGTGTAGGCCTTCATGACGCCATAGACCTCGCCAATTTCACGCGGGCCGATGCCCGCCCCCACGCAGACGCCGCCGGCAATGGGATTGCTGGACGTCACATAGGGATAGGTGCCGAAATCGATGTCGAGGAAGGTGGCCTGCGCCCCTTCAAACAACACCTTCTTGCCCGCCTCGAGCGCCTCGTGCATCACGGCATGGACGTCACAGACCATGGGGCGGATGCGTTCGGCGTATCCGAGATACTCCGAAATCACGTCTTCTGCACGGATCGGCGTGGCGCCGTAGACTTTCTCGATGATGGCGTTTTTGACGGCCAGGACTTCAAGGACGCGCATCCGGAAGGTGTCGGGATCCATGAGGTCGCACATGCGGATGCCGCTGCGCTCCGCCTTGTCGGCGTAGGCCGGTCCGATGCCCCGTTTGGTGGTGCCGAGGCCCCGGTCGCCCCGCTGCGCTTCCTGCAGGGCATCCAGTTCCCGGTGCCATGGCATGATGACATGCGCCCGATCACTGACCAAAAGCTTTGCCATACGGACATTCCGTGACGCCAGCCGATCGATCTCCATCAACAGCACAGCCGGATCCACCACCACGCCGTTTCCGATGAGGCAGGTGGTCTCGGAGCGGAGGATGCCGGATGGCAACAGGTGCAATGCAAATTTCTCGGTCCCGTGCACAATGGTATGGCCAGCGTTGTTGCCTCCGGAAAAACGCACAATGACTTCCGCGTCTTCGGCCAGAATGTCGATGTACTTGCCCTTTCCCTCATCACCCCATTGGGTGCCGATGACGATTGTTCCCGGCATGCTGCTCCTCCTGTCGGTCCTGTTGGCTGTCCGTAGTCGCAGGATTTCACAATTCTTCCTGCAAGCCCACCCCGCGTGTTTTCCACCAAACAGGGCGTTCTCCTTGAATCGGAGAAGGCAAAACCATTATACAGGCAGGGTTCCCCTGTGGCAACGGGTGTGCGGGAAAACCGGCAATATGACGGAACGCGTTTTTCATCTTGTATCCGTGCGCAATATGCATTGAACCAACTTTTTGCGCGCTATCGCTCTCGGAACAATCCTGCGGATTGTTCCTGCCGCTTTGTGCGCAATATGCATTGATTACATCAATGCATATTGCGCACTATAGAGTTGCCAGTACTGTCCTTTGAGGGTCATCAGTTCGTCGTGCGTGCCGCTTTCGGTGATGACGCCGGCATCGATGTAGAAGATGCGGTCGGCGTTCTTGATGGTGGAGAGCCGGTGGGCGATGACGAACGAGGTGCGTCCGTGCAGCAGGCGTTCCAGCCCCTGCTGCAGCGCCTTCTCCGTCCGCGTGTCGATGGAGGAGGTGGCCTCGTCGAGAATCAGGATGCGGGGATCCGCCAGCAGTGCGCGCGCGAAGGATATCAGCTGCCGCTGTCCCACCGACAGGCGGGATCCGCGCTCGTTGACTTCGGTCATGTAGCCGTCTTCCAGCTCCATGATGAACTCATGGGCCATGACGGTCTGCGCGGCGGAAATGCACTCCTCGTCGGTGGCGTCAAGCTTGCCATACCGGATGTTGTCCATGACGGTGCCCGAGAAGATGAAGCTGTCCTGCATCATCACGCCCATCTGGCTGCGCAGCGAGGCAATGGTGACGCTGGAGATGTCCGTGTCATCGATGAGGATTTTGCCCTCCTGGATGTCATAGAACCGGCTGATGAGATTGACAATGGTGGTTTTCCCCGACCCGGTGGCACCCACCAGCGCGATGGTCTCCCCTGGCTCAACCTTAAAACTGACGTCCTTGAGAATCCGCTGGCCTTCCTCATAACTGAAGTTGACATGCTCGAAGGAAACCGAACCCTGAATCTGCGGCATCACGCCGGCGTCCGGCGCGTCCTCGATCAGCGGCTTTTCGTCCAGCGTTTCGAAGATGCGCTCCAGATAGGCCGCCACATTCAGAATCTGGTTGTAGAAATTGCCCAGGTTCATGATGGGCGCCCAGAACATGCTGATATAGCTGGCAAACGCAATGAGCACGCCCACGGAGGTTTCTCCGCCGGCGATCATGGAAACACCCACCACATACATCACGGAGATGGAGATGACCGAGATGTTCTCGGACAGCGGCCACAGCAGGAAATTGACGCGGACGGCCTTCATCCAGGCCTTCACGTTTTCCTGGCTCTGGGTGGCAAAGATGCGCTTGTTCTCCTCCTCGCGCGCGAAGGACTGTGTGACCTTCATGCCGGAAAGCGTTTCGGCCAGATAAGCCGTGAGGTTGGATTGCTTGCGGCTGACCGCCTGCCACCGGACCCGCTGCACCTTCTTGAGCAGGAACAGTACCAGCACCAGGACAGGAAGCCCTATCATGCTGTACAAGGTCAGTTTGGGATTGAGCGCAAACAGGTATATGGTGATGATCAGCAGGCTGAAAAGGTCGGTGAACAGGTTGATGATGCCGTTTTGCAGCAGATCGTTCAGCGAATTGACATAGTTGACCACACGAATCAAAATTTTACCGTGCGGACGACTGTCATAATAGGCAAACGGCAACCGCTGCAGATGCACAAACACGTCGCGGCGCAGCGTGTGAATGATGTTTTGCGCCACCTCGTTCATGATGCGGATGCGCTGCTTCACCACGGCGGAGTTGAACAGGTAGATGAGGGTGAACACCCCTGAGAGAATGAGCACCAGCGGGACATTCCCCTCCGGGATGGCCTTGTCCACCAGCACGGCCATGAGCGTGGGCCCCACATAGACGGCGGTGGTGGTGAGCACCATCATGAAGATGACAAAGGAGATGGCCTTGCGGTGCGGCTTGATGTAATCGAGAATCCGCTTGACCTGACTGGCGTTGAATTCCTGATCCAGAGACTCGTCCACATCGAATTTGTTACGCGCCATGATTGCCCACCTCCCCTGCTGTTCCTTCTGTCGCTGTCGTTTCCGTTGGCTTCACATGCGTGGTTGCCGACACCCCGGCCTCCGGAGCGGGGGATTCGCCGGATGTGATGGCGGCTGTTGCCAGCTTCTCGTCAAAATCGCCCATCTGGTTGATGTATACGTCATAGTACATGCCCTTTTGTGCCAGCAGCTCGTCATGTGTGCCCTGCTCCACAATGCCGCCCTTGTCCATGACAAAAATGACGTCCGCCTGCTTCACCGAGGAAATGCGGTGGGCAATCAGCAGGGTGGTGCGCCCTTCCGAGAACTGGTTGAGGGTCTGTTGGATGCGGTGCTCGGTCTCCACGTCCAGACTCGAGGTGGTGTCGTCAAGAATCAGCACGGTGGGGTTTTTCAACAGCGTGCGGGCCAGCGCGATGCGCTGGCGCTGGCCGCCGGAGAGGCCCACGCCCCGCTCCCCGATGATGGTGTCGTAGCCTTCCGGGAATTTCTCGATGAAATCATGGGCCTCGGACATCCGCGCCACCTGCTGGACCGCCTCGAAAGACGCGTCCGGCATGCCATAGGCGATGTTGCCCTCGATGGTGTCCGAAAACAGGAACACATCCTGCATCGCAATGGCCACCTGGGTGCGGAGTGTCTTGAGATCCACGTTGCGGACATTGACGCGATCGAGCAGCACCAGCCCGTCGTCGGTTTCATAGAAGCGACAGATGAGATTCATGATGGTGGACTTGCCGGATCCGGTCGCGCCGATGAAGGCGGCCTTTTGTCCGGGTTCCACCCGGAAGTTCACATGGTTCAGCACCGGGGCGTCCCGATAGGCAAAATTGACATCCCGGAACTCGATGCCGCCGTTGACCACCTTCCGGTCCTTGCCGATGGCGGCCATGTCCGCGTCCGTGAGCTTGAATCCGTCGTTCGTGATCTCCGGCTCCTCGAGCTGCATCTGCTCAATTTTCTGCGCGCTGGCGTTGAAGCGCTGCATGTCGTTGATGAGCCAGCCGAGCATGCGCATCGGGCCGTTCACCCGGTCGATGAGCCCCGTGAAGGTGACCATGAGGCCAAGCGTGAGTGACCCGTTGATGATGAAAAGACCGCCCAGCAGCAGCACCAGCACCTTGAGGAAATTGGACAGGAACTCGATGGTCGGCAGGTATTTCTGCCACACCTTCGACGCCTCGATGTTCCGGTTCATGTAGGCTTCATTCTCGGCATCGAACTTCCGGATCTCAAAATCTTCCTTCGCAAAGGCCTTGACCACCCGGTTGCCGCTGATGTTTTCCTGTACGGCGGTGTTCAGCTTGGAAAATTGCGCGCGGATTTCAAAGAATTTCGGCAGCACCGTCCCCGCGAATTTGCGGCCCACGATCGCCACCACCGGCGCAACGGCCAGAATGCACAGCGCGAATACGGGATGGAACCAGAACATGAGCACAACCGCCATCAGCAGCTGGAATCCGCTCTTGAGCACTTCGGGCAGCGCGCCCGCGATGAAATGGCGCACCGCCTCCATGTCACCGGTCATCCGGGCGAGGATGTCCCCCGAACGGTTGGTGTCATAGAAATTGAAGTCCTGCCGGTTCAGCTTGTCGTAGGTGTCGTTGCGGATGTCGTGGATGGTCCGCTGCGACACGCCTTCAAGCATCATCTTGTGGATATACATGACGGCGGTGCGGAAAATCGTGATGCCCACCAGCGCGATGACATACGGCCAGAGCTTGTCCGAAAGACCCTGTTTGACCACATCATCGACCATGCGTCCCATGATCCACGGCACCGACAGGCTGACGATGATGAACAGGACCACCAGCCCGTAACTGACAAAATAAGGTTTGCTGTACGGCTTGAGATACCGCCACAGCCATTTCCAAGCTTTCAATGACATTCCCTCCGCTGCAGGTTGATGGACACAAAAACAGACTTTGTCAGTATATGCCTGATTCCGTCAAGAAAAAATGGTTATTTCGTCCATCCGGGATGGACTTTTCTACATTGATCCCAATGAACACCGGTTGCCCGAACACCGACCCTTTGCGTATAATCAAGGGAGGGCCTGCCGCAACGGCATGACCTCCGGCACCAAATGATGCCCAAAGGGAGCGCAGCATGAAGGACTTCCCCTTGTTGCCACAGCATTTCGATCCCCGCATCCTCTACACCATGCGCCGCAATTTCGCGGGGCACAACAAGACCGAAAGCCACGCCCATGATCATGTGTCCATCATTTACATCCTCGATGGCGCGGCTTCCTATGAAATCGGCGGGAAGGTGTACAAGGTGACGGCCGGCTCGCTTTTCATCTGCAACCCCGGCGTCACCCACCATCGCATCATCGGCGAGCGCCAGCGGCTCACGGAATTCCAGACCGCCTTCACCAACATCAGCCTGCGGGGACTTCCACAGGGTTATCTCATCAGCCCCGAGGAAAGCCCCGCCATCACGCTGCTCCATCACAGCCAGGCGTTTCACAACTGCTGCGAGGAAATCGCCATGGAGCAAAAGCGCAACGATCCGGCCAGCGCGCTGATGATCAAATGCCTGGTCATGAAGCTGATTGTGCTGCTGCTCAAGGAACTGCATGTCCATACGGACGCGCATGCGCATCAGGACTTTTCGCTGGAGAAATACGAAAAAAGCAATATCGTGGACGCCATTGTCACGTTCATGAACGAGAACTACATGCAGCCCATCTCGCTGGCACGCATTTCGGAAAACGCGTATCTGAGCCCTGTCTACATCTCGCGGGTGTTCAAGGAGCTGATGGGCGAGGCGCCCATCAACTACCTCATCCGTGTCCGCCTGGCCAAAGCCTGCGAGCTGATGCAGCAGGTGCCCGACGTCTCCATCCGGCAGGTGGCCGCGGCGGTCGGCTACGAGGACGCCTACTATTTCAGCAAGCTGTTCAAAAAACACTATGGCGTTTCCCCGCGGGAATACATGCAGCTCGAGGAAAAGCCGCTGTTTGTGGTGCTGCGCGACGCCAATCCAAAACAATAGCACCGGCGACCGGTTTCGCCATCAGCACCGGCGACCGGTTTCGCCATCAGCACCGGCGCCCGATTTCGCCATCATGCCCGGAAAGCAAGGGGAGATGCCGCCCGGCATCTCCCCGATCATTGATTCAGTATCCGTCCGGGTTCTGGGATTGCCAGCGCCAGGAATCCTCGCACATGCGGTCCAGTCCAAGCTCCGCTTCCCACTTCAGTTCCCTGCGCGCCTTGCCGGGATCGCCATAGGATGTCCCGATGTCGCCCGGGCGCCTTGCCGTCACGCGATAGGGAATCTTTTTTCCTGAGGCCTTTTCAAACGCCCTGACCATGTCGAGCACGCTGTACCCGGTTCCGGTGCCAAGGTTGTAGGCCTCTGCTCCGGTTTCACGCATGACGCGGTCCAGTGCCTTGAGATGCCCCCTGGCCAAATCCACCACATGAATGTAGTCGCGGACACCCGTGCCGTCCGGCGTGTTGTAATCGTCTCCGAACACGCCCAGCTCCGCCCGTTTGCCAATGGCCACCTGGGTGATGAACGGCATGAGGTTGTTGGGGATGCCGTTGGGGTCTTCCCCGATGCGGCCGCTGCGGTGCGCGCCCACCGGGTTGAAGTACCGCAGCAGCACCATGGACCATGCCGGATCCGCCGCGGCGACATCGCGCAGAATCTGCTCCAGCATCAGCTTGGTTCGGCCATACGGGTTGGTGGCGCCCAATGGCGCGTCCTCATGGAGCGGCACGGTCTCCGCCAGGCCATAGACCGTGGCGGAGGAGCTGAACACCAGCCGCTTGCACCCGGCCGCCGCCATGGCTTCGAGCAGGTGGAACGTGCCGGTGAGGTTGTTGTGATAATACCGCAACGGGATGGTCACGGACTCCCCCACCGCCTTGAGGCCGGCGAAATGAATCACCGCGTCGATGGCGTGTTGCCTGAAAATGCCGTCGAGCGCGGCGCGATCGAGCAGATCCGCCTCCACGAAATCGAGGGTTTTGCCCGTGATTTCCGCCACGCGCCGCAAGGCTTCGGGCTTGCTGTTCGACAGATTGTCCACCACCACCACATCATGGCCCGCGTCCAGCAGCTCCACACAGGTATGGGTGCCGATATAGCCGGCACCGCCGGTCACAAGAATTTTCATTCACATACCTCCCGCGCGCCGTCGCCGACATCGGACACATAAAAGGAGGTGTCATGTCCCACCGCCGCGAGATAGGAAGCACCCACCTTTTGCTTCACGGTTTCCACCGCGTCGGTCTTCACCAGCGCGACCGCGCAGCCGCCAAAGCCGGCACCCGTCATACGTGAGCCGATGACGCCCTCGCACGCGCGAAACGCGTCCACCAGGGCGTCAAGCTTGAACCCGGTCACCTCATACAGATCGCGCAGCGAGTCGTGGGACTGATCCATCAGCTGCCCGAACAGGGTCAGGTCGCCCTGCTTGAGCGCGGCCACCGACCGCAGCACCCGGTCGTCCTCATAGACCACATGCGCCACGCGGTTGCGCACCACGGGATCCGTGATGAGGTTACGGTGCTTCTCAAAGTCGGCCGCGCTCACATCCCGCAGGCAGGTGATTTGCGGCAGCGCGGGCTTGAGCATCTCCAGGCCGGCTTCGCACTCGGCCCGGCGCTCGTTGTACTTGCCCTCACCCAGCGAGCGCTTGTGGTTGGTGTTGGCGATGACAATGGACACCCCGTCCATCACCAGCGGCACCCATTCGTGTTCCAGCGTGAGGCAGTCCAGGAAGATGGCATGATCCTTCTTCCCCATCGCGGAGGCAAATTGGTCCATGATGCCGCACATCACGCCGATGAAGTTGTGCTCGGCTGTTTGCGAGATTTTCGCCATCTGAACCGGATCGATGTCCACCGGGTTCGGACCCGCGCCAAGCGATACCAGCGCAAACGCCGTGGCCACCTCGATGGCGGCCGAGGAGGACAACCCGCTGCCCAGCGGCACCTTGTCCTCGTACAGCAAATCACAGCCCACCAGCGGGAATCCCGCCTTCTGCAGCTCGTCCGCCACGCCCAGCTGATAATTGCCCCATTTCAGATCCCGGCCGGCCTGCAGGTTGTCCAGATCCGCCGTCACCACCGTCTTGAGATCGGTCGCCACCAGCCGGATTGTCCGATCCGCGCGGGGACGCGCCAGCACTGTGGTCACCAGGGTCAGCGCGGCCGGGAAAACGTATCCGCCATTGTAATCGGTGTGCTCGCCGATGAGATTCACGCGGCCAGGCGCGGTGAAGACCCGGATGCCCTGGGCTGTTCCGCCAAAATAACCGATGAACTCACGTAGCAGTTGTTCCTTATTCATGGGATCCTCCCTTGGCCAAAAACCGCGCGTGTGCAAGCCGCAATTCTTCCGCCTTCTCTTCCGGCGCGGTGGTGTTGCAATGGGCCCAGACACCGGTTTCGCTGGACGCGTTGAACTTCTGCTTCTCCGCCGAACGCATGGGCGGGAAGAATTCGATGTGGAAATGGTAGCTGTCCTTGAAATCTCCGCTGTTGACGGGATCCTGATGCATGCACATCATATAGGGAAACGGCTTGTCAAAAAGCGCGTCGAGCATGCCCACCGTTTCACGCAGGGTGGCGGCCAGCGCGGTCTTCTCCGCATCCGTCATGTCCGTGAGATTCTGAATGTGGCGTTTGGCGTAGATATACACGCCATAGGGATACTCCGAGAAGAAGGGCAGCACCACGGCGAAATGATCGTTCTGGAAAATGACCCGCTCGCGCACGTTCAGCTCCTCACGGATCATCCGGCAGAACAGACATTCCCCCTTCTCCTCGAGGTGTTCCCGCGCCGATTCGATTTCCAGCTCAATCTTTTTGGGAACCCAGGAATACCCGTAAATCTGGCCGTGCGGATGGGGCATGGTGACCCCCACCACCTCGCCGCGGTTCTCAAAGATGAAGACATACTTCACCTTTTCATCCTTGCGGATTTCCACGAAGCGTTCCGTCCACAAATCCACCAGCTTGCGGATGTGGGCCACCGGCAATTCCGGCAGCGTGATGGTGTGTTCCGGGGAATACAGAATCACCTCGCATTTGCCGTAAGCCGGCGCAGTCTTGAAGAATTCCGTGCCCACCGGATCCGGTTCGGACGGAGACTGGCTCAACGCGGGAAAATCGTTGTCGTATTCGAGCACCTCGTAATCGGGGACCCGCCCGCCTGAAGGACAAAAGGGACACCAGTCCTTGGGCATCTGGGGACGGTCCTGACGATGGGACGCAATCATGATCCAGTCCTTGATCAATGGGTGCCAGCGCAGTTCTGCCATGATGGACTCCTTTCGATTGGACGCAACCTGTGGATTCGGGTGTGGGCCGTTGTTGTGGCGTGGGGACGAAGCCCCGGGTGATCCGCCTTGCTCCCACTGCCCCCATTATAGAATTGAGGCGGACGGCAGGCAATGGTAGAATGTGATCAGTTCTTGTGTTTATGTTGTTTCCATCCAGTTATCCTTGAAAGGTTGAATCTGCCCAATGGCCGAAAAACACTACATTCAGCAAAAACTCAATACGGATTTGAATGTGTATCGATGCGGCGTGGAAGCGTGCGAACCCGGGCATGTCTGGGGGCCCGGCGTCCGGGATCATTTTCTCATCCATGTCATCCGCCAGGGAAAAGGCACACTGGTGCTGAACGGCCAGACCCACGAACTCGGTGCGGGAGACGGTTTTTTGGTGCCGCCGGATGTGCCGGTGTTCTGGAAGGCGGACGGGCAATCCCCCTGGCACTACGCATGGGTGGGCTTTCATGGTCTGCGGGCCGCGGCCGTGCTGGAACGGGCCGGTCTGGACGCCGATCACCCCATCTTCCGCCCGGGTGACGACAACCGGCTCACACAGGCGCTGTCTGCGCTGGTGGAGGCCGCCAGAACCGAGGAGGCCGGGAGTATGGCAACGCCCGGCGAACTGCTGCTCACCGGGCATCTGTACCTGTTTCTGGCCCAATTGTGCCAGGTCGCGAAAACCCGGACACCGGAGAAGAACTCCGCGGCGGACAAGGCACGCCATGTCCGCCGGGCGATGGCGTATCTCGCGCGGCACTACCCCGAACCCTTCCGTGTCTCCGACATGGCAAGGGCCCTGGGTCTGGACAGGAGCTACCTGTCCACGCTTGTCCGCCGGCAAACTGGCCAGCCGCCGCAAACACACCTCATCCGGTTTCGCATGGAGCGGGCCGCGCAACTGATGGACAACGACCAGCTGACCGTGGCGGACATCGCCCGTTCCGTGGGATATGAGGATCCGGCACAATTCTCCAAGGCCTTCCGGACCACCCACGGGTGTTCCCCCACCGCGTATCGCAAATTGGGGTCAGACCCCGATGACACGCCGCAGGCCAAAACGGGGTCAGACCCCACCTTGACAGGTGGGGTCTGACCCCAGTTTCAATAGGTGCCGGCTTTGTCTTCCGGGCCGCCGGCGCACAGGGCGGCCGTGGAGCCATAGCCCACGCCCAGCCGCTCACAGCCCATGTCCAGGAACCGTTCCGCGTCCGCGACCGTGCGGATGCCGCCGGACGCCTTGACCTTGATGCGTCCCTTGCCCGCTTCCACCATGGCCGCAACCGCCTCCACCGTGGCGCCGGTGTTGTGGAATCCGGTGGAGGTCTTCACATATTCCGCGCCCGCCTCCACAGCCACCTCCGTCGCCAGCTTGATTTGCTCCGTGGTGAGGGTGCAGGTCTCCAGAATCACCTTGACGAGGATGCCGGCCGGCTTGGCCACATCGGTCACCGCGCGCATGTCCCGCAGCATCTCCTCACGCATGCCCGAACGGATGTAGCCATAATTGGCCACCATGTCAATTTCGCGGGTGCCGTTCGCAATGGCCTCCCGGGCTTCAAAGGCCTTGACGGCAGGCGTTACGCAGCCGTGCGGGAACGCCAGCACGCAGGACACTTCGGTCTGTGTGCCGGCGCACAGCGCGGCCGCCATCGCGATGTCGCAAGGGCGGACACACACGGTACCCACCTGATGCGCAATACCGAGCAAAATGGCTTCTTTTGCCTCTTCCCGGGTCATCTCGGGCTTGAGCACCGCATGATCCAGATAACGGGCCATTGGCAATCTGTCGCACATGGTCACCTCCCGGCCTTTCGGCCAACACTGTTGTTCAGGGCATGCAACGCCCTTTCATGCCTCTTCGGGCTGCGCCGTCTCCTTGGCGCCCGCCGCTTCCAGCGCCGTGGTCAACCCCGCGTACTGGAAAAGGGAGAGGCGCTCCGCGCGCTCATTCTCGGCGATGTCAAGCTGCGCGAGCACGGCGCGCAGCCCCTGTTTGCCCCCCGGTATCCAGGGCGCGGATCCCAACGAGTTCACAATGGTCTTGCGGCGCTGCGAAAACGCAGCCCGCGTCACCTGCCGCAGCAGTTGCCGGTTCACACCTTCCATCTCCGGAATGAATGCCTTTGCGAGGCGAACCACCGCGGAATCCACATCCGGCCTGGGATGAAAGCAGTTGCGCGAGACGGTGAAGCACATTTTGGGCTCGGAAAGGCAACGCACCGCTACAGAGAGCGCACTGTAATCCTTCCCACCCGGCGGCGCGGCCAAACGCTGCGCCACCTCCTTTTGCACCATGAAGACGAGGGATGTCCAGGGGATATCCGACTCCAGCAACCGCATGATGACTGGCGTGGTGATGTAATAGGGAAGATTGGACACCACCTTGAGGGGCCCGTCCCACCCTGCGACCAATGCGCGTAGGTCGGTTTTGAGGATGTCCGCGTGAACCACTTCGGTGTTCCGATACCCCGCAAGCACTTCCTCAAGCGCGGGCAGCAGGTGTTTGTCGATCTCCACCGCAACCACACGGCCGGCGACCCTGGCCAGCCGGACGGTCATGGCGCCAAGGCCAGGACCGACCTCCAGCACCAGGTCATTCGGCCCGATGTCTCCCGCCTCCACAATCTTGTCGATGATATGGGGATCCGTCAAAAAATTCTGCCCCAGTGATTTGGTGGCACGCAGCTGATGGCGGTCCATGATCTCATGGGTATTCACCGTGTCGCGCAAGCTTCCTCCAGACAGGAATGGGCAGAAGGATTCCCTTTTGGGGGAAATCCGTCTGCCCGATGGTCCTGGTGATTATTTTGTGCAGGGATCGTCGTTTTCCTTCCAGCGCGCGTCGTTCTGTTCATTGAGGATGTACACGCGCACACTCCGCCGGCCCCAGTTGAGCGCCTGTTGGGTGGTGTCGAAGTACAAGTCGATGAGATTGCCCTTGATGGCGCTGCCGATGTCCGCGGCAATGGCGAATCCATAGTCCGGCGCGGCGCCGGGTGATTCAACATACACCTTGGTGCCCAGCGGAATGACCCTTGGGTCCACCGCGATGACGCCTTCGCGCGCGCGCAGGCCGCTGCGTGTGATGCCGAAGCCGGGATCTCCCGGATGCTTTCCGGTATCCGCATAGGAAGCGGTGTAGGCGGTGGCCTTCATGTCCATGATTTTGGCGTACCGCACCAGATCGCCGCGATGGTTGGTGAAGTTCTTCACGGTTCCCAGCATCACCAGCCGATTGACCGGTTCCGACACGGTGCGTTCGTACAGAAATGTACGGGAAACCGGCTTGTTGTCCTCATAGACGATGTGGTAGACCGACTCGCTGCGTCCATCCACACCCACCTGGGCCACCAGGGTCTCCCCCTCGTTGAGGTTCTTGTCCTGTTGTTCAACCACATCATAGGGAATGGCGGCAAATTCCTTGATGGCTTCCGTCCGCACACGCACCACCCGCACAGCCAAACCGGCCTCCACAGGGGTCTTGACGGTCATCCCTTCAATGCGATCCATGGCCGAGAGGGAAACCTGCTGATCGGAGAGCACCTCGCCCACCGTGTCACGCCAGGACAGAATGTCCCGCGTCTCGCCGTCCACTGTCAGTGTCATGGGAACGGCCCGCTTGATTGTCAATAGGTTGGTGCCGTCCGTCCCCAGCAATTGGCGGAGCGGCATGCTCACAAAATCCTGTTCTCCGACTTCCACACCCAGCTGTGCAAGGGCCTGCTGTACATCGTTTCCAAGTGTCTTCGCGACCACGAGCGTCTCACCGTCGCGAACCGCGATTTCCCGGTTCGCCGCGCCATAGGCGGCCGCACCGGCAGTAAAGGCAAAGATCGTCAGAAGAAACAGCAGGGCCATTTGCTTTAGCGGAAGGATGCGTCGGAGGTGCTGCAGATACAACCTGCCCATCATCCGATTCCTTTCTCTTGTCCGCCCCTCTCTCACAAAGGCGGACCGCTGATTGTCACGACCGGCTTGCGCCGGTCTTTCCCCAAGGTGTCGCGGCTACTGCGACTTTCTTCTTTTGTTGGGCCTTTCCGCCCATGTCCACAAAGCGTCGGGATGAAAGGCTTCCCCATTTTACGTTAGAGAAGAAAAGCATGTCAAGGGATAACCGCTATTATTTTCCTTTTCGAGCGTTTTTTGGAATCTGTATTCCCTTTAATATCTATATAATGCTATTTTTTAGGTGTTCTATAACCATTTATCTTTTTATATGGTTATTTTTGTTTTCATATGCCATTAATTTACTGTATCATAGTGGGATAGATGCCACTATTTGGTTCCTCTCCATCGGTTGCGACGCCGGACAGCAGCACCCCGCATCACCCCACGAGCATGATGGACTGGATGTACCACTTCTGATTGATGTCATCGTACACGAACAGAATCTGAAGGGTGTTCATGCCGTTTTTGAGATCCTGTGCCGCGGGAACGGCTTCCGGAACGAGCGCGGCAATCACCTGTGTCCGCACGCGCACCGACAGATCATCCGTTTCATTGCCGACGCGTTCGAACATCACCACCGGAGGAATGGTTTCGGGATCTCCCTCCGGCTGCGGCGCACGGTGGTACACCAGCGAGAGCAGGGTGCCCTCCATGAGCTCCCGATAGCGCTCGGGGGTCATGTTCTTCTGAAACAGCTGATACTCCTGGGTGAAAAAGAGCAACGAGTCTTCCATCCGCCGTTCCGTCACGGCGGTCATCCAGTCGGAAAACAACGTGCGCAGCAATGGCAGGGACGCCGTCTTGAGGGTATCCAGATTCTGTGTTTTCGCGTCCAGCGCAAACCGCAGGGATGCCTCCCGGCCGGTCGCCGCGATCACCTGGCGCTGCAGGGCGTTGTTCTGTTCGTTGAGGCTTGTCTTGTCACGCTCGAGGGTCTTGATGTTCTCCTCGAGTTCAGAGATGGTGTCCGAGAGGGCGCTGTTCTGTCCACGAAGCCAATCCTGCTGGTTGTTGCTGTCCTGCTGCTGCTGGAGCAGATTGTCCTTGTCCCAAATCAGGTAATTCATCATCAGGAACACCGTCAGGAACAAAAGGGAAATCACCACCACGATGAACTTCTTCATGCGTTGTCCTCCACATTCAGCCGCGGCAACCGGAACAGACGGATGGCATTGTCCGTGGTCCGTGCCTCCAGCTCCGCGACGGTCTCGCCGCGCAACTCGGAAAGCTTCTCCAGCACATGGACCATCAGGCCGGACCAGTTTCGACGGCCGCGAAAGGGTTCGGGAGTCATGTAGGGACAGTCCGTCTCGATGAGCAACCGATCGATGGGGATATGCCTCACCACTTCCTGCAACCGGTGCGCATTCTTGAAGGTGACCGAACCGCCCACGCCAATGTGGAAGCCCATGCGAAGCACCAGTTCGGCGGTCTCCCGGCTGCCGGACCAGCAATGGAACACGCCGCCAAGCTCCCCGGCCTTTTCCTCACGCATCAGGGCCACCACGTCGCCATGGGCTTCCCGGTCGTGCAGGATCACCGGCTTGCCCACCTGGCGGGCCAGTTCGATCTGCGCGCGCAGCACCTGTTTTTGCACGTCGCGGGGGGAGAAGTCATAGTGGTAATCGAGCCCGATTTCCCCAATGGCAACCACCTTGGGATGACGGGCGAGCGACAAAAGCGTCTGGGCATCCCCCTCACTGTACGCGGACGCCTCATGGGGATGGAAGCCCACCGCGGCAAACAGGCCCGCGTGGGCTTCCGCCATGGCGATGGCCTTCCGGGAGGAGGGCAAATCGCATCCGGGGTTGACGATGTGGGTCACGCCGGATTGAAAGGCCTGCGCAAGGATTTTTTCGCGGTCCGCGTCGAAGCGTTCATTGTCATAATGGGCATGGGAATCGATCATGATCGTGCTCCTTGTCGGCGGAATACGCCACAACAGCCGTGATCGCCATCACTCAACCGACCCGGGCACCCGCCGGCATGTCATCGGAAAGGGTCACCAGCACCAGCCGTCCGTCATCGGGGTTGGACGCGGCCAGGATCATGCCCTGGGACTCGATGCCCCGCAGCTTGGCCGGTTTGAGGTTGGCCACCAGCACCAGCGTCCTGCCCACCATTTCCTCGGGCGTGTAGTGCTTCGCGATGCCGGACACCACGGTCCGCCCCCCCGCACCGTCATCCAGGGTCAGTTTGAGCAGCTTGTCGGCCTTTTCCACACGTTCGGCGGCCAGCACCTTGGCCACCCGCAGTTCCACCTTCGCAAAATCATCGATGCCGATGCGCGCAACCCCGACCACCGCGTCCTCTCCGGATACCGCCGGCTCCGTTTTCGCGGTTCCGGCTTTCGCTGTTTTTGCCTGTGCCGATTCTGCCTTTGCCGTCTCCGTCGGTGCCGTTTCTGCCTGTGCCTGGTCCTTCGCCAACGCCTCCAGCTCCTGCTTGAGATCAATGCGCGGGAAGATGGGGTCTCCCGCCGCAACCTGGGACGTCCACGGCGTCATTGAGAACTGTTTGGCATCCTCCCAGCCTGTCATGGCCGACGGCACATGCAGGGCCGCCTGGATTTTGGCCGGCGTCTCCGGCATGAACGGCGCGATGAGAATGGAGATGATGCGGATGCTCTCCGCCAGATGATGCATCACGGACGCGAGGCGGGCCCTGTTGGCGGGATCCTTCGCAAGCGCCCAGGGCATCGTCTCATCAATGTATTTGTTGGTGCGGGAAACCGCCTTCCAAATCTCGGTCAGGGCGGTGGAAAACTGCAGCTTGTCGAGCAGCGCCTCCACCCGCGCCGGTGTCTGCGCCAGCAACTCGCGCAGGGAGGCGTCAAAATCGCCGGCTTCAAGGGC
>JAEWSN010000161.1 GCA_023459915.1 Bacillota bacterium
GTCGTGCCCAACGAACCGTTTTGCATGGGGTTCCTCCAAAAAAAGGGAAGAAGGCATGCCCTCTTCCCCATGGTTGCAGTCAGCGAATCAACTTCCGGTCGCCACAAGACAGCCTTCGGTCATGAGGCACCGACCCTTATTCGTCATCCTCGTCGTCTTCGCAGAACTCGCTCTGCTCCTGGAACGCGACAAAGGCCCGTTCCAGTTCCTCATCGTCCTCCACCGGCATGAGAAATTCCTCATCCCCGTTCTTCTGGACTTTCATGATGATGACTTCGGTTTCGCCGCCACAGCTGTCGCATCCGGCACAGCCGGCATCGCCACAGCCTTCCTCGTCCAGCGGCACCATGACCACATATTCCTGATCGTCCACCAGCACGGTATCAAGGTACTCCGCCTTGAGGACGTCGCCATCTTCTCCGGTCAATTCAATGATGTTCTCGTTGTCCATGCCCACTACTCCTTCTGCATGCGATCACGCATGCCTTTTCCATCAAGCCAGCCCTGCAAGATCATTGCGGCGGCCATCTGATCGATTTTGCCTTTTTGTTCGCGGGCACGGATGCCCATATCCTGCATCGCGCGTTGTGCCATGACCGTTGTGAGCCGCTCGTCCCAGGTATGAATGGGAATGTCGCCCACTTGCTCACGCAACCGCTCGATAAAGACCAATGTCTTGTCCACCCGAAAGCCTTCGCTGCCATCCATGTTTCTCGGCAAACCCACGACGATCTGTTCACACTGGTACTGCCGCACCAATTCGACGATCCGCGCCAGGGGCTTTTCGAGCTGGAAACGCCAATGAACGGTTTCCACCATTTGCGCGGTCCATCCCATGGGATCACTCACAGCCACCCCGATGCGCACATCGCCATAGTCGAGTCCAAGAATCCGCATGTCACCGCCACCGGCCTTTCCGGGGAAACCCTTCCAAAGCCAGCTGCTGGAAACGCCGGACAAAAAAAGAGGCAGGGAACCTTCCCTGCCTCTCATCATACTGGATTTATGGATTGTTTGCAACCGAAAACAATGGCCAACCCTGCCATTCCTTTCGGGGAAAAGCAGGCAGCTTCTTTGCGGCGTTTCATTTCAGGGTGATCATGGACGTGTCCCAGACCTCCGGCGCCTCGTACCCCAGCAGGTTCACCACCGTGGCCGCAATGTTGGACAGGCCGAACTCGCCTGCCTTGAGCGCATACGCGTCCGCGTGCGCCTTGTCATACAGGATGAAGGGCACCTTGCTGAGGGTGTGGCTGGTCTTCGCTTTCGGGGAACCGTCCTTGTTCACCTTCGCCTTGCCGGTCTTCTTGTCGGTTTCGTACATCTCATCCGCATTGCCGTGATCGGCCGTGATGAGCATGCACCCGCCAAGCCTGTCAATGACGGGGATGAGCCGTGCCAGCGCGAGGTCCACGGTTTCCACGGCCACACGGGCCGCCGCGAAATTGCCGGTGTGCCCCACCATGTCGCCATTGGGGAAATTCACCCGCGCGAAGGCGAATTTGCCGGATTCCAGCAGGGGAATGAGCTTGTCCACAATTTCCGCCGCCTTCATCCAGGGACGCTGTTCGAACGGAATCACGTCGGAAAGCACTTCGACATAGGTCTCAAGCTCCTCGGAGAACTTGCCGCTGTTGTTGCCGTTCCAGAAGTATGTGACATGGCCGAACTTCTGGGTTTCGGAGATGGCCAGCTGCGTCACGCCGGACTTGGCCAGCGCCTCGCCCATGGTGTTTTCAATGGACGGCGGGTTGACCAGGTAGCGGGACGGGATGTGCAGATCACCGTCATATTCGAGCATGCCCGCGTAGGTGATCTTGGGCACCCGCACGCGGTCAAACCGGTCGAACACGTCGGATTCGAACGCCTTCGAAATCTCGATGGCGCGGTCGCCACGGAAGTTGAAGAAGACCACGGAATCGCCATCCCCGATGGTTCCGATGGGTTTGCCCGCTTCCGCGATGACAAACGCGCCCAGATCCTGATCGATGGCACCGGTCTCTGTCCGCAGGGACTCGATGGCCTCGGTCGCGGACGCGAACAGGCGGCCCTCGCCGAGCACATGGGTCTTCCAGCCGCGTTCGACCATGCTCCAGTCGGCGTCATACCGATCCATGGTGATGTTCATGCGGCCGCCGCCGGAGGCGATGCGCGCGTTGAAGCCGGCATCGTTCTGCGAAGCGAGGAATTCCTCGAAGGGCGCCACATATTCCAGCGCGGAGGTTTCCCCCACATCCCGCCCGTCGAGCAGGATGTGCACACGCACCGTTTTCACGCCATCCGCCTTGGCCTGTTTGATCATGGCCTGCAGATGGTCGACATGGGAGTGGACATTGCCGTCGCTGAACAGGCCGATGAAATGGAGCGTCGAACCGTTGCGAACCGCATTGTCCCGGATTTCGGACCAGCCCTTTGCGCGGAACATGTCGCCGGTTTCAATGGCATGGGACACCAGCTTGGCGCCCTGGGCGAAGACCTGGCCGGCGCCGATGGCGTTGTGCCCCACCTCGGAATTGCCCATGTCCTCATCGCTGGGCAGCCCGACCGCAGTGCCGTGCGCCTTGAGCAGCGTGAACGGACAGGTTTTCATGAGCCGGTCGAGCACGGGGGTATAGCTCTGGTTGACCGCATTCCCTTCCTGGATGTCCGTGATGCCGATACCGTCCATCACGACCACCAGCACCGGGCCCCGGTAACCGGAAAATCCATTCTTCTTGAGCATCTGTCTCTCCTTCTCGGCGTGGTGACGCCTATTCGACCGGCTTACGCCATGGCGATGGCGGTGAAGCCATCGTGCTTGAGGCTGGCGCCGCCAACCAGGCCGCCGTCGATGTTCGGCATGCCGAACAGGGCCTTGGCATTGCCGGCGTTCACGCTGCCGCCATAAAGGATGCGGGTGGTCTGCGCCACCGCTTCGCCATAGAGCTCCACCAGCAGCGCGCGGATCACGGCGCAAACCTCTTCCGCCTGCTCGTCCGAAGCAGTTTTGCCTGTCCCGATGGCCCAGATGGGTTCATACGCAATCACGGACTTGCCGACTTCCTCGGCAGACAGGCCCAACAGCGCAACCTTGATCTGGTAACGGACATGTTCGGCGGTCACGCCCTGTTCACGCTGGGTCAGTGTCTCTCCGCAGCAGATGATGGGCAGCATGCCGGCATCCAGAATGGCGCGCGCCTTCTTGTTGATCATCTCGTTGGTCTCACCGAAGTATTCCCGGCGCTCGGAGTGGCCGACGATCACATAA
>JAEWSN010000162.1 GCA_023459915.1 Bacillota bacterium
TTGTCGTGAAACCATTCGCTGACCAGCATACCCACGATGACGAAATTCAAGCCATGCATGAACACACCGTTGATGACAGCCAGCGCGTAAAAATGCCACAGCTCGGTTGTGAGGGAGTAACCCAGCATCAACAGGCTGAGCACCACCGTACTGACCAGCAGCATCCGCCGGATGCCGACGCGGCGCACCAGCTTGCCGAAAAACGGCAGCATGAACACACCCACCAGCGTCACCATCGTGCGGTGAAAGGTGTACTCCCCGCGTGAGAAGCCCAGCTCGTCACAGACCGGCTTCACAAAGATGCTGTTGGTGCTGAAGAACGCGCCGATACCGACCGCGGTGATGAACATGCCGGCCAACACCGTGATCCAGCCGTAATGAATCTCCTTGCCTCGAATGATCAATCCCATTTCCTCCATTTGTCCATCGCGGACTGGATCCAAGGGTCCCGCAACACGTCCAGATCCACCCTCATTTCAAGATACATCTCCATCTTCCCACATGAAGTGAACTCCAGGTCAAGGCTCAAATTGGTATTTCATCACAAAAAACTGTAAAAATTCCTGTGCGCATACGCTGCCGTTCTGTGCGCCGCGCCCTGAATCCGCCACGCTTGAATGCACCATGGCAGAGAACGCCATCCCTGATCTTGCCATGGTGGAATTCGCCATGATTTGACAGCTGGAACCCACTTTGATAGGCTGAAGAACAAGTGATCTTTATTCAGCAAGGAGGACATGCCACGCATGCATTTACAACACATCGCACTCTATGTCAGGAATCTGGAAGCTTCCATCGCGTTCTACCGCACGGTGGCCGATCTTGAAATCGGCCGCCGCATGCTCGCCGGCCCCGGAGAAATCGCGTTCATGATCAATGCCGAAGGCGAAACGGAAATCGAACTGGTCTGCATGCCGGAAGGTCGCAAGTTCGAAGGCAACGGCTGGTTCCTGTGCTTCTCCGCCGACGAGCTGGACCACCGGCACCAACAGGTGTCCGAAATGGGCCTCAAGCCCTCTCCCATCCAGGCGCCGGGCGATGGCACCCGCTATTTCTATGTGTACGATCCGGACGGCGTTTCCGTCCAGCTCAGGGATTTCTCGGGAAGAGAAACTGCCTGAACGCCTTGAATGGATGTCCGTTGGCCAGCGCCACCAGCCCTTGCGCCACATGAATCGGCATTTTCCCGCAGGAGGTCATCGCCAGGCTGCGCGGTGAATTGGTGGCCAGCACGCGCCCAAGAAACCAGGCGCCCTTGAGCCGGTTGTCCCGTTCCGTGCCGGGTGGCAGGCGCAGCGCCTGCCGGCGTTGCCGGCTGGCCATGGTCATCATGGCCGCAAACAGGATACGGCCCATGAAGGTTGCCTTGAAGTCGCTGAGAATGGATGCCATTCCCAGCGGCTTTTTGGGTGGTTCCGGGGGAATCGGCCTTCCAAGAAGCGCTTCAAACACCTCGTCGGGGATACACTCCCCTGCCTGCGTTCGGATGGCGGTTCCCAAGGACGCCTGCGGCGACGCAAGGGTTGCCGGTGCCTGCACAAGGGCCGTCGGTGTCTGCACGAACGCCCTGTATGCATCTGTCACATGCTGCGGATAGGGCGAAACCACAGGCGCCTCCCCCGTCATGTCCAGCGGCACCGACAGACGAAGATCCTCGCAGGACGCGCCAAGCTGAATGGTATATGTGCCATTTTCCAGGACCCAGGACCGGGATGCGACATGATACCAGGCCAATGCCTGTTGCGCAAACGCCAATGTGACGGTGCCGGTTTCACCCGGCTTGAGGGTGATCCTGCCGAACGCGCGCAGCTCCCGCAGGGGACGCGGCACCACACTGGGCGCATTCGCCACATACAGCTGCACCACTTCGGTGCCCTCGCGGTTTCCCTCGTTTTTGACATCACAGGTGACGCGCACCTGATCCCCCTCCCGGCTCACAAGCGGATTGCCATAGGAAAACCGGGTATAACTCATGCCGTGCCCAAAAGGAAACCGCACCGGCCGCGCCGCGGTTGAATAATACCGGTATCCCACAAACACGCTTTCGCGGTACACCTCCACCTTCCCGGCGGAGAAGGCCTCCCCAAACGGCACATCCCCATACCGGAGCGGCCAGGTTTCTGTCAGCTTCCCGCTGGGATTCGCCTCGCCGAGCAGCAGCGCGGCCACCGCCTCGCCCCCGTTCTGCCCGGGCAGCCCCATATACAGAATGGCCTGTGTGTTGTCGGCAAAGGGAAGCGCCATGGGGGACCCGCCGAAAAGCACCGTCACCAACGGCTTCCCGCTTTCCACCAGCCGATCCATGACGGCCAGCTGGTTGGCCGGCAGGCACATGTCTTCGCGATCGTTGCCTTCACTTTCCACATAATCAGTAAGCCCCCCGAAAAAAACCAGCACGTCCGCACGCTCGATTTCGGTCTGCATGGCCTGCAGCAAGGCCGCTTCAGGTTCTGTCGCCGTTTCGGTGAAGCCCTGTGTGAACCGGTAGGGCAGACCCCTGGCGTCCATGGCCCCCTGCGGTGTGGTGACGCGGGTGGGATGAATCATGGAGCTGCCGGAACCCTGATAACGCATCCTGCGGAACATGTCTCCCACAAACAGCAGCTTGCGCTTGGGAGACAGCGGCAACACCCCTTCATTCTTCAGCAGCACGGCGCTTTGCGCCGCCAGGCTGCCGGCGAGCGCGTGATGCGCTTCGACATCCAGTGCCTGCGCGATGTCTGCGTCATCACGCAAGGCATGGCCCGCGGCATTGCGTGGATCATCATGCAGGGCATGGCCCGTGGCATTGCGTGGATCATCATGCAGGGCATGGCCCGCGGCATCACCCGGGCCATCACCCGTGGCATTGTTCGGAACCCCGCGCGGGGCAACCCGCGAGACCAGTTTGAGCAGGTTCCGAATCGCCGCGTCCACCGCGGTCATCGGCAGCGTGCCGTCTTCCATGGCCGCCCGCACGGCCTGCCGGCAGGATGGTGTGTCGCCGGGCATCTCTAGATCCATGCCGGCGGCCACGCCCTTGACCCGATCATTGGTGGCGCCCCAGTCCGTCATGGTGAGGCCGTCAAAGCCCCATTCCTCCCGAAGGATATCGGTCAGCAGCCGATGGTTTTCCGAGCAGTATTCGCCCCAAAGCCGGTTGTAGGCGCACATCACCGCCGCCGGCCCCGCCTGCCGCACCACTTGCCGGAATGCGGGGAAATAAATCTCCCGCAGCGCCCGCTCGTCCACCACCGATTCTCCCATGAACCGGTAGTTCTCCGCGTTGTTCGCGGCAAAATGCTTCACGGTGGCTCCGACGCCCCCGGACTGCACCCCCTGCACGAAAGCAGTGCCAAACGCACCGGATACCAGCGGGTCTTCCGAATAGTATTCAAAATTCCGCCCGCACAAAGGGTTCCGCTTGATGTTCACCCCGGGCCCCAGCAGCACCTGCACGCCATAGTGCCGGCATTCTTTTGCGATGGCCTCGCCCATTCTCCGCGCCAAATCCGGGTTCCAGCTGTTGGCGATGGCCGCCGCCGTGGGGAACGCCGTGGCCGGCTCGCTCCGGCTCACCCCGTTGTCCGCGGCGCCTATCTGCTTGCGCAGCCCATGGGGGCCATCCGCCATCACCAGCTTGGGAATGCCCAGCCGGGGAACAGGCACGGTCTCCATGAAGTTCGTGCCGGCGAGCATGCCCGCCTTTTCCTCGCGGGTCAACGCGGCAAGCTGTGCGGTAAAATCGGAGGTCGGGATTTCATTAGCTTTATCCATGACCCCAGTATACATCAAACGGGGTCAGACCCCACAGGCCGCATGGGGGTCTGACCCCACGTGCCCAGGGGGTCTGACCCCGCAATCCGTGTCCGCCCTGCTGCCAGCGCTATTCCCTCACGCGAAAATACACCTGGTAGGTTTCATCCGTCACTTCATGCAGCGGGATGAACCGGAAGCCGAAATCCGTGTTGCGTGTGCGATACCCGTTGCGCCAGAACACCCACTCCCGCTCGTTGTCCGGCACAATCAGGGATTCAGGCCGATTTT
>JAEWSN010000163.1 GCA_023459915.1 Bacillota bacterium
GTATATACTTTAATATATACTTTAGTCAAACCATCTGATGTCTCCTGTCTTTGGCGTATATCGTGTCACAGACCGGTATACACCAACACGGCATCGCGCAGAAATTCCGCCGCGCCGGGACGGCGGCTGTCATAATACTGCTTGAAACGCTCATCCTCCACATACATCCGCGCCAGGTTGGCATGTGCTTCCGGGTCATATTCCGGCCAGTAGGCCCCCAGCCATTCACCGTGCAGCGCTGCGGCCTGCTGGGCCACCTCTCCCGCCGGATCTCCGGCATCCATGGCCTTGGACAACAGCGCATGGATTTCTTCCGCCATGGCGGTCTGCCGGTCCATCTCCTGTTTCGACATGTTCATCAGCCTCCTGTTCGAGCGCTCCACAACCGCCTCCCCATATTGGGTGCGCGCTTCCTGCCCGTATTTTCGTTCATTCTCCGCAATCATTTCGCGTTTGAACCCCTCGAATTTTTCCTTGTCGCTCATCTCGCATCCTCCATCTGCCGCCGCGATCGACCGGTCCACGTTGTGAATCAGTTGATCGAGCTGCGCCCTCTTTTCCATCAGTTTCGCCCGATGCTCCCTCAACGCGGCCACGCCGTCAAACGTCGGCGACACCAGCATCTCCCGGATCTGTTCCAGCCCGACACCAAGCTCCCGGAAGAACAGGATTTGCTGGAGCCGATCCACTTCCGAGCGGCCATAGATACGATACCCGTTTCCACTGATCCGGGCCGGGTTCAGTAATCCGAGCTTGTCATAGTACCGCAGGGTTCTGGGCGTAACCCCAGCCAACCGGGCCAATTTCTGTACCGTGTATTCCATGAGGGACCCTTTCTGTGATGTGCATCATTCCTTTTGGCGCTGCGCGCTTCCATTTTCATGTGGCCACATGCATAGGCTACACCTTGACGTTGCGTCAATGTCAAGTATTAATAAATGAAGATGACATGGAGTTGTCAACAACAAACAGATATAATCAAGTTGATTCTTAATCAGGAGGCCATCCGGATGAAACACCTTTTTCTCGCATCATCTTTCAAGGACGTCGCTCCGCTGTTCCTTCGTTTTTCCGAAGGCCTTGCCGTCGGGAAAACCATCACGTTCATTCCCACTGCCGCGCTGCACGAAAAAGTGAATTTCTATGTGAAGGCTGGAAAACGCGCGCTTGAGAAATGCGGATGGATCGTGGATGAGCTGGAAATATCCAGTGCCTCGGCCGATGAGATTGGCAGCAAGCTGGCCGTAAACCCCTATGTCTATGTTTCGGGCGGCAATACCTTTTTCCTGTTGCAGGAACTCAAAAGAACAGGCACGGACAAGTGGCTTGCCAACCATATTCAGGCTGGAAAACCCTATGTCGGGGAATCCGCCGGTTCCATCATCGTCGCGCCCCACATTGAATACGCCAAGGGCATGGATGATGTGGGCGCTGCGCCGGATTTGCCTGACTTCAAGGGGTTGGGGATGGTCAATTTCTTCCCGCTTCCGCACCACACCAATATCCCGTTCAAAAAAGCCGTCGAGAAGATCATCCGGCAACACGGCGACACGCTGTCGCTTGTCCCGTTTTCCAATTCGCAGGCCATTGTGGTGCATGGTGACGCAATGACAATGACACCATGACTGCACCATCATGTCTGCAGCCCCATGCACACGGCGGCACAGCGATGACACCATGACTGCACCATCATGTCTGCAGCACCATGCACACGGCGGTACAGCGATGGCCCCATGGCGGCAATGCCATGGTCGTCACACCAGCGGAATCACCAGGGTTTCGCCCGCCTCGAGCACAAACCCATCCTCAAGCTCCACCACGCCGTCACGGATGTTCGCGTACACATCGCGGCTTTCCCCGGTTCCCGCCATCCGGCACTCCAGCACCAACGATCGCACGCCCGGATACGGAACAGCCGAGCCTGGCTGGTTCACGGGCAGCACGCCGGCAGCCAGTTCAAAAACCTTCCTGTCCAGCTGCAGCTCCCGCAGCACCAGGCGGCCCTGCCTCAGCTGCAGCGACGCTTCCGCCAACCCTTGCGAAAAGACCCCCCAACCGCCGTCAAGAGACCAGAAGCAGCGAAATTCCTGTGTGACGGGCGGGCAAAGCGCGCTTGCGGGCTTGAACCCAATCCGTCCGGCCGCCATGTCGAACGAAAACCCCGAAAGCGCGTTGAGCAGGGCATAGCTGGCCATGGAGCGCGCGTAATTGTTGCCGCATTCAAACTCATTCCAGGGATTGCGCTTCTCCCCATCGAACCGGCTGCGGATGACCTCCACGATTTCCAGCCCCTGGGCCACCATCCCCTCCTGAATCATGTGGCTGGCCACCTGATACTCAAAGCCATACATGGTTTCCTCACAATAGGGCGCGGGAACCACCGGCTTGCGGGTGCCTTCAGGCCAGTCGCAAATCACCACGCCGCCCTCGTCCTGCAGGGAATAGAGCCGGCAGGGATTGAAAAAATCCCGGAAAGATCGCTTGTAATTGTGCGTGTAAATGGTTTCCAGCGCGCCGCGCACCTGTTCCGGCTTGTAGATTTCTCCCAGGCCGTACAGATTGGCATGCCACTGGCCCAACACCTGATCGATGGCACTGCCCTCCCCGATCTGGTACTTGATCTCCCCGGCTTCCGCGTTCCAATACGCATCCAATGTCTTGTCCCCATGCAGGGAGACACCGCTGTCGTAGCGTTCGAGCAATGATTTGTCGCCCAAATCAATCCGCTGCACATACCATTTCCCATTGAAAAGGTGCTTGTCCGCCCATTTTTTCCCCCGCTTGAACAAGGCGCGGTACAGGGCTCCCGCCTCCGCATCGCCAAGCGTGTCCGCCATCTCCGCCGCAGCCTTCAGGGCCCCCAGATACATGCCGGTGAGCCAGGAATTGGGACCGAACAGCTCCATGTCGAGGGTATGGTGTTGTCTTCCTTCCAACACGCCATCCTGATCCCTGTCCCAGCCGTCGGCATTGGTGGGGGCCCAGGCAAAGGCGATGTTCTTCTTCACGGCCTCCCAGTGGCCACGCAGCCATTCGGTGTCCCCGCAGATTTTCCAATCGCGGTACAGCTTCATCACGCCGCCAAACTGGCCGTCCACACAGGGCCGGAACACGCCGCGTTTCCGCCCGAGGGGCAGTTGGAGCCGGAACACCATGCCTCCGTCGTCACGCATGTTGTAGCGGAAATCCAGATCCCGCATGGATCGCTCCAGTGATGGAAACAGGAAGGGCAAGGCCTGCGCGTAGTTCCAGACATGCGTGCAGGAGCCTTCACAACAGCCTTCCACACACCCGCAACCCTCCCATCCATAAAACGAGCCATCCTCCAGACGCAGACAGGTGGGGGATTTGAGCGTTGAAAGGTTGGCGGACACCGCTTCGAGCACAGCGGCCGGCAGCGTGGATCCGAATAGGGCATCATGGAAGGCGCGTGTCTGTTCGTACAACCGGTTCCATTCCCGCATGCCGTATCGCGCCACAGCCGCAGCATCCGCAAAGGCGGTGGCATACCAGTTTTTCCAGGTGCCCGGCGGCACCTCATCGTTGCCATCTGCGACACCGGTGCCCCCCGCACAACCACAACCGGATATCTCCGCACCACTGCCATCCGCGCAATCGCAACCGCCCGACCCGCAGCAGGCACCATCACCCTCCTCCGGCAGTGGATTCCAGTAATTGCGGTTGTTCGGGAAATACCACGACAGCAAAAACCGGACAGTACCGGTTTCGCCGGGCGCCACGGAAATGCGGGCCGCCAGAGTCCCCATGTCCCCGCGCACGGCGGGATCCGGTGCATAGGCGCGAGGCTTCAACGGCCCCGGCGCGGTGAAGTCCCGCCAAAAAACGCCCAGGCTGTCGAACCAGCGCCCCCGATACCAATAGGCCTGGGCATGGGAATCCACAGCGTCCGTCGCCACACACAGCCGGCCATGCCGGGGGTGCGCCGCAACAGGATCATCCGAGGCAAGCCGCAGCAGGTGCAGGCTGTCAACCTGTTCCGACGTGTTCCGCAACGCGCCATGTGTCAGCGGATTTCCCACCGAGAAGGCAACCGTGTAAACCAGCGGCTCACTGCCGGTGTTGGTGATCCCAATCTCAAAAAAAGCCGCCGGGAGGCTGGAATCATCCGGATTCAGCGGAATAAAGGGATTCCAGGCTGTCAACGCGGCTGTCCCGGGAAATTTCGGATCCGTGAAGGCCATTTTTGCAAAAGGGTAGCTTCCCTCAAACACCACGTCCTGGAAATGCGGCACACCAGCCATGGTTTCACGCACAGGCCCCCATCCATATCCTGTGAACATGGTGGTGCCCACCACCCCGGTGAAGGGCGGCAGCGCGTCTCCCTGCAGCACCCGCGCGTCCAGCACCCGGTCGCCGCGCTCCGCCTTTACGGCAAAATGGGAAAAGCCGTTCACGGAGCCCTTGTTGGGTCGGTTGAAGATTTCCCAGTCGATGAGCCGGCCGTTGCCGGCCAGTCCCACGCATCCGCTTCCAATCCCGCCGAGGGGAAAGGAGATCTCCTTGGTCTTCATGCCCTGGTACTGCTTGGCCATACGCCCTCCACAACCTGTCTCCCATTCATCCTTGCTCCGGACTACCTTGCCTTTGAAAAATAGTATGCCACACCGGCCGCGTATCCGTTGCCAAATCCCAAAATATCCTGCGACAGGGTAATGCCGCCCGAACCCAGCGACGCCTTGACATTGTGTTCATACCATTCTGGCGGCGTTTGCAACAGGCGCATGCCGGAAAAAGCACCCGCCAAAAAGAGCTTGTGCCGAACGGCGTTTACCGTCCCGAAGAAGTGGCAGGCGCATGATACGACACAGACAGATAACTCGTGGTGTCCGCCAGCGGCCGATCAAGGAAAAGGGACGCTTCCGCGTGGCCGACCAGGCAGGGACCATCCGCATTGCGCGCGGCCATGACCTCCATCAGGGTGACGAGTGTGGGCGGGGCATCCAGATATCGGTTGTCCAGTTTGCGGATTGCGTCCATGTTGCCCGCGACCAGATGGCGCCAGGTGGTCGCGTCCGACACAAGTGCCGCCTCCGGGGACAGGCCATGCGAGAAATCAACGGAGGCGACAAACAGGACGCTTCGCGCATCCGCATATGCCGACAGGGTGTTTGCGAGTGCCGCGCAACCCTTTCCGTCCAGATTTCCATGAATCAGCACCGGCAGGATTTCCGCTTCCGGGAAGAAATGGTGCAGCCAGGGCACCAGATAGGAGAGGGCATGCTCCCGCTCCATGAGCGAGGCCTCACCCGTAGCGCCGAAGGTCCGGAGCAACAGCGAGTGGCCATCCCCGGCCAGCGGCATGATGCCTTCCGGCGTCTCCCAGTCGCCTGCGAATGTCTGAATCCGGGAGGTCCCCACGCGCTCGTGGTTCGGTCCGAGGAGCACAATCACGTCCGGCTGCGCCTCCGCCGGCAGCTCGCCATAAGCGGCGGCCGCTTCCGACAGCACCCGCGCCGTCATGGGGGCCGCCACATCATGGTGGGGAACCACCAAACCCATCGGCCTTGCCTTCGGGACCGGTGCCGCCGCCTTCCCGCCAAGGGGGTGGCGGATTCGCCATGCCGGGTTTTCGGCATGATCCAGTTGAGCCAGCATCCAGTCAAACCCGCGCGGATCCAGGAAGCGGCAGGGAATCAGCGGCAACGAGGGGTCGGCGGCCAGTGCCGACTCCAGCATCTGTCCCTTTCCCGATGGATTCGGTTCCGGCACAGCCCCTTCCGGCAGGTTCAGCACCGGCACAGCCCCTTCCGGCAGGTTCAGCACCGGCACAGCCTCTCCCAGCGGCTCCAAATCCACCTGCCGCACGGCAGCCGTGTTTCGTCCGTCCGGTGCTGCCGCCACAGGGATGCCTTCCCCCGGCAACAGGAGTGTCAGGAGCAACAGGAACAAGCCCGCAAGAACTGCGATCGCAAGGCCTCTCCTCCGCCCGGGATTCAATGCAGGCACCCCCTCGCCCCGACGTCCATTCATGGCGCGTGCACCACCACGGTCGCACCCTCGCCCACACCACCGGCTTCGCTCTCGTCATGCCGCATCACCGGCGCTTCCGCGGAAAAGCTGCCGGCGCCGGAAACGCGTGCGCGATACCGCAGGGTTCGCACGGATTCTCCGCCCCGGTGGTACAGGGCGGTACGGATTTCCCGGCCATCGGGCTGCCACCAGACCCAGTTGTCGCCGGATTCATGCACGCCGCCGGTGAACCGGAGGCCGGCCGGCAGCAAATCGCTCAGGCTGTACCCGCCCTTGGGCGCGTCCTTTTTGAACCGGACGGTCAGGACAACCTCCACCGGGTCTGTCGCGTCAAAGGCGGTCACGGTCTTTCCCGCGACCTGGTAGGTCCGGGAAATTTCCACCACCGCATCATCCACCGGTATCATGGCGTCAACCCCGACCTTTGCCATCAGGGAGGCTTCCAGGCTGCCGGAGATGTTGTTGAACACCAGCGTCGCCAACTGATCGTTGGTCAACAGGAACCGCTTCTGTTCCCCAGCCTCCAGGACCACCGATTCCGTCTTGCCATCCAGCGTCACGGAAAAGCCGCCGGGCGCCGCGTGCCGCAACAGGCGGCCATCCATCAGTGACAGCTGCTCCAGCAGGACGGGCACCTGCCGGGTGGCATTGGCCATGAGGTATCGGTACAGCCCTTCCGCGGCGGGGTCTCCCACCTTCCGGGCCAGCATGGCCATCAGGGCGGTGTTCCGGAGCATGGCTTCCCGGTCCGTGCCCAGTTCCGTCCAAATCAGGGGATCCGCATCCTTCCCATACCGGGCAAACAGGCTTGTAAAAATGTCCCGGGCTCCCTGCCGATCCCCCAAATCCGCAAGCGCAAGGCCAAACAGCAGCCGCTCGTCGTCCTCCCAGTCTTCGGCTTCCAGCAGCCCGCGAATCTCCAGCAATACGGCGTCCCCGAGGGCCGCGCGTCCCCAAAGGGCGGCCGCCGCCTGTTCCGGCAGCGCGGTCTTGTCTTCGGCCAACAAAGTAAAATAGCGGCGCAGCTCATTGCCATCGAAGTGTTCCGGCGCGACCGAACACAGTTTGGCCGACAGCAGCGCGTCGCTGGACGCATAGGGGAGCAGCGCAATCCCGCCATCCGCCTGCTGCCACAGGCTGAAGTCCTCCTGTGGCACCTGTGCCATCTGCGGATCCTCGAACCGATCCCGCAGGGCTTCGGCAGCCAGCTGCCGCGCCAGCGTCTGGTCCACCCGCTGCCCGTGCGTGCCGTACATCCGCCAGAATGCTTCCCAGGCCAAGTTCGCCTGTTTGTCCGACACCACGAGCGTCACGGTCTGCGCGTCCCGAACTGTGTCCATCACTCCCGACGGCACACCCTCACCCGCCACCAGCGGAAAGGAAAGTGTTTGCGGTGTGGTCAGCAGGCTTTTTTCCACGCGAATCACCTGTTCCACGGCATCAGACAGGCTGCCCCGAACTCCCTTGACCCGCAACGTGGCGACACCCTCGGGCAATGCGTCCAGGGGAACCGGCACATACGCGTTGTGGATTCCTTCCGCCTTGTATGTCCGAACCGATGCATCCGGCAGGGTCAGTGTCACTTCATAGGAGGTTCGCACAAGGGGCGGGACAGCGCCCGCGCCTGCATCGCCCTTCGCCTCTGAATCTCCCTCCACCTCTGCCTCCGCTGCGGCAATGCCGCTCCCGTACGAACGCAACAACACGGTGGGACTGTCTCCCACCAGCAAGGTGTCCGGTGCGAGCACCTGCACAAAGAAGGGCAGCCGCGAGATCACGTGGCTCACGGTGTGGCCTGCCTGCAAGGTGCCCGTCACGGCCTGTGCGGTGATTCGGAATGTCGTGAGATTGTCCGGCAGTTGGAATGAAACCGACGCGGTGCCATCCGCTCCCGTCTGTACCGTCTCGAACCAGGCGGTATCCTTGAACGCGCTCCTCACAGGGGTTCCCGCGTCATCGCCCTCGCCGCCCTCCGCGCCGCCGCCGGGATTGAACCAGCCGGCATCGGTGGCGTTGGTCATGAGGGTATAGCGGATGCCGGATGGGAATACGGGCTCATACAACACCGCCAGCGGATCCACCTCTTGTGGGTAAAGCGCAAAATACGCCTCGTCCACCACGGACAGATTGACCTTCGTCCCAACCGGCTGCCCTTCGGCATCGGTTACCGTGATGTCCGCGATCACCTCATCGCCGGGCCGCCAGACCTCCTGGCGGGGCTTCACCGTGAGCGTGAGCGCCTGTTCCGTGCGGTCGTAGGGAATGGAAAGGATCGGCGTTTCCCGCATGCCGGTTTCCTGCCACAGCACCGCCCGGGCGGTGACATTGGGCATCCATCCCGCCTGGAATGGGAACCGGTATTCACTTTCCGACTTCACCTCCCACGACAGATGTCCCTCGCGTGCCAGCAGGTACAGCACCTTTGTCGGCTGTGCAAATTGCGACACCGGCATCCCATTCTCACGGACCTGCAGGGTTACCGTCTCGCCATCCCGGTACCCGGTCTCCTGCCGGTCTGTCCCCACATCCACATATACATCCGAACCATACCCGTAGTCCCCCCAGTATCCGCCCGCATACACCGTTTCAAGCATGGGTCTGCCCTTGCTGTCCACGCTGCGGATTTCCATGCGGTAGGACCGGTCCTTCCGCCATTCCGGAATCATGAAAGCACCCGCATGCGTGCCCGTCTCCGTAACCGCTTCTCCGGCAGCCACCTGCCGTTCCACCTCCACATATTCGTAGCGGTCGTAGGTCACCTTGTTGACATGATCGTAGCCTTTGCCCACCACTTTTGCGTCCCAGCCGTGCTCGATCACCACCCACTGAAAGGGATGCGCCAGCGCAGCCCCCAAATAAACGGCCTGCGCCGGATCGTCAACATACCACCGGCCCTCCTCCTTGCGCGCAGCTTCCAGATTCAGCGCATGCGCATGCACCGCATAGGAGAGCGAGCCTTCATTCAGCTCCGCATCCGCCCAGATCATCACGTCGCGCGGGAACACGGTGAAGCTGGCAAACGCGCTGTTCTCTCCCTCCTCCGGGTCGCGCGCGCGCATCTGGAACCAGCCGCCCCTGGGAGTCCAGGAAATGGCTTCCCGCCACTCCGGCACAACGGCTTCAACCCGCGCGGTACCGGCGGCATCAAGCTGTATGGTCGTCTCCCTGTTGTCATCGTTGACGGAGAGGGTTGTTTCCAATGCCAGTCCCGGTACCGGTGTCCCTTCGAAGAAACGGCC
>JAEWSN010000164.1 GCA_023459915.1 Bacillota bacterium
CGTCCGGATAGTCTTCACCGGCCATCATGACACCCTGCTTCTGGGCCAGGTCGCCAACGAGGAATTCAAACTCGATGGTGACACCGGTGAGCTCGGTGATCTTCTTGATGACGGGATTGTCCTTGGAGGGTGTGGTCTTGGGGTCACGGATGAAGACCTTGAAGGTGATGGGATCGTCACGATCCGCCATGGGGGTCAGCCCGGTTTCAGCATCTACTTCCACCGCGGGCTCTGCGGAGGGGTCTGCGGCTTCTGAGGAAGCAGCAGGTGCTTCGGAGGAGGCAGCGGGTGCCTCGGAGGAGGGGGTGGCCGGCGTCGTGCCGCCGCATGCTGCGAAGGACATCAGCAACAGCACGGCGAGGAGGGCGCACAGGGCTCTCTTTGTCTTTTTCATGTGGAGCGACCGCCTTTCTTGGATTTTTCTACATCGTAACATGTCGCCTGACGCCCCACATTCCGAAAAGAACACACCGTGTTCCGAAAATCTTACCAAAGGGCGCTCCAATTTTTACACAAAATGCATAAAAACTGACCCTTCCGCGGCACCCCGTCATGGCTTCCTACATCTGGCTTCGATAGGCGGTGGGGCTTTTGCCCACCATCTGGGTGAATTTCGCGATAAAGTACTTGCTCTCGGTATAGCCGACCTCTTCGGCAATCTCGTAGATGCGCTTGTCCGTCTGGAGCAGCAATTTCTTGGCCTCGGTGATGCGCAGGCCATTCACATACTGTTTGAAGCTGACCCCCGTCGCCTTCTGGAACACACGGCCCAGATAATTGGCATTGACAAAAAAGCGCTCCGCCACCTGCGCCAAACTCATGGGTTCCCGGAAATTGCGGTGGATGTATGCCACCACCTCTTTCCCGATGCCCATGCTGGCCATTTCATTGGTGCGCTCCAGAAATTTGAAGCCGTCGTGGATGAGGTTCAACAGCATGTCCTTCCAGCGCGCGAAGGAGAAGAAATAGGGCATGTCCAGCCATTCCGGCCGTGGCAGGTAGGCCGGATCCTCATCACTTTCGGTCAGCTGCACAATTTCGTCCATCAGCATGTAGTAGATGCGGAAAATGAGTTCCTGCACCTGGGCGATGCCGGGGCGCGCCTTCTCAATCTCCCCGGCCAGCGTTCCGGCATCCTCGCAGAAGGAAGCCTCGTCGCGCACCGTCAAATGCCGCTTCATGTCCGTCAGGGCCTTGAGCCGCTGGGAGATCTCCCCCATGTGGCTGAACAGGGAGGGATGGTAGTCCAGATACGGGTCGGACGTGAAGAACAGATGGCCCAGCATTTCATCCATGTGCGCGGCATGATCCTCCCGAAAGGTCATCTCGGGATGCGCGAATATCCATTGGTCCAGCAGCACCGAGCAGACCAGCCTGTCCTGCGCGAAAGCCTGTTGCAGGGCCTCGGCAAACGCGCGGCGGCTGCCATGGGCGGCAATCACCTCTTCGGGAAGCAAAAAGGTGTGCCGGCTGCCACGGATGAGAAAGACACCCTCGGCAAACAATTCACCGCATCGGGCCAGGCTTTCGTACAGCAGCGCCTGCGGCGGCTTGGACGTATCCGCGCCGGGGGACGGCCACAGGACGCAGGTGAACAGCAGGTACTGACGCAGCGGTTCACGATCCGCGTGTTCCCCGGCGTACAGTCGGTGCAGCAGCTTCACCTGCGCGCGAAGGGTGCCGCGCTCCTCCTCCTCCTGCTTCTCCTCAAGGGTGTGATGCAGCTCCTGCAGCAACGGAATCAGCTCGTCCTCGTCCACCGGCTTGTTCAGATAGGCCTTGACCCCATACTTCATGGCCTGCTTGGCATAGGAGAAATCACTGAATCCGCTGAGCATGACCACCAGGGTCTCCGCGTGCGGGCCCTCCCGCAGATGGCACAGGAATTCCAGCCCATCCATCAGCGGCATGCAGACATCGAGCAGGATGAGATCCGGTTTGACCCGCTCCACCTTCTCGAGGGCTTCCCGGCCGTTGGACGCCGTGTCCACCACGGTGAAGCCATGTTGCTCGAACGGCACCGCCTTGGGCAGATAATCGCGGATGCTCTTTTCATCGTCGATCAGCAGGATTCTATACACGCAAACTCCTCCCTGGTGTGGCGGACCGGAACCGTGATGGTGAACAGGGTTCCCTCGCCGACCCGGCTGGTCACCCCAAAGGAAAACTCCTTCCCGTAGTACAGCAAAAGCCGCTGGTAGACATTGTACAGCCCCACGCTGCCGGTCAGCTTCGCGCCGCCCGAAAGCATGTGCTGGAGTTTCCGCAGCCGATCCGGCTCCAGTCCGCCGCCGTTGTCGGACACCGTGATCAGCAGACGATCCCCGTCCACCCGCGCGCCAATCTCCACGCGTCGGATGCCGGTCACGTCCTTCACGCCATGCACACACGCGTTCTCCACCAGCGGTTGGATGATGAGCTTGGGCAGCAGGCACTCATTGGCCTGTTCCCCCACGGTCAGCACATGCTCAAACTCATCCTCGAACCGGTATTTCTGGATGTGCAGGAACTCGTCCAGGAACCGCAAATCGTCCTTGAGCGGAATGATGTCGTCCTCCCAGACAATGAGGTGGCGGAACATCCGAGACATGTACTTGAGCATGCGCGCCGTCTCGGTTTCATTGCGCACCACGGACTTGAGCCGGATGCATTCGAGCGCGTTGAACATGAAATGCGGATTGACCTGGCTTTGCAGCGCGGACAACTTTGCCTGCACCGTTTCCCGCTCCATTTGCGCCTCGACGAGCTGGGCGCGGTATTTCTCCTCGATGAGCGCCTGCAGCTGGGCGCTCATGGCGTTCATGGATTCCGACAGCTCGCCGATTTCGTCCCTGCCCATGCTCTCCACGTCGATCTGCGCAAAATGGCCGGTGGCAATCTGCTTGGACAGATGCACCACGCGCCGGGTGCGGCGGGTGATGTTGCCGGTGATGAGCAGCAGAATCAGCACCGCGATGAGGATGCTGCCGAACGCGATGACCACGGTTTTCTCACGGGTGCGGCTGAACTCCTCCGCGATGACATTGGTGTCGTAAAAGCCCACGAGCTCGAGCGGCATGTCCGCGAGCGGCTTGCGCAGGGCGACAATGCCGGTGGGCATGTTGTCCTCGCGAAAATGGTCAAAGGGGCCAAACTCGCTGTACGAACCCGTGGAAACCAGAATGCGCCCGTCCGGATCCACCAGCATCAGGCGCTCGAACATGTCGCTGTCACGCAGCATGGAGGCGATGTAGGTCAGTTCCAAATCCAGGCGGATGGCCTTTTCGTAGGACTGATATTGCGGATAGAACGTCAGGGGCCGGATGATGCTGACACTGCGGTCATAGGAGGTCCGCAGCAAGGGTGTCTCGAGCGCCACACGCAGGAAGGGCCCGTGCGATTCCCCGGAGATGGGGTAAATGGCATGGGATTGGAGGCTTTCCCCGAGTGTTTCATTGTCCACATCCGCGACCCGCCGCACCAGCGCGCCGTTGAATACCGTGGGATTGTTCGTGTAGAGCGTGAGCCTTCGCACCTGCCCGTTGTAGGAAAGATCCGTGACCATGGGATCCTTCATCTGCTCCTGGTACGCAATCAGAAAATCGATGTCCTTGTGGTATTCCCGATTCAGAAAGCCATACAGCTGTTCGTTTGTCCGGAAGCGGTTCACCAGCGTCATGGCCGCGGACAGCGTGCCATTGACGCGCGACGCCTTCTCATTGAGCGACTGGGTGAGCCGGCGCATCATGTCCTTCTGGATATTGTCTTCCGTTTCCTTGAAAAAGAAGGCATTCTGTATGAACAACGGCAGAATGACACTGCCGACAAACAGCAGAATCATCTTCTGGGAAATGGATAGGTTGCTCAGCATCTGCAGGGGCTTGCTTTTGCGTACGGGAAGCTTTTCCGCCGCATTGCGCCTGCCCGCGGGCCGGCCCGCACGCACAGGGTTGGTCTTGTCCACCGATAGCACTCCGCCGCCAGCCGTCCACCGGGACGGCGCATCCGGTTCCCCGGTGGTCAGCCGGTGTTGTTGGGCTGCCCTGGGAACCATACCTTTTCATCTTATCATGAAAGGCGTCAGGCAGTCCACGTCATCGTCCGGCTGCCTGTGGCGCGGCAGATGCGTCAGGCAGTCCACGTCATCGTCCGGCTGGCTTGTGGCACGGCAGATGCGTCAGGCAGTCCACGCGGCATATTCCTCCGGTGTGGCCAGCAGGTAATGCTGGCCGCCCACATGCCGCTGCTCGCCCTTGTGGTAATCCACCCCCGCTTCCCGCCAGTCATAGGAAACCGAGACGCGATGGCGCTCCGCCAGCGGATCCGGCTGCGGAATGGCCGAGAGCAGGGACTTGGTGTACGGATGCAGCGGCCGGTTGAAGATCTCTTCGGTGGTGCCCGTTTCCACCAGATGTCCCAGATGCAGCACGCCGATGCGGTCGGAGATGTACTTGACCATCGACAGGTCGTGCGCGATGAACAGATACGCCGTGTTGGTGCGTGTCTGGATCTCCTTCATCAGGTTCACCACCTGCGCCTGGATGGACACGTCGAGCGCGCTGATGGCCTCGTCCGCGATGATGAGGCTGGGGTTGAGAATGAGCGCGCGCGCGATGCCGATGCGCTGCCGCTGGCCGCCGGAAAACTGATGCGGGTACCGGTTGGCGTGCTCGTGGGACAGGCCCACCAGATCGAGCAGCTCATAGACCTTGTCGCGCCGTTGGTCGGGCGAGGTGGCCATGCCATGGATGTCCAGCCCCTGCGCGATGATGTCGAGCACCTTCTTGCGCGGGTTCAGGCTTGCCATGGGGTCCTGGAAAATCATCTGCATGCGGGTTCGCAGGTGTTGGGTGTCCTGTTCGGTCAGCTTGCCGGAAATACACTTCCCATCGAACACCACTTCCCCGGCGGTGGGCTCGTACAGCCGGATGATGGACCGCCCGATGGTGGATTTGCCGCTGCCGGATTCACCGACCAACCCGTAGGTTTCACCCGGATAAATGTCAAAGCTCACGCCATCCACCGCCTTGACGGTGAACCGGCGGTTGATGCGGAAATGTTGTTTGAGGTTGCGTACGGAAAGCAACGGTTGGTCAGTGCGCTTCATGGCCGGCCTCCCTTCTCATTTGCGCGATGCGCTGGCGCAGCCCCTCCGGCATGTCGAGCCGGGGTGCGTTTTCGTGAAGCAGCCAGGTCGCCGCCCAGTGTGTGTCCGTGACACGGAACATCGGCGGCTCCTGCCGGAAGTCGATCTTCAGCGCATGGGGATTGCGGGGCGCGAACGCGTCGCCCTTGGGGGGATACAGCAGGTTCGGCGGACTGCCGGGGATGGTGTAGAGCTTGTCCTTGCTGCTGTTGAGATCCGGCATGGCGGACAGCAATCCCCAGGTGTAGGGATGGCGCGGATCGTAGAAGACTTCCTCCGTGGTGCCGCGTTCCACCACCTTGCCGGCATACATGACCTCGACAAAATCCGCCACCTTGGCCACCACGCCGAGATCGTGCGTGATGTAGATGACCGAAATACCGGTACGCTTCTGGATGTCCTTGATCAGCTCCAGAATCTTGGCTTGGATGGTGACATCGAGCGCCGTGGTGGGCTCGTCGCAGATCAGGAGATCCGGATCACAGGCCAGCGCGATGGCGATGACCACCCGCTGGCGCATGCCGCCGGACAGCTGGTGGGGATAGTTGCGCATCCGTTTTTCGGGATCCGTGATGCCCACCAGCTCCAGCAGACGGATGGCCTTTTCCCTGGCCTTGGCCTTGGGGAGGTGGTCGTGATGGATCATGCCCTCCATCAGCTGGGCCCCGATGCTCATGGTGGGGTTGAGCGAAGTCATGGGATCCTGGAACACCATGGCGATGCGCTTGCCGTTGATCTGCTGGCGCATCTGCTTTTTGGAAAACGTCAGCAGGTCATGGGTCACTTCCTGCCCATCCTGCTCGTGGGTGAAAAGGACCTTTCCCGAATTGATGCGGCCATTGCCGCTCAGAATGCCCATCACAGCCTTGACGGTCACGGACTTGCCGCTGCCGCTCTCCCCCACGATGGCCACGGTTTCGCCCCTGTGCAGCGTGAAATTCACCCCGCGGATGACATGGGCCTCGCCGGCGGAGGTCTGGAAGCTGATGGACAAATCTTCAATTTTCAGAATTGGTTGGTTCTCCATAAGCCTCCTCCTACATCTCTTTCATTTTCGGATCAAAGGCGTCACGCAGGCCGTCGGCCATCAGGTTGAAGCTGAGCATGACCACTGCCAGCACCAGCACCGGCGCCACCGTCATGTAGGGGTGCGTGGTGATGGATTTGAACGCGTCGCTGATGAGCGACCCGAGTGACGCCAGCGGCGCGGGCACGCCCAGGCCGATGAACGCGAGGAACGCCTCGGTGAAGATGGCATTGGGAATGGAAAACATGGACATGACAATGAGCTGGCCGAAAATGTTCGGCAGGATTTCCTTGAAGATGATGAACAGGTGGCGGGCGCCCAGGGTTCTGGCCGCAAGCACGAACTCCTGCTCCTTGAGCTTGAGCACCTGGGCCCGGGCGATGCGGCTCATGCCTATCCACCCGGTAATCGCCAGCGCCATCGTGATGGTCACCAGCCCCGGCTTGAACACCAGGATGAGCAGGGTGACGATGACCAGCGTGGGAATGCCGTTGAGGATTTCCACAAACCGCTGCATCACCATGTCCACCCGGCCACCGAAATAACCGGAAATCAGCCCGTAGATCATGCCGAAGCACATGTCCACCAGCACGGCGACCAGCGCGATGTACAGCGAGATGCGCGTGCCGGTCCAGGTGCGGGTGAAGATGTCGCGGCCCAGCACGTCGGTGCCGAACCAGTAATAGGTTTCCTCCAGCCCGGTCGGTTCGCCATCCTCGTCCGGCAGATACTTGTTCTGCAGCAGCGCGCCGGTGGAGGTCTGGATCCGCTCGGAACCGTCGAATATGCCAATGCCCTCGAGTCCCGGCACCCGCGGGGCCAGGTTCTGGTGGGCGATGATTTGCGAATCATAGGTGTGCGGGGTGAGGTTCGGCCCGATGATGGCCATCGCCAGCACCAGCAGGATGAACACGCCGCCCGCCAGCGCGCCCTTGTTGCGCGCGAACCGGGACAGGATGTCCCGCCAATAGGATTGTGTCTCGTAAACCGCGTCCACCTGGGACAGGTTTTCCGCGCCTACCGGCTCAAAATCGTCCGGGGCGAATGCCGTCATCTCAGGCTTCATGCGCGTCCTCCTTTGCCAGACGGATTCTGGGGTCGATGACCCCGTACAGGATGTCCACCACCAGCATGATGCCGATGTACATGGCGCTGTAGATGAAGGTGAGCGCCACCACCACATTGTAGTCGTTGGATTGGATGGCCGCGATGAGCAGGCTGCCGATGCCCGGAATGGAAAACAGCTTCTCAATGACCAGGCTGCCCGTCATCAGACCCACCACCAAAGGCGCGAGCACCGTGATGACCGGAATGAGCGCATTGCGCAGCGCGTGACGGAAAATCAGCTTGCCGCCGCCGATGCCCTTGCTCTCGGCCAGCAGCATGTAGTCCGAGCCCAGCACCTCGAGCATTTCCGTGCGGGTGAACCGGGCCACCGTGGCAATGGTGAACATGCACAGCGAAATGGTGGGCAGCACCGACGAGTAGACGGGCGCATCCGCCTGGAACAGCAGCGGAAACCATTTGAGCCGGAACCCGAGGGAATAGATGAGGCCCATGGCGAAAACGTACGAGGGCAGGCTGACACCCAGCACCGAAATGATGGTGGTCAGCGTGTCATAGATGGTGTTGTGCTTCAGGGCGGCGACAATGCCCAAAATCAGCCCGATGAGCGTGCCGATGAGAATGGCCTGTCCGCCGAGCCGCAGGGAGATGGGCAGGCGGCTTTCGAGCAGGGTGGTGATGGGGGTGTTCTTGGAGATGTTGTAGGAAACCCCGAAGTCTCCCGTGAGCATGGATTTCACATAGGTGACAAACCGCACCGGCAAGGGCTGGTCCAGTCCATACTTGGCCTGGATGACCGCGCGCTGGGCGTCTGTCAGCTTTTCGTCATTGAAGGGCGAACCGGGCATGAACTCAAGCATCAGGAACAGCACCAGCAATATGGCCAGCAGCGTGACGATGGAAATCAGGACTCGTTTGGCGATGTATTTCTTCACAGGCCTCGCTCCTTGTTCATCCTCCGGATTGCAAGGCAATCCGGGGTCTTGCCGGTGACCCGACCGGGATCATGAAGGGGTTGTGCAGGGTTCTCAAGTCGGAACAGGAAGTGGCGCTGCCACGGGTGTTTCCACATATGACAGCGCCACGGTTCCGTACAATGGTGCTTTGATGGGCCGTCAACGGCCAGGACCGGTCATGCGCAAGGAGGTCTCCCCGCGCAGCCGGATTTGCCCGTATTACGGAATCAGTTCTTTACCGCGTTCTTGAAGATGCGGTTGATGCCGACGGAGTGGAATTCAATGCCTTCCACGCCGTTTTTGATCATGACCGCGTCACCCTTCTGGTAAACCGGGAAAATAACGGCATCGTCCATCACAATGGTCTCCGCCTTCTTCAGGGCTTCCCAGCGGGCCGTCAGGTCCAGCGCCAGCGCGCCTTTCTTGGCGTCCTCGATGATGCCGTCATATTCGGCGTTGGACCAGAAGCCGTAGTTGTTGGGGCTGCCGGTGGTCCACATGTCCAGATAGGTCATGGGATCGGCGTAGTCGGGACCCCAGCGGGTGAGACCGAGCTCGAAGTCACCGGACTGCATGCGCTCCACACGGTTCTTCTTGGGCATGGTCTGGATTTCAATGGTCAGGCCGGGCAGATTGGTCTGCAGCTCGGACTGGATGAACTGGGCCACGTTGATGGCCGATTCGGTGTCCTCGACAATCATGGTGTACTTGAGCTCGGTGACACCGAGCTCCGCCTTGGCGGCATCCCAGTATTCCAGGCCCTTGGCCTTGTCGGTGGCCAGGTAGGTGCCGGTGGTTTCACGGAAATCCTTGCCGTCGGGGCCGGTGGCCAGCATGGTCGGAACCGCGAAGTCCGCGACAATGGAGCCGTCCTTGAGAATGTTCTTCGCGATGGCGTCCTTGTCAAAGGACAGGGCCATGGCCTTGCGGACATTCAGGTTTTCCAGTCCGGCCACGGTCTGGTTCGGGGACAGGTACCACAGGTAGCCGGCCAGGATGTTGTTGAACTCCGGATCGGCCTGGAACTGCTCCACCTGCTCGCCGGACAGGGTGGCGACATCCAGGTCGCCATTCTGGTAGGAGAGCATCGCCTGCTGGGAATCCTTGATGACCTGGTACTGGATGCCCGCGAGGGACACCTTGTCCGCATCCCAGTAGGTGGGGTTCTTCTCGAGGGAAATGGTGGTGGCGGCCGGCTCGTACGCCGTGATCATAAACGGGCCGTTGGCCAGCAGGGTGTCCGGCGATGTGCCGTAGGTGTCTCCGGCCTTGGTGAAGAAGTCTTCATTCATCGGCAGGAAGGACGGGAACGCCATCAGGGACTCGAAATAGGGAACCGGCACGTCGAGCTTCACTTCCAGGGTCTTGTCGTCCTTGGCTGTGACGCCGAGCTGATCCGGAGTCATGTCCCCGCCCATGATGGCCGCCGCGTTCTGCACGCCCGCGATTTCCATGATGAAGGCATATTCGCTGGCCACTGCCGGATCCACCAGTCTCCGCCAGGCAAACACGAAGTCGTTCGCGGTCACAGCAGTGCCGTTGGACCACTTCGCGTCGCGCAGGGTGAAGGTGTAGGTCATGCCGTCGGCGCTCTTTTCGACGGATTCCGCCATCGCCTTGATGGGCGATCCGGCTTTGTCGATGGAGTACAGGCCTTCGGTGATGGCCGCGATGACTTCAAACGAAGTCCCGTCGGTGGCGATCTGGGGATCCATGGAGGCCACTTCGACGTCGAAATGCACCTTCAGGGTTTTGCCTTCGGCAGCCGGTTGCGCGGACTCCGAAGACGCCGCCGGCGCCTCGGACGAAGCCCCCGGATCTGCCGGGGTACCGCCGCAGGCTGCGAGCGAAACCATCATGATCAGGGCGAGCAGCAACGTGGGCAATCTCATTTTTCTGTTCATTCTGTCTACCTCCTTGTTGTCCGAACATGTGTCAAAAGTCTGGCAATCCGGGAAAGCACGCATGGCTTCCGCTCCGGTCCCCGGCATCCGCCGCGTGAATGCGGCCGATTGCAAGTTGTCGCTTTGACTTCCTTCATGCAAAAAAAGATCGAAAACCTGGCGCATGCCCGGCCCGTCGACCCCTTCGTCACATGTCAGCCAATTGTTGTATGCAATTGTACGACTTTCTTTCCCGTCTGTCAAGAATTTTGGGTGGCGACAGTTCGCTTTGGAAGTGTGTTTTCGTCACTTGACAACCACTATCAATGGTCGGAATTTCTCCGTGTGACACAGGCCCGCTACCGCAGCCCCCAATGGCGTGGCGGGCATCAGGCATTGTGCCCTCGCGCATGCGCGTCACAGGCAACCATCGGCAACACCTGTTCATGCAAGTTTGTTTATTGACATCTTTCATTAATCACGCCAAAATGCCTGCATCCTCCGACAGCCTTCCCCACATCCTTCCAGCTTCTCCACCGCTTCGGACATTTTACGCCACCGCAATAAAAGAACCGGGGCCGGAAATCCTGTGGGATCCGGTCCCGGCTGGGATTGCGTGACTGGGTCAGCGCAGCGTTTCGACAGCCGCCCGCTCAATGGGCAGCCCCGCGGTGTAGCGGGTCATGAACTGGCTGAAGCCCTCCATGTCGCGCGCGTCGGGCTGGACCACCTCCACGGAGGCCCCCGCGAACACCCGGTTGTCGAGGAACGCGTCGAGGGTCTCGCCCGCGGTCTTCGTGGCCATGTAGGAGGCCAGCAGCGCGATACCCCACGCGCCCCCCTCGCCGGCGGTTTCCATGACGGATATGGGCGTGCGGGTGGCGGCCGCCATCACGCGCTGGCCAACGGCCCGGGTCTTGAAGAATCCGCCGTGGCCGGTCATGCGATCCACCTGGACCTGCTCCCTGTCGAACAGGATGTTCAGCCCGGTCCGCAGCGCGCCGAGCGCGGTGAACAGGTGCACACGGATGAAGTTCGGCAGGGTGAACCGGCTGTTCGAGGAACGGACGAACAGCGGACGCCCTTCCTCAAAATGCGTCATGTGCTCCCCGGACAGATAGCCGTACGCCAGCAGGCCGCCGCAATCCGGATCTCCCTCGAGCGCGAGCCCCAGCAGGGTGTCATACAGCTTCGGCTTGGCAACTTCGAGCCCCAGGGCCTTGGCGGCATCTCCGAACAGGCCAATCCAGGCGTCGTAGTCGGATGTGCAGTTGTTGGAATGGGCCATCGCAACCGGCGCGCCGGAAGGCGTCATGACCAAATCAATTTCCGGATAGGCCTTGGACAAGGGCTTTTCAAGCACCAGCATCGCGAAGACCGAGGTGCCGGCCGACACATTGCCGGTCCGGGGCGCGATGCTGTTGGTGGCCACCATGCCCGTTCCCGCGTCTCCCTCCGGAGGACACAAGGGGAACCCCGCCTGAAGGGTTCCGGACGGATCGATCCGCCTGGCCCCCTCGGGCGTCAGCACGCCCGCCGCCTCGCCTGCCGGCAGTGCCTCCGGCAGCAGGTCTGCCAGCTTCCAGGGAAGATTGTGGGGCGCCGCAAGCTCATTGAACTGCGCCAGCATGGCGCTGTCCCAGGTGCCGGTGGCCGGATCCACGGGGAACACGCCGCTGGCCTCCCCGATCCCCAGCACATTTCGGCCGGTGAGTTCCTTGTGGATGTACCCGGCCAGCGTGGTCAGCGTGGCCACCTGGGGCACATGCGGCTCATGGCTCAGCATCGCCTGATACAGATGCGCGATGCACCACCGCTGGGGAATGGGATAATCGAACAGCGTGGTGAGGGCTTCGGAAGCCTTCTCCGTACAGTTGTTCCGCCAGGTGCGGAACGGCACCAGCTGTTCCCCCGCCGCGTCAAAGACCATGTAGCCGTGCATCATGGCGCTCACGCCCAGACCGCCGGTGGTCGTCACGGCCACACCGTACGTTTTTTGCACCTCCTCGGCCATGTGCCGGTAGCTGTCCTGAATGCCGGCCCATACCTGCTCCAGGCTGTAGGTCCAGTATCCGTCCACCAGGCTGTTCTCCCAGTCGTGCGCACCCGATGCGATGGGGAAGCGATCCTCCCCGATGAGCACCGTCTTGATGCGGGTGGAACCCAGTTCAATGCCGATGGCGGTCCGCCCGGCGGCAATGGCCGATTTGATGGCATCCAATCCTTTTTCCATGAGCCAGCAGCCTCCTGTTCCCAATCGCTCCGCCCCAGGCGGAGTCATGGACATCCTGTCGGATCCCGAGGATCCGTTTCCTTCACTTTACCGCATCGGGACAGAGATGAAAAGAGAAAACACGAAACTTGTACGAAACTATTTTTCATCATGTGCGTACAACTTGATCGGATAAAACGGCCGTGGTTTCCCACGGCCGCCTGTTCGGAACGCGTTTGTTCAGGCCGCCGCCTTCGGTGCGTGATGCCGGTTCCGCCAATCGCGCAGCCGTTCCTTGATAACGGGCCCCACGGTCTGGACCAGAATGACAAGAATCAGCACCAGTCCCTGGAAGGTGTCCTGGATGTCCGTACTCAGCGACGGGATGCTGACAATGATGAAGTTGATGGTGGTATAGGAGAGGGCTCCGAAAAACACGCCCAGAATGTTGCCCCGACCACCGGCCATGTTCACGCCGCCGAGCACCACCGCCGCGATGGCGTACATCTCATAGCTCTTGCCGGAGGAGGCCGGGGTGACATTGCCGATTTTGCAGGCCTGGACGAAGCTGGCCAGCCCCACCAGGATGCCGGTGGCCAGAAAGACGGAAACCTTGATCCACTGCACATTCACGCCGGCCAGATGCGCCGCCTTCTCGTTGCTGCCCACCGCGTAGACCCGCTTGCCGTATTTGGTGCTCCTTGAGATGAACAGCACCAGCAGCATCACCGCGACAAACACAAACGTGATGTAGGGAATGGAAACGCCCGGCAGACTGCCCGTGCCAAAGCCCTTGCGCAGCAAATCGTAGGCGCTGTTCTCGCTGATCATGGAAAACTGGCTGCTCGAGGAGCCTGTGATGGCCGGATCGATGGCCCGGACAAAGGAGAGCGTCAGCGACCGGTAAATCAGCATGGTGCCCAGCGTGACAATGAACGGCGGCATCTTGGCGTATCCCACCAGCACGCCGTTGAACGCGCCGCAGAACGCGCCGGCCAGAACGCCGGCCAGCAGGGTCAGCAGGACACTGTTGGTGGTGTTGAACACCATGATGGTCACGCCGGTGCAGAGCACCAGGGCCGAACCCACCGACAGGTCGATTTGACCGGTGATGATGACCAGCGCCATGCCCAGGGCGGAAAGCCCCACGATGACCGTGTTCTGGCTGGAAAGAATGGCCGCGACATGGCCCCAGCGGAACGCGTTCCCATTGGCGAGAATGGTGAACACATACACCAGCAGGATGATGGCAAACACAAAGATGAAGCTGTAGTGCCGCCACGCGGTGGACACGAGCGCCAAGGGCCCGGACGATCGGTTTTTTTCGTTCATGGATACCTCCTGTGTCGCAAATCCATGCCGCAAGCTCATCCGGCTTCCACGGCGTTTGTGGCGTACATCATCACATCATGCTCGTTGATGTCGTCATGGGAGAACACCCTGGCCACCCGGCCTTCAAAAAACACCACGCACCGATCCGAGACCTTCATGATCTCGGGGATCTCCAGGGTGTTGAGCACAATGGTCTTTCCCTCCCGCGCAAATGCCAGGATCATGCGGTAGATTTCCTCCTTCGCACCCACATCCACCCCCTGGGTGGGGTTGTCGAGCAGCAAAATCTCCGCCTCCGTGTCCAGGCAGCGGGCCAAAAACACCTTCTGCTGGTTGCCGCCGGAGAGGGACAAGATGGGCGCGTCGGGATCCGGCGCCTTGATTTGCAGGGACGCCTTGTGCCGCTGGTACCGCGCAAGCTCCACCTTGCGGGAAATCAGCGGACGCCGGCTCAGGGTATGCCTGGCCATGTAGACATTCTCCAGAATGCTCTGGTCCGCGATGACCGATTTTTCCTTGCGGTTGGAGGGCAGCATGGCGATGCCGTGCTGCATGAACCGCAGGATGCGGCCTTGCAGGCGCTGCCCCCGCACCGTGATGCTGCCGCCCTCGATGGGCATCACGCCGTACATGGTCTGCATCAGCTCGCTCGCGCCGCTCCCGGCCAGCCCGGTGAACGCCACAATCTCCCCCTTGCGGACAGTCAGGGACACATCGGAAAAACCCAGACCGGAAAACCGGTTCAGGGTCAGGATGGGCTCTCCGAGCTCCCGGGATTCGTACAGCTGCCGGTCCACATACTGTTCGCCCACCATGTCCGTGGCGATGCGGTGCGGGTTGGTGTCAGAAATGTTGCCGCTCGAAACATAGGCGCCATTGCGGAACACCGTGTACCGGTCGGCGATCTCGAAGACCTCCGGCATTTTGTGGGAGATGAAGATGAAGGACCTTCCCTCGTCGCGCAGCCGGCGCAGAATGCCGAACAGATGCGCCACCTCGCCGGTGGACAGCGCGGTGGTCGGTTCGTCCAGAATCAGCAGCCTGGCCTGGACATGCAGCGCGCGGCAGATTTCGAGCAACTGCTTCTCACTGGTCTTGAGCGTGGAGACCATGGCGCGTGGATCCATCTGGACACCGAGCCGGGCAAAGAGCGCTTCGGTTTGGCGCAGCATGTCCTGCTTTTTCAAAACCCCCAGGCGGGTGGTCAGCTCCCGGTTCAGGAAAATGTTCTCCGCCACTGTCAGGTCGTCGATGACATTGGTTTCCTGATGGACAAACGCGATGCCGGCCTGCTCCATCTGCCGGATGCTGGGATTGGGGTACGGGGTTCCCTCAAAGACGATGTCCCCGGCATCGGCGGAGATGACGCCGGTCAGAATGTTCATCAACGTGGATTTGCCTGCGCCGTTTTCGCCAAGCAGCGCGTGGATTTCACCGGGCAGGACGGAAAAATCCACCCCATCCAGTGCCAGGGTGCCACCGAACCGCTTCGTGACCCCTTTCATCTCCAGCATGTGCATCCGTGCCTCCTCCCGTGCAAAAACGTCGGGGATGGCTCCGACGCCTCACACGCCGCGCCACCACAAAAAGACAAGAGGGATGCGGCACGATTCATGCCGCATCCCGGTCATTGCGCGTTGCCTTGGGGATCAGTGCCCCATGAAGCCTTCATAGCTGGCCACATTGCCCTTGTCGACAATCCAGACATCCTCGTACTTGCCGTCGCCCACCTTGTAGCTCCAGTTGCCGGCGAGGTAGTCTTCCATGTAGCCGATGACGTTTTCGAACATCTTCGGGGAGAAGTACACGCTCATCAGGTCATCGAAGTAGGTCTGCGCGATGGGGGCCTGCGAGGAGGTGCCGTCGATGACGGCATACAGCTCGGCCATGCCGCCGATGGCGGAAATGAACACATCCATGTCGGCCAGATCCTTCTTGGTGGCCTCGTCCACGGCGTTGGCCTCGAGCAGGTTCATGAAGCCGAAGGTCATCTCGTCATCCATGGAATAGATGTAGAGATCTCCCTTGGCCTTGGCATCGGAAACGATTTCGCCGATTTTCTGTTCCAGGTATCCGTAGGCGCCGTCCGCGCTCCAGTTGCAGACATGCTTGTACTTCGCAGTCAGCGCGTCCACTTCCTCACGGGTCCAGGCCTTGGTGGTCTTGTAGGTTTGGTTGGTGTGCTTGTCAAAATAGTCGAGCTCGCCCATCAGGAACTGCTCGAACCCTTCCTGGCGGCGCGAGCAGACGGTGCCGTTGTCGCCGATGAGGGTGACCATGACATCGCCCGGTTCCATGCCCTTCTGCTGGAGCCAGTACGCGATGCCCGCGCCACACTGCCAGTTGTTGCCCGACGCGTTGAGGATGGCGGACTTGTCCGGACCTTCAATGATGCGGTCGAACGAAATGAACGGAATGGTTTTTTCAATCAGGGCTTCCTGTCCGGCCTTCGCGGAATCCTCGAGCGCGAAGAACACCACGCCCGCCGCGTCGCCGTTGGCCAGGATGGTCTGGACCTGGTCCACCTGTTCCTCGCCGGAGGAGGCGGCCATGTAGACAGCCTTGTGCTTGCCGGCGTCATTGATGGCCTTGACCTTGGCGTCCGCGTAGGCGCCCGCCTGGGCCGTCCAGCCATGATCCGGGGTGGGGCCGAGCACGTAGATGGTGTTGCCCTTGTTTCCGGCGGTGGAGGAGCATCCTGCCAGACCGGCCATCAGCACAAGACACAACAGCAGGGACAAAACACGTTTCAGTTTCATCAGAATCCTCTCCTTCTCTTCTCTCTGTTTGGGTCCTCCGGACACACCGGTCTCCAACACACCTGCGGCTGGAAACACCTGCCGGACAGCAACAAAATATCACTCCCGAGAATAACTGTCAAACCGCAATATCAGCGTCATTGACAGATTTTATCCCATATCGTGAAATCGTTTACATCCATTGGCCAAAAACAAGGATTTATCATTTCTCCACAACCCGCTCGCGGAGTGAATTTCAGAATGGTTCATCCCAATTTCGCCACCATCTTCCAATCCATGATTCCAGTGCAATGGAAATCGACAAATTTCCCAGTCTTTCGCGCAGGCGGCGCAAGAACAGGTATAATGAAAGATGGGGCGGCATTGTCCGCCAACGAATGGAACCGGTGATCGCGCCGGTTCTGGAACTGAGAGGACACAGTCCATGGCCCATCAGGCAAAACCAACCCCGCAGCCCATGCAATCCCATGAGGATATCGGCGTCTACACCCTGCCCGCCATCCTGCGCAACAGCGTCGGCAAATTTGCCGGCCAGCCCGCGCTTTCCATCGTGGACAAGCCCCCGATGACATACCGGGCGTTTCACGGGGAGATTCGGCGGTACGCCGCCCTGCTGCTGGATGCCGGCATCACCCGGGGAGATCGGGTGGCACTGTTCGCGCCAAGCTCGCCCAAGTGGGGGGTGGCCTATTTCGCCATTGTCTGTCTCGGTGCCATCGCGGTCCCCATGCTGCCCGATTTCAGCAAGCAGGAGGCAGAGGGCATCATCCGGCATTCGGAGGCCCGCTTCGCGTTTGTCTCCGACAGCAATGCGGACAAATTGACCGATTGCGACGACTCACTTGCGCGCATTCTCGTCCTGGAGGACGAACGCTGGCTGCGCGGCACGCCGTCCGCCACCCCCACCCCTGCCGAACAGGTGGATCTGTTTGCGGTGCCGGTCGGGGAAGACGACACCGCCTCAATCATCTACACGTCGGGCACCACCGGCACACCCAAGGGTGTGGAGCTCTCGCACCGCAACATCGCGTTCATGGCCACCCAGGTGCGGCTCATCCAGGACATTCACCCCGACGATGTGTTCCTGTCCATTCTCCCCATGTCCCATGTGTACGAATTCACCATCGGCTTCATTTTCCCGGTGATGCAGGGCGCCCATGTCAGCTATCTGGGACGGGCCGTCGCGGTCTCCTCGCTGCTGCCGGCGCTGCAGAAGGTCAAGCCGAACATCATGCTCAGCGTACCGGCCGTCATGGAGAAAATCTACAAAAACCGCATCGTCCCCACCTTCCAGCGCAACAAGCTCATCGCCGCGCTCTACCGCATGCCCACCTTCCGCAGGCTGCTGCACAAGGTGGCCGGGCGCAAGCTGATGCATACGTTTGGCGGCAACATCCGCTTTTTTGGTCTGGGCGGCGCGAAAACCCAGCCCGACACCGAGCGGTTCCTCAAGGAGGGCGGATTCCCCTACGCCATCGGCTATGGTCTCACGGAGACCTCCCCGCTTGTGGCCGGCGCGAATCCAAAGCTGACAAAGCTCGAATCCACGGGTCCCAAGCTCGAAGGCACGGAAATGAAGCTCATTGACGTGAATCCGGAGACAGGCATCGGGGAAATCGTCACCAAAGGCCCCCATGTCATGAAAGGCTATTATCGCAATGAGGAGCTCACCAAATCGGTCTTTACCGAGGATGGCTTCTTCAAGACCGGTGACAACGGCTACATCGACAAGGACGGATACCTGTTCATCAAGGGCCGCAGCAAGAACGTCATCATCGGGCCGTCCGGCGAAAACATCTACCCCGAGGACATCGAATTCGTGCTCAACAAGCACCCCCTGGTCATGGAGTCCCTTGTGGTCGAGCGCGACAACCGTCTCATCGCGCTGGTGAAGCTCGACGAAAGTCTGATGAAAACAAATCCGGAGGGCGGAAAGGCTTCCGCCGGGGCCGGTGCCACCACGGATCCGGAAGCGGCCCAGGCCGGCATTCTCGCGGACATCCGCAACTATGTCAACACGCAGGTCAACAAGTTCTCGCAGCTCAAGGCCATCGAGCACATCGCGGATCTCGAGAAAACAGCCTCGCAGAAGATCAAGCGCTTCCTGTACAATACAAGCGCAAAAGGAAAACTTTCCGACAAAGAGGACAAGGATGACAGCAAAGACGCCTGAACCGCCCCCCCGCACCGGCATCCCCGGCTGGATTGGCCGGTCTCGATACGACATCATGCTCGCATGCCATATCCTGTTCGCGCCTGTTCTGCTGCTGTTCAGCTCACAGCTCGTGGCCCTTCAACAGCCCGGTGACGCGGCGCGCTGGATCGCGTCGCATCCGGGGGCTGTCGGCGCGACCTGGCTGCTGTTGCTGGCCTGCCTGCTCCTGTTGCGCGCGCTTTTCCGGAAGGTCTGGCTGGCCTTTTTCCTGACCGGCCTGCCGGTCATGGGATTGTCCCTGGTGAGCTATTACAAGACGCTGTTCAACGGGGTGCCGCTGACACTCAGCGATCTGGCCATGGCCAGGGACCTGTTTGAGATTGCCGCCTACACGGGGGGCAATCTGGAAATATCCTGGCAAACGCTGTTTGCGATCGGATTGCCCTTGTGCTGGCTGGGCGTTGCCGTCCATCTGGAACATTTCAACAGGCACCGGCCACGCCAGGCCAAACTCCTTGCCACGTTCGGCGTCCCGTTGACGGCCGCGCTCCTGCTGTTGCCCATCGTCCTGTTTCCGCTGCGCGCTTCGGCCGCCGCGTCCGGGCAGACACTCCCGACACAGGCAGAGCGCAACGAGGCATACGGCTATGTATGGGGCCTGTTTGTCGCCTTCAGCAGCAACAAGGCCGCATTGCCGGAGGCCATCAGCGCCGAGCAGCAGGCCAGCGTGGACGCCGTGCTGGAGGCGGAGGCTGTCACATCCAACCCACCGGCGCCCCAGGCGTCGGCCGAACCGGGGAAACGCCCCTCCATTGTCTTCCTGATGTCGGAAAGCTTTTTCGATGTCACAAAGCTTCCCAACGTCACTTTTTCAGAGGATCCCCTCCCCAATTTCCACCGTCTGAGCGCAAGCAGCACAAATGGCGGTTTTCATTCCAACACCTATTCCGGAGGAACCGGCAATGTGGAGATGGAAATGTTCACCGGCATTTCAGGCGTGATGCTCAAGGAGAGCGAAACACTGACCTCGCTCGCGTCCGGCGAACGCTACCGGGCGCTGCCCTCGATGGTGCGGCAGTTGCGGGAAGCCGGGTACCGCACCACGGCCATCCACGCGCACACCAACAGCCTTTTCGAGCGCAGCCTCAGTTTCCCGGCCATCGGCTTCGAAGAGGTGCTGTTCTCGGACAGTTTTCCGGAGGATGTGGAAATCAAAGGGGGATATGTCTCGGACATGGCGCTGGCCAGGGAGATGATCCGCCTGTTCGAGGCACGCAGCCAGGCGGACCCCCATTTTCTGTACGCGCTGTCCATGGAAAATCACCAGCCCTATACCGCGAACAAGTTTGCCGAGCCGCTGGAAATCGAGCTGTCCAGCCCCGTTCTGACGCAGGAGGATCTGGGCGTCCTGTCCGCCCTTGTCCAGGGCCTGATGGACGCGGACGAATCCCTGGGCTTCCTGCTGGACTACTTCGAGGTGCAGGACGAACCGGTGATTTTTGTTTTCTGCGGCGACCACCTGCCCGGCATGTACCTGTCCAAGGAGGAGACCGTCTACTCGAAAACCGGCTACGCCTCCACCGCCAAAACCCTTGACTGGAGCCCCGAAGAACTGAAAAAAATGCTGACAACGGACTATGCCGTCTGGACCAACACGGACATCCCGCTGTGGCCCGACCGCGACGAGAGCTGCATGCTGCTGGGCATGAACATCCTCAAGCTGGCGGACATCCCCCTGTCGGGCTTTTTCAGGTGGCTTGATGACAATCTGGCGGAAAACATGCTGCTGCGGCGTCCGCGCCTTTTTGTGGACACCCGCGGGAATGCCGTCTCCGAGCCACCGGAAGCCTTGAAGGAAGACCTGGAAACCTACCGGCTGCTGATACACCAAATCCTGTATGCGCATGATGCGCAGCCCAATGCGCAGCACAATGCGCAGCACAATGCGCAGCCTGATGCGCAGCCCAGTACGCAGCCCAATGCGCAGCCCATTGCGCAGTCTGGTACGCCGCCTGCGCCGTGAGGTTTTGGCGCCGTCCGTGTCATTCGGCTTGACGTGCCCCCGACATCATCCGGACCGGCGTGTATGTGACAACGCTTTGACGTTCTTGAACCGCAGACAACTGCGCGCCCCACCCCCACAGCGTGCCATCCGATTTTCGGACCATCACGCGCCGCGTGTCACGCACAACCTGCACCACATCCGAAAACACCCGAACCGGTTTGAGGCGGCGGGTCACCGTGCCGTCCCCGATTTGTGCCAGTGCATTCCCGCCCCAGGACCAGACCGTGCCATCCTCCCCAACAGCCGTTCCCCCATTGGCCATGGCCACTTGCCGAATGCCCGTCAGAATTTTGACCGGTTGTCCCCGGTGCGCCGTATCTCCCGTTCCCAACCGCCCGTCGTGATTCAGGCCCCAGGTCCACAGGGAACCGTCTGCCCCGATGGCGGCCGAACAGGCGTCACCCGCGCTGACGGATGCCATGCCTTCCATGACATGGGTCGGGGCACCATCCTCCTGAAGATCGGTGGTGGTGACACCAAGCTGCCACACGGACCCATCCTGCTTCAACACCACGGTATGATACGCGCCCGCACTGGCGGACGCCACGTTCTCCATCAGCTTGACAGCCTGGTTCGCGCCCGGACTTCCGTCTTCGGCTTGTGTCGATGCCGGTGCCACAAGGGGTCCCATTTGATGAAAGTCGTTCCGGCCCCATCCCCAGAGAATGCCCTCGCGATCCACAGCCACCAGATGGCTTTTCCCCATGCTGAACGCGACAATGTGCTCACGAAGACGCGTCGGCGCTGGCTGTGTGCCGGCGAAAAGGCTTTCGGCTGCCGATGGGAGATCGAATGCCGCTGCGCCCCACCGCCACAGCTCGCCCTGCCGGCTCAGACCAACCAATGTCAGTCCGGACGCTTCCACGGCCACGATATCCTTTGCGATCAGAACCGGTCCCTGCAGAAATTGCGAGGAGGCAAGGCCCAACGCCCCGATGTGCGGGCCACCATTCCAGCCCCAGCCCCACAGCGTTCCGTCCGCCCTCAGAAAATAGCTGGCCAGGTCATTGACAGCCAAGGCTTGAAATGGGTCCACCTGCGTGCTTGACGCGGGTGCAGTCTCCGGCACAGCGTCATCGGCTTCATCCGCCACAGCATCATCGGCTTGATCCGGCATTGCCTCATCCGGCACCGTTTCATCCCGTGCCGTCACCGGCTCGGGGGAAAGGCTCGTCGCGGCAACATCCTCGGCTTGAGTGTCAGGATTGTCGGTGCCGGTTGTCGGCGTATCGGATGTCATGACGGAGGCCGGCAGCAGCCCGGTCACCACCCTGACCGGACGCCCGGACGCCAACGTCGTATTGTTGCCGAGTTGCCCATGGGTGTTGTCTCCCCAGGTCCAGACGGATCCATCCTTCTTGAGCACCATGGCGTGTCCGGCGAGGGAAACATCGGCGACCTCCTCGAGATATGCCTTCGGTTGCAGGTTTCCCCCGGGCGCATTCCTTCCCCAAAGCCAGAGGCTGTCATCGGCACCGAGGATGCCCGTGAGATTGTCTCCTGTTTCCACCCGAACCACATTGCGCAAAACGGGGCGTGGCACCGTACCGGCATCGCCGCCCCATGCCAGAAGCACTCCGTCCGGCGTAACCGCGGCGGCATGGTCAATCCAGGCATCAAAATCCGCGACCTCCCGCAAAATCTTCACCGGCTCTCTTTTTGAATCCACACTCCCGATGCCCAGTTGTCCCGCCGCGTTCCAACCAAATCCCCACAGCGATGTGTCCGCCTTTCGCACATAGGTGCTGTACCCGGATGCCTGAACCGCCACCGCACTGGACATCACCTGCACGGGGGTCAGCCGGCTGACGGTTGTGCCGTCCCCCAGCTCGCCATAATCGTTCCGCCCCCATGTCCAGACGGTGCCATCCTGCTTGAGCACCACATAATGGCCGACACCCGCCGCCACGTCCCGTACCCCGGACATGATGGGCACCGGCCGGTCAATGATACCCGCAGGCCGGTCTTGCCACCAGACACGGACATCCGTGTTGGCGCCGCATCCGTACAGGGTGCCATCGCGGTCAAGGATCAACGTGCTGTGGGCATTCCCGGCCACTGCGGCGACATGGTCGCGAATCTTGACGAACACGCGCCGGTCGGCTGTGCCGCCGATGCCCAGCGCGCCATGGGCGTTGGAACCGGTGGCCCACAGGGTTCCCTCCGGATCGATCAGCATGGATTTGTTCACCCCGGCCACCAATCGTTGCTGCCGGGGCGCCGGCGCAGACGCATCCGGATCATCGGATGCCGCATTCACCGGAGCTTCGTACGGCAAACCGGCATCCATGACAATCCGCCTGCCCACGGGATCCCAGGTGACGGAAAACCCAAACAGGCGGCCGATGTCCCGCAGCTTGAAGTAGTTGCTGCCCTCAATGGTGTAGGCCGTCACCAAAATGGGCGCACCATCAAGATACAGCGGTGAAGCGGACGGCCATGCACGCACGGCGGGAATGCCGGCGGCAACCCCTTCGGAGGGTGGCTGATCGTATGGGACGCCGGAAATCATTTCAACCGCTTTCTCCTGCGCGTTCCACCGCACATCGAACTGCGCGGGGGTGTGCGCCAGGACGCGCGCCAGTTCCCGAAGCTTGAAATAGTTGTTTCCCTCAATGGTGTAGGCCTGCATGACGCGGACTTCCCCGTCCAGAACAACCGGCGAGCCGTTCGGGACGGCGGAAACCGCCTCCCCGGCCAGAGCGGGGACTCCAGGCGTGGATGCCGGCGGCGGGGTTTCAGCCAATACGGACACCGGAGCCGGGATTGCAGCCGTTACAGGTACCGACGGAAGGGTTTCAGCCCAGGCGCCGGTACTGGAAGCAAAAAAAAGAAAGGCCGTGAGCAAAGCAACCAGACCAATCAGCCACCGGGTGTTGAAATGCGGCGCAACACGTTTTCTCATGTCCATTCCCTTCAGAAATGCTTGATGCCCAACCGGTTGATTATCCCACATCCGTTGCGCTGTTGGCAAAGACATACCCGTTTTTCCCTGCCCGCTTCGCCTGGTACATGGCCTCATCGGCGCGACGGAGCAATTCACCGGATTCCACAGCGTCCTTGGGAAACAGACCAACACCGATGCTGGCGGTGATGCGGACGAAACCCTCCTCCGTCGGGACGTCCCGCGCCACGGTGTGGAGCAGGCGCGTGGCAAAATGTCCCACATCCTCCACGCTGGTTGGATTGTCCATGAGGATGACAAACTCGTCGCCGCCAAGGCGCGCGGCCATGTCGTTGGGGCGGATGGCATGCGCGAGATCCGCCGCCACCGCGCGGAGCAATTCGTCCCCGACATCATGGCCCAGCGTGTCATTGAGCCCCTTGAAATGATCCAAATCGATGAAAAACAGCGCCAGCCTGTTCTCCGTCTCCCGCGCCGTCTGGATGAAGGCTTCCAGCTCCTGCTCCATGGCCCGGCGGTTTGCGATGCCTGTCAGCGGATCCTGCTCGGCGGAGCGCTTGTGCGCGGAGCTTTCCCTGGCCAGCTTGTCCTGTGCGAGCAGCATGCGGCGCATGGTCATGGGAACGGTGTACATCATCACACCGCAGACCATGAGGTAAAAGGAGCGGTACACCTGGCCAAGAATGTCGGCCGAGACGATTTGTGGGGCAATCACCGGATCGAACATGGGGTAGAACCAGAAATACAGCCCATTGATGCTCAGCAGGCTCAAAAACGTGGTGTACACAATGATGCCCCGATCCATGCGCAACGAAGCCATGAAGATGAACACCGGATACAGCAGGAGCACCGCGGTGGTCGCGGGTGCCAGGGTGGAGTTTTGCACGGCGTCGAAATAGGTGTAGATGGTCAGCGATACCAGGTTCAGCGTCACGGTGAGATACCGCATCCAGGGATAGACGCGGTCATGAAAAATGGGCCAGGCGGATAAGCCGTTGTACACAAGACAGGTCGCGGACAGGATCATGCCATACAAGCCGACGACCCGCCCTTGGATGAAAAAAACCGCCCCGGACAGGGCCAGGGCCATCCCATAGAGGAACCAATGGAGAAACCAGTGGATTCGCTCTCCCCGAAGCGCTTCCGCCCGAAAAACCTCGTCGAATTGTCGTCTTTCGTGCCCCTTGCTCATTTTTACGCGCTCCGTCGGCAATCATCGGTTTCACCGGAAATGGAAGTCACATCCATTTTCATGGTGACCAATCCATCCATCCGTGAGAAGACCAATCTGACCCTATTCTACCACCAAACAGCGCCGCAGTATCAGGCGGTTTCATCCGGGACAAACTCGAGAAACAGCAAGACCTCCTGTCTTCCCGATATGCAAAGCGGATATCCCAACGCCGTTGCATGAAAGCCAGCAGACGGTACCCACGCAACAGGATTTCCCGGGCATTCCACTCGGGGCATGCCGCCACGGCAGAAGGGGCTGACCCGCGGCCATCGTGGCGTCCGCATGCAATCCGGAACTCAAACCATCCAGTAATTGCTCAGCACGCCCACCAGATACACCCGGCCTTCATAGGTTTCGAACAGGAGGATCAACGAGGAAAAATCCCGCCCTTCCACCGCCTGGGTTCCCGGATGGAAAAACTCCACCGCGGTGGCCTCCGGGAACAGCGCACGATAATTCAGTGGCGCGTTCCCTCTGGCCGTCACCAGTCCGTACTGCACACCAATAAAGGATTCCCGGTAGTTCACCCGATTGACATGATGCTGAAGATACGCGTCAAAGCCCAGCTGGATGGGTTCTCCTGTGATGCTGGAAATGCCCCACAGCAAGCTCGCATCCTCTTCAAAAACACGCTTGACCGTATCCGGCATGACATGGGTGCACCAGACTTCCTCGATTTGGGGATCCGCGGAAAACAACGCGCCCTTGACGGGATGAATCAATGCGGACAATCGGTCAAGATCCGCGTTTTGAAGCGCCATCAACGACCAGAGCACCACATCCTCATCCTCAGCGCCGCCACCATCGGGCGCATTTCTCACCTTCTCCCGCGCCAGCTGCTGCATTGCGTCGCAGGCCACCGCAACAAGGGTCTCACGGGACGCAACCGCAGACAAGGCCTCCTGGTTCTGATAGTCCAGGCTGTTCAGCAACCCGAGATTTCCAGCCAACATGAATGTCTGCTGCCAAGCCTCGGCAGACGATTCTCCCATTGCGCGCAGGTAAAAAGTCAGCAGCTCCCGCGCGGTCACACGCGCGGTGCCATCAAAGCTGGTCGCGGTTTTTCCGCTGGTGATGCCCATTGCATGGGCCTTCGCCACATAGGGCTGCGCCCAGGCGGAAACATCTGAAAACGGACTCATCGCGGACAGGTCGACTGGGACTCCCAGCGTCTGTAAAATCACCTTCATCGCCTGCTCACGGGTCAACGGCGCATCGAATCCGGGATTGAACACGGATGTGCTGATGCCGTCAAACAAACCGAGTTCATGCAGCGCCGCCGCCTGCTGCCAGCTGTTCCATGTCGTCGGCATCAGATCATTCCCGTCTGTGGCGGATGTCGGCCACATCAGATCATTCCCGCCTGTGGCGGATGTCGGCCATACTGCCGACAACACAAAAAACACCAGCAACAGGGACAACCATTTTTTCGTGCAACGTCCCATTTCCCACCTCGCGGGTTCTTCATCGGAAGAACCACTGTTGTTGTCACCCGAAATCTCCGGATGCCCATTCATCGTACGCTTTGCCGCAGGGCGCGGCCATATCCGGAGGTCACGAAACAAGCCCGCGGAGAATGACGATCGGCCAAATGCTGCAGCATTCGCGGGCATCATGGTATAGTATTGGCATGTAGCATCCTGTATGCGGAAAACGGAGCATTCAATGAACAGTCGGCAACAGGCCATTCTGACAGTGGTCGCACAATCGCAAAAGACCGATGTGGCTTCCCTGGCGGAACGCTTCGGCGTTTCACAGGTCACCATCCGGCAAGATTTGCGCGCACTGGAGGACGCAGGTCGCATCCGGCGCTATCATGGCGGCGCCATGCCGCTTTCCCAGGACGACATGAACAGCCGGCTGGCCATCAACTACGAGGTGAAGCTGGCGATCGCACGGGAAGCCGCATCCTTGGTCGACAATGGTGAGTCGGTGCTGATTGAGTCCGGTTCCACCAATGTGCTGCTGGCCATGGCGCTCGCAGAAAAAAGGGGTGTGACCATCATTACCAATTCGGTGTTCATCTGCCGGCAGCTTCGCGGCATGCACCGTGTGAAGGTGGTTTTGCTGGGCGGAGATTACCAGCATGAGTCCGAGGTGCTGGTGGGGCCTCTCACCAGAAAAAGCCTGCAGTCGTTTCATGTCGACAAGTTTTTCGTCGGCAGCGACGGGTTCAGTCCGGACATGGGGTTCACCTGCAACGATTTGCAGCGGGCCGAAGTCGCGCGGGCCATGGCCGAACGCGCCAACAAGATCATCGTGGTCACCGATTCATCCAAATTCAATCAACAGGGCGTTGCCAGCCAGTTTTCAGCAGAGGAAGTGGACATCGTCATCACAGACCACAACCTTTCCCTTGCCCAACAGGATAGCCTGGGACGATTCAGCATTGCGGTCAAAATGGTTTGAGCGCGAAAAGAATCGCTGCCCGGTTCCTCTCTGCGTCTTGCGCTCACAGGGAGACCTTCCCCTTTCCTTCTTTTACTCACAGGGGGACAGTCCCCCTTTCTATCTTGTACTCACAGGGGGACGGTCTCCCTTTTTTCTTGTCTGCACAGGGGGACAGTCCCCCTTGTCGTTTCGTGGTGGCGAATCCGCTATTTGGAGGTCTCTTCGGTTGTTTCATCGTTGGCGTATTGCCGCGCCAACTCAAGGTATCTGGCATATTGCGCGTCATACCGCTTCACGTTTTCCGGTTTCGGAGTGACCGGCTCAGGGTTGAGCTTCACGACTCTCCGACAGGCTTCCGCCAAATCCTTGTAGATGCCAATTGCTGTCCCGGCCGCCATCGCCGCGCCGGTACAAGCCTGTTCCGTCATGTTGGATCTGAAGATCTCCCGATTGTAAATGTCCGCCTGAAGCTGCAGCCACAGTCTGGAATTGGCACCACCCCCGGAAGCGATCACGCGATGAATGGTTTCGGCGGAACCGATGGCGTCAACCCGTTCCCGCAGCGCAAAAACCACGCCCTCCATCACAGCCCTGGCCATCGCGGCGCCATCATGCTGCAATGTCAAGCCAATGAAGGAACCTGTCATTGGCCTGGCGGCAAAAGGCACCCGCTCCCCCGTGAGATACGGCAGAAACAGCAACCCAAGGCTTGATGGCGGAACCGCTTCCGCAGCGGCCGACAGCGAGTTGAAATCAGGATAATGCAACACCTTCTCGTTCAGCCACTTCAAACAGAGTCCCGCATTGAGGATCGCACCCAATGCGTAATACGTCTGTGGTTCAAGGTTGTGGAATGTCAGGGTTCGGTAGCTTTCATCGAACCGGCAGGTGCGAATGGGCGTGAATATCTGTCCACCTGTGCCGATGGTGGAGGTCATGACACCGGGCAAAACGGCACCATTCCCCAACGCTTGCATCGGCTGGTCCGCGCCGCCCAGAATGACCGGCGTCCCCCTGGCCAACCCGGTTTTAGCGGCGGCCATTGCTGTCATCTCTCCGGCAATGGCCAGAGAACGGTATATCGGCGGGAACTTGCTCAATTTCAGTCCCATTGAGGTGATGATTTCATCTGCCCACCGATGGTCATTCATGTCGAAGGCCAGCGTCGCGGATGCGTCTGAGTATTCGGTTGCCGCCTCTCCTGTCATTTGCAGCCGTACATAGTCCTTGGGAGACAAGACCAGGGCAGCCTTGTGATACCGCTCCGGTTCATTCTCCAACAACCAGCGCAACGTGGCGAGCTGAAAACCGGGGAAAAGGGGATTCCTGGTGACAGCGTGGAACGCATCCCTGCCAACGGTCTGATAGACACGGTTCACCTGCGCTCCCGAGCGTTGATCGCAGTGAATGATGGCGGGGCCGATGGCCTGATGCTGTTTGTTGATGAGCACCGTGCCATGCATCTGTCCGGAGAGTCCCACACATTTGATCGCCGCGGCGGGCACACCCGATGTGCGGATCGCCTCCGAGATGGCCGCAGACGTCGCCTCCCACCAACCGACTGGAGATTGTTCCGCACAGCCTTCACAGGGGACATCAATTGGATAGGAACGACTGCGGACGTGCTGCGTCTTTCCCGCTTCATCCTGGATGAGCACCTTCACACTGGACGTGCCCAAATCGATTCCCATGAGAAATGCCATGCGCGCCCCCGTCCCGCCTTCAGTGCGGCTCTGTGTCGCCTTCAGCGATTTCATTGTACCGTATCATGGATGCATGGCAAGTACGGTACCTGGTACCATCACATTGAATACGCCCTCCAGCCAGACCCGTGCCGAATCCGGACCCACCATCACCTCAAACTGGCCCGGTTCCACCACCCACTCCCCTGCCCGGTTGAGTGTTCGCATTTCCCGCTCTCCCACCTCGAAAGAAACCTCACAGAAGGCCCCGGGTTCCAGGAAAATCCGCTTGAACCCGGCCAGCTCCTTGTATGGCTTGATGACGCTGCTGAAGGTATCGTGCAGATACAGTTGGGGGACTTCCTCACCCGCCCGTTCACCCGTATTGGTGACGCGGAAGGAGACCGAAAGCGTTTCGCCAGCCCGGATGGATGTGGCGGAAACCACCAGGTCAGAATAGGCAAACCGGGTGTAGGAGAGCCCATATCCGAAAGGATACAACGGATTCCAGTCCATCTCCACATATTTGGTGGCACCAAATGGCTTCCGGTTGTAGTGTACAGGCAACTGTCCAACATGCTTCGGGAACGACAGGGGCAACCGCCCTGCAGGGTTCACATCCCCAAACAGCACCTCCGCAATCGCCAGCCCGCCCTGCTCTCCAACATGCCAGGCTTCCACAATGGCCGGCACATGTTCATCCTCCCAGGCAAGAGAGAGGGGCCGTCCATTTTGCAGCAGAAGCACCATCGGCGTTCCCGTGGCGTGAATGCGACGGACCAGCTCCGGCTGTCTCCCAGGCAAATCCAAGTTCGCCCGGTCCAGGTTTTCCCCACAGGTGTCCTCGCTGTCTCCCACGCAGACCACCGCCACATCCGCACTGGTCGCCAGCCTGACGGCTTCCTCCAAATCCGGTGTCTCCTCCAGGAACCCAAACACCACCTTCGCGCCACGCTGGTCGTTTCGGAATTCCAGCCGAATGTCGACCGCAACACCTGCTTCAAAGCGGAACGGCTTGTGTGTTTCCACATCGCCCTTGTCCCAGGCATCCACAAACAACACACCATCCACCCACAGGCGCATGCTGTCGAGTCCAACGACCCCGAGGATGCCGGAAAAGGTTCTGTCGGGAACCATCTGCCCCGTCCAGCGCACACTGAAACGATCCGCGTCCACCCCTTCTCCCGGCTTGGAGTAAATCCAGTTGAATTGAATCCGCTGATCCACGCGGGTCAGCACGGGTGCGCCCATCTCCCCATGCCCGTTGAAATAGGCGCCGGTCAGTCCTGTTTCATTCGCAAGGGATTGAACCCCTGCAGGTGTTTGAACCGCTGCAGGGGTTTGAACCCCAGCAGACGTTTGAACCGCTTCACCCGTTTGGTCCGGGCATTCTTGCGGTCGCCACGGACGCAACCACTGTGTTGGAACCGGCTTCAAATCAGCATCCAGTATGCCGCATCCCGCCGCATAAAGCACTTTTGTCCGCGGTCCGGCAAGCTTGCGGATGCCATCAAGCACGGTCACAAAGGCCTGGCGATCCACCCCGGGCCCTTCCAAGAGGCCCGTATAGTCTCCGAATCGGGGGTCCGCCGCGCTGGGGCCCAGCACAGCAATGGTTCCCAGATCCCTGGAGAGCGGCAACAGCTCCCCTTGATTCTTCAGCAGGCAGATGGCTTTTCGCGCCGCCTCTTTCGCCACCGCGACATGTGCGGATGAGTGCACCACCTTGCTGGAAAGGGTTTCATCGACATACGGTCTTTCAAAAAGCCCCAACATGAACTTCACGCGCAGGACCCTGGATACGGCCGTATCCAGCACAGCCTCGGCAGGTCTCCACTTCGGACCAAATCGCAAAGGGTTTCCTGATAAAAGACATGCGGAAAATCGTACAACTGCATGTCCACACCGGCTTCGATGCCCATGCGGATGGCCTCCCGTGGTGTGTCTGCCACGAAGTGGCAGGTGTGCAGCATGGCCACCGCAGTCATGTCCGCACGGACAAATCCGGGCATGCCGGCCTTGCCCCGCAGCCAATCCGTCAACAGGGAACGATCACAGGCCACCGGCACATTGTCGATGGCATTGTACGAGCACATGGCATTCACCGCACCCGCGGAGAATGCCGCCTCAAACACCGGCAGACAGTACGCCTCATGCTCATGACGGCCAAACACGGCCGGCGCGCAGTTCAGGCCACCTGTCGGGGCTCCATAGCCGGTGAAATGCTTCACCTCGGCAATAATGGCATCCGGCGCTGCCAGCGAATCGCCCTGCAGGCCCTTGACCATTTCCCTTGCGAACGCGGATGCCAGATGCGTGTCCTCTCCGTACCCCTCCTCCACACGGCCCCAGCGCGGATCCCGCGCCAAATCCAGCACAGGAGACCAGGTTTCGCACACCCCGGTGCTGCGCACCTCGGTTGCGATGGCACGCCCCTGGGCAAAAGCCAGTTCCGGTTCAAAGGTACCGGCCAACGCAATCTGCTGCGGGAAAATGGTAAACCCGGGCCAAATCAACCCATGGAGGGCTTCCTCACTCAACAGGACGGGGATGGGCAGTCGGGATGACTCAAGCACAGCCCGCTGGATTCGGTTGTTGACGGCAGCCGACGTGTTCCGGTTCTGCAGGCAACCCATGCCGGCAGCACCCACAACCTCAAGAAATGCATCCAGATTGAACCGTACAGCTGAGTCTTCTGCCCGCCCCTGGCCTTCTGCCTGCCCCTGGACTTCTGCCTGTCCCTGGCCTTCCGGGAAAAACTCGCTTGATGAGTAGATGTCCAGCTGACAAGCCTTCTCCTCCAACGTCATGCGGGAAAGCAGGTCCGCCACACGGTCTTCAAGCGCAAGCTCCGGGTTCTGGAAGGGATATGCCAACGCACCGTCTGGCGTCATGCAACGTTTATCCTCTTTTTGCGAAGCAAATAGAGGTCTTGCAGGGGACTCGTCTGGCGTCATGCAACGTTTATCCTTCACTTCGATGCCTCTTCCCGCCGCGACTGCGTGGTCGCTGCTTTCTTCTCAACCAGCTTGAACCATACCGCAAACATCAGGCTGGCGGCAAGCACCACCAGACTGGAAAACAACATCATGTTTTCCACACCGAACCGATCCGAGGCAACGCCACCGACATACCCGAACAACACGCGGGAAAAGAGCGCGGAAATCAGCGCAATCAGGGATTGTGCGGTTGCCCGGAGTTCCTTAGGGGCATGCGTGTTGATGTGCGTGGCCATGCTGTACATCACCATGACATAACCAACGCCATGAAGGGCATTGGCGGCGATGATCAGCACCGGATCGGTCAGCACATACAGCAGGAACCAGCGCAGGGAAGTGGCGACTCCCGCAGTCAATATCATCGCGTAGACACCAAACCGCTTGATGAGTCGTCCGGCAAAGAAAAAGAAGGGAACTTCGGCAATCGCGCACACAAACAGCATGATGCCCACCAGGCTGCTGTTGCCACCGATTCCGGTGAAATACAACGGATAATAGTTGTAGAACATGCTGGTGCCAAGCATGTAGGCCAGATTGAAGAACAGCAGGCACAGCAGGGCGGGATCCTGAAAAATGACCCGTACCGGCGCCCGGTTTTCTCCGTGGCGATGCCCATGCACTCTGGGAAGCGTGAACAGGAGCAGCATGGCCAGAAACATGATGCCGGCATACATCGGAAAAATCCTCACGTAGGCATCCTGAATGAGGATCCCCACCACCAGGACAGTCAGTGCGTATCCAATGGTACCGCCCATCCTGATTTGTCCAAAATCCCATTTTTTATCATTCAAATATTCCAGGGTGATGTTGTCCTTCAACGGCGCAATGGGGAAAAAGGAAATGGCCATGAGACAGACAAACAGCGTCATAACTCCGGGTTTCTGTATTCTCGGGAAAGCCAGGGAAAACAGACCGGCCATGCCCATCAGCACTGCCACCACGGTATTCTTGTAGCGCGCCTTGTCGCTGAGTATGCCCCAGAACGGCTGGGTGATCAACAGACAAGCAGTGGAAAGGGACACCATCAGTCCAATCTGGGTTTTGGAAAATCCCACACTGCCCAGAAACAGGTTCATATAGGTGCCATACAGCGCCTGTGCCGCGTAAAAAACGAAATACAGGGCAAAAAACCGCACAGGAAAAGGATCGTATGATGTGCCTTCCCGTGGTGCATGCAATGCCTTCATCGGATCCTCCATCAACCGGGTCGCACATTGGTCACACCGGCTTATGGGATCCATTATACGACACACGATGGGGCCCAGTCCTCTCAGTTGTCCTGTCCCCCCGCTTCACGCTGTTGATCCGGATGACGGTAACAAGCGCTGTCGTGATCATTGACCACGCCGACAGCCTGCAGGTAGGAGTAAACGGTCACGGATCCGGCATACTTCATGCCGCGCCGGATGAGATCGGCCGACACGCGGTCCGACAGATCCGTTTTGGTTGGAAGATGCCCATCGCGGCTCACAATGGGCGTTCCATCCACGAAGCCCCAGAGATACTTGGAGAAGGAACCGAATTCCTTCTGTATGGAAAGAAAGATCCGTGCGTTGTTGATGGCTGCTCTGATCTTCCCCCGACTGCGGATGATCGCGGCATTCTGGAGCAGCGTTTCGATTTTGTCCTCACCATAGGCGGCAATTCGAACCGGGTCAAACCCATCGAACACCGCACGGAACCCTTCCCGCTTGTTCAGGACAACCAGCCAGGACAGTCCGGCCTGAAAACACTCCAGAAACAGCATCTCATAGAGCTTAGCGTCATCGTATACGGGCACACCCCACTCTTGGTCGTGATAGGCAACATAGATGGGCGAACTCTGCTTGACCCATTGGCAACGCGTCATATTTCCCTCCCGATTGCACCAGCCGAAACCATCTCAAAGCACCTGAGAGACAGTGTATCCCTCAGGCACCCCCCTCGCAAGCGATCAATGTTACAGGAGTATTACGGTACCAGGTACCGTAACAATTCTTGCCGGACAGAGGGCCAAGCCTTACACTGGGGGTAGGGGCTGGTCATGGGGATGAAGCCTGAACGAACGGTGCGGAAGGAGAAATGGTTGTGATTGTGGATTGGATGAAAAATGCGGAATGCTACAAACCCCTCGATCCCAGGATCTCGGAGGGCCTGCATCTTCTGGAGCAGTTGGACAAGCTGGATCTCGACCCGGGATGGCATACGGCGGATAACGGCATTGCCTACCTGATACAGGAAAGCGACACCGTTCCGGTCAACAACAACATGTGGGAAGCGCATCGTCACACCACGGACATCCAGTTCATCCTGATGGGGGAGGAGTATTTCGGGTATACCGACACATCCTTGCTCGGAGAACGCACAAAGGCATACGATCCGGAAGATGATATCGAATATTTCAAAGGAACCGGCGATTTCGTCACACTCAAACCCGGCATGTTCGCCATCCAGTTTCCGCACGACGCGCACCTGCCCGGCAGCCACAACGGACAGTCCGGATATCTCAGGCGCGGTGTCATCAAGCTGCCCTGGGGATGATCGCGACCGTATGAGGTAATGGTTTCTTGTGTCAGTGGATGGTTTGATTTGAAGGAGAAGTGCCATGAAGTACCTATGTCAACAACGTCAGAGAAAATGACGGGACGCCCATGCGTGTCGACGGTTCCCTCACTGTAAACGGGCCAGATGCCATTACCGGAAGGCACGACGCACGCCACGGCGGCACACGCGAGTCGACCATAACAATCAATAGCGGCGCCTTCACCGAAAAAGTAGCAATGGCATCAGGCCAGAGGGCTTGCTCATCGTCAACGAAGGGACTGTACGCGGTCGCTTCGACCGATGGAGGTTGCCCTTCTGTCCGAAGTATTGCTGCATC